>JBBTJT010000034.1:0-29558 GCA_038059315.1 Gemmatimonadota bacterium
CGAGTTGTCCTGCTGTGCGCCATAGATCTTGTACGGGAACTGGTTGTCCACGTACACCTGGTAGATCTCGGCGGTGGGCTGGTTGTACAGGGTGGACCAGGTGCGTCCGCCGTTGATGGAGACGGTGGCTCCTCCGTCGTTGGCCTGCACCATCAGCTGCGGGTCACTGGGGTTGATCCACAGGTCATGATTGTCGCCGTGCGGGATGTTCATCGCGCGCCACGACTTGCCGCCGTCGGTGGTCTTTTGGAAGCCCTCGGCGCCGACCCACACCGCATTGGTGTCCGTGGGGTGTGCGGTGATGTTGGCGTAGTAGAACGGGCGCGTGATGAGCTGCGCGTAATTGCTGGCCAGCGTGAACGACTCGCCGGCGTCGTTGGAGCGGTAGAGTCCGCCGCCCGGCTTAGCCTCGACGAGCACCCAGACGAGGTTCGGGTCGGCGGGCGTGACGGCGACATTGCTCTTGCCGACCAGATCAGTGGGGAGGCCGCTGCCGAGCTTCCTCCAGGTGGCGCCGCCGTCGGTGGACTTGTAGACGCCGCCTTCGCGTGCGCCCGAGATGATGGTCCATGGCTTGCGTTCGCCGCGCCACATGGACGCGTAGACCGTGTTCGGATTGCCTGGCTGGAACTCGACGTCGACCGCGCCGGTGGAATCGGAGACGTAGAGGACGCGCTGCCACGACTTCCCGCCGTCGGACGTTCGGTAGAGTCCACGGTCGTTGGTCGGCTTGAACGGGTTGCCGATGGCGGCCACGAACGCAACGTCGGGGTTGGACGGATGGACGCGAATGCCGCCGATGTTGCCGACGTCCTTGAGTCCGACGTGTTGCCATGTCTTGCCGGCGTCGATGGACTTGTAGACGCCGTTGCCGATGGAGACGTTCGACCGGAGACCGTCGGAGCCTGTTCCGGCGTAAATGATGTCGGGGTTGGACAGGGCGACCTCGACGGCGCCCATGGAGCCGACGGCAAAGAAGCGGTCGGAGATGTTCACCCAGCCCTGGCCCGCGTCGGTGGTCTTCCAGACGCCGCCGCCGGTGGATCCCATGTAGAAGGTATGCGGCTGGCTGGGGACGCCCGTGACGGTGGTGACGCGTCCGCCGCGGGCGGGGCCGATGTTGCGGTAGCGCAGGTGCGCGAAGAGCGACGCCTCGGTGGGGGTCGGCATCGCCTTCGGGGCGGGTGCGGGGCGCACCTGGGCCGAGGCAGTGGAGGTGACGAGGAGGGCAAACAGCGTCGAGCGGCGGATCATCGGGTCTCCGGGTGGGGCAACAGTCTGCATACGCGGGGTGGCGCAAAGATGCTTGCCCGGCGGCACGTTGTCAGGGGTGCGCCGGGGGGCTAGTTTTCCCCCTGAAGGCGCCGTAGCCAAGTGGTAAGGCAGGAGACTGCAAATCTCTCATCGTCGGTTCGATTCCGACCGGCGCCTCTTGAACAGCAGGCGATAGGCGATAGACGCTAGACGATAGAGCGCCCGGACTCCTATAGGTCCGGGCGCTCTATCGTCCGTGGTCATGGGTCGCCGGCCTGCCGAGTTCCTAATTGACTACGGGAGAGACACCTAACTGACTCTGGATCAGAAGAGTCCAGGTTCGAGCCGGCCTGGGTTCCTGCTTTCCGGGATCGATGGGCAAGGGACTGGTCGCCGGCGTGCTCATCGGCTGGTTCGCCAAGCGTGTCAACAACCTCGGGCTCGGCGTCGCCTTTGGTCTCGTCATGGGGGCGCTGTTTGCGCTGCCGTTCGCCATGGGCACCGATCCCGCGACGGGCCAGAAGCATTTCTGGGAGATCCTGATTCCCGGATCGATGGTCGGGTTGATCGTCGGCTTCCTGACGCAGCGCTACGACACGCGCGCGGCGCGCCCCGTCGCCTGACGCCGCGCTACCACCTGCTCGCGTCGTCCTGTGGGCGCGTGGGGAAGCCGGCGTAGAGCACCCCGGGGCGCAGGTGCTCGTGCTTGAGGACCACGCTGTGCTGCGCCACGCGCGTACCCTCGCCAATGTCGGCGCCGTACAGCAGCACGGCGTTGCTGCCGACGGTCGCGCCGGCGCGGATGACCACACGGTCCATCTTGAGGACGCGATCCTCGAACGTGTGCGCCTGGAACAGGCAGTCCACCGTGGCGCCGTCCTCGAACGTGAGCATGTCGGGATCGGGCAAGTCTTCGGCGAAGCCGGTGCCCAGCACGACGCGCTTGCCGATGTGCACGCCGGTAAACCGCAACAGGGCATTGAGCAGCAGCGTGCCGTCGAGTCGTGACACGAGCGACCCGGCGCAGACGTTCCAGGCGAGGCAGACGAGATCCCACCGCGAGGCCCACGACGACCACAGCGGATGCATGGCCGGTTGCACCTTGCCGAGCAGCGTCCACTTGAAGACGACAATCAGCGCGGCGAAGAGCGCGCTCGCGCCGAGCGTGGCGAGCGGGAGCACGCCAAGAATGAACACGGGAAGCGAGACGTCCGACCAGCCGGCGATGAGCTTGAACCAGAGGAGCGTCACGAAGACCGGCAGGGCGGGAACAACGAAGCGCGAGAGTTCCCAGAAGACGCGCGTGGCATAGCGCAGCGGCGTCGGATCGAAGGTGAAGGCGGCGTCGTACTCAATGACTTCGCGGTGCGGGAGCTCGAAGGCCGGGTGGCCGAACCAGGCGCTTCCCGAGCGAAGGTGCTGCTGGTGGGCCACGGTGCAGATGCCGAGCAGGACGTCATCGGGAAGCTGCATTCCCCCGGCGATGATGGCGCCATTGCCGAGAAAGGTGCTGCTGCCGAAGGTCGTATGCGCCACGCGCACGGTACCGCGATGCAGCTGGGGACTGCCCACGTAGATGCCGTCGGCGAAGAAGTTCTTGTCCCCGATGGTGACCGTTTCGGGCACGGTGTCGATGAGACTGCTGATCTCGCAGTCGCGCCCCACGGTCATGCCGGAGAGTCTCAGCCAGTATGGCCAGAAGAGCGTGCCGTACAGCCAACGGGAGGCGCCGTCGACGAGCATCGGCTTGAGCCAGATGCGCAGGTACCCGGCACTCCAGCGGGAGGAGACGCCGTTTGGGACGCGTCCCATCGCCCGGCAGGCAAGCGCGTCGAGCACGAGGCGCGACGGGACGGCGAACATCTCGAGGAGGGCAATGCCGGCGAGGATGCGCCAGCTGAACGCGCCGTCGAGCAGCCAGGCGGTGGCTTCGGCAGTCTCCACGCCCCATGTCCGCACGGCCAGCAGTGCGAACACTCCAAGCGGCGCAGCGAACGCGAGAGACAGGAGGAGACGCGCCCCGAGCAGGAGTGCGTCGTACGCCAGCGGTGAGAGATCACGCGAGGTGTCGATGACCGGCGTTGGCGCAGCCTGGCCCGCGGGGCGCGCGGGAATGCCGTCCCAGCATTCGCCCGCCGGAATGCGCGTGCCGCGCGGAAGCGACGAACTGTCGGCAAGGGAGACGCCGGCCTCGAGCACGCAGTCGCTGCCGACCCCGACGTGAATGCCGAGTGTCACGCCATCGCCCAGCGAAACCGGACCGAAGACGACGTGGCCATCGTCCAGCTCGGCAATGCGCAGCGCGGAATCCTGCGACAGCGTGACGTCATCGCCGATGTCGAGCAGGTCCCATCCGCCGCGCGTGAGGTTCACACCGCGATGGATATGCACTCGCCTGCCGATGCGTGCGCCCAGCGCGCGAAGCACCATCACCTGAAACTGCGTCCCCTCAAGCACCCACCACGGGATGGACTTGATGGACTGCTGCACCAGCCAGTGCCGCAGGTAGAACGGCCCCCATACCGGAGCGCGCATCGACGTGTAGCGTCCAACGAGCGTTCGCTTGCCAAGGACGGCGAGCATCACGGCCAGTGGCGCCCACGCGATCGCCAGCAGCATGATCGCGGGCAGTGCCAGGAAGACCGACGGTACCAGCCCCACGCGATTCACGATGGCGGGGAGTACGTAGAAGGCGCCGATCCACAGAGCCAGGGACGCCACGACCAGCGAGCGCAGCAACGAAAGGACCTGCAGGACGGTCGTGCGCGCGACGGGAATGCCGGTGCGGGATTCCGGCGCGGCGCGGGGCGCGCTGGCGTTGCGCGGCCGCGCGCGCTGGGCGAGCGCAGCGACGGTGCGAGCCTCGTAGACATCGCGCACGTCGAGCGCGCTGGTCAGGGCGTTCTCCCGCAGTCTCGTGATCAACTCGGCGGCACTCAGCGAATCGCCGCCAAGCGCGGTGAAGAAGTCCTCGGACGTGCCAGGGAGCGTGGCGTGGCTCAACACCTGCCGTACCGCATCGGCAATGGCATGCTCCACGGCATTGGCCGGCGCGGTGTCCACCCCGGCGGATGACGGTGCGGTGCCGTTGAGCAATGGCAGCGCCGCGCGATCGAGCTTGCCGCTGAGGGAGGTGGGCAGCGACTCGATGGTGGCCATGCGTGCCGGGATCATGTACTCCGGCAGGGTGGCGCGCAGCGCATCCTGCAGCGCGACGATGGTGGGCACGGGGACCATCGCCTCGGGAACGATGAAGGCAACGAGCGTCTGCCGGCCGTCGCCGTTCTGCACGGCGCACGCGGCGGCGCGCACGCCGTCGCAGGCGATCAGCGCCGACTCGATGGCGCCCAGTTCCACGCGGTACCCACGCAGCTTCACCTGTGCATCACCGCGGCCGAAGTAGAGCAGCGCGCCGTCGCAATCGCGCTGGGCGATGTCGCCCGTGCGATAAATGCGGCCGAGTGTCGGATGATGCGGGAAGCGCTGGGCCGTGAGGTCCGGCTGGTTCCAGTACCCGCGGGCGAGCGCGATACCGCCGAGGACGAGCTCGCCCTGGGCGCCATCGCCGACCGGCTGAAGGTCCTCGTCGACGATCCACGCGTGCACGTTCGGCACCGGTGTGCCGATGGTGACCGGCTTGCCGGCCGCGATGCGCTCGCGGGTGACGGTGACGGAGCATTCGGTGGGGCCGTAGCCGTTGACCAGGGCACACCCGGTGGCCCAGCGATCGGCGACGTCCTGCGGCAGCGCCTCGCCACCGACGTAGAGCAGCTTGAGTTCGGGCAGTTCGCGCGCCGGGTCTTCGCACCCCGTGGCACGAAGCAGCGTGGGGGGCGGGCAGAAGACCGTGACGCGCTCGTCGCGCAGCCAGCCGACGATGTCCGGGCCGAGTCGCGCCGCTTCCTCGTCCATCACGACGACGGCCGCCCCCGCGGCAAACGCCAGCCACGCTTCCTCGATGGAGGAGTCATAGGCGGCCGACGAACCCTGCACGACGCGATCGTCCGTCGTGAGACGAAAGGTCTCGTGATCGGACTGCACCAGGTTGCTGATGCCCCGGTGCTCGATCATCACGCCCTTGGGGCGCCCGGTGGTGCCCGACGTGTAGATGACGTAGGCGAGCGAAGAGGGAGCGAGCCACGCGGGGCGGAAGGCGGGGTCGGCCGCATCGTGAGCGTGGAGCGTATCGATGACATCGATGATGCGGTTGGCGGGAAAGCCCGCCGCCAGGCCGCGGGCACGACCGGCAGCGTCCGTCAGGAGGGCCATCGGGCGCGCGTCGTCGATGGTCTCGCGCAGCCGTTCGTCGGGAAACGCGAGGTCGAAGCAGGTATACGCGGCGCCTGCTTTCATCACGCCGATCTGCGCCGCGTACAGGTGCGCCGACGTTCGCGGGAGCATGATGGCGACGATGCACTCGCCCGTGACGAACGGCGCAAGGCGGCGGGCCAGCGCATTGGACTGCCGGTCGAGCTCGGCGTACGTGGTGCGATGGCGCGAGGGGCGGAGGCGGCCCGGGGGGACGTCGACGGCGACGCGGTGCGGCCACGTGCTGGCCGAACGCGTGAAGAACTCGTGAAGCAGCCCCGGCGCTGCTTCGTGGCTCATTGGTGGTGGAAAGTGTGGAACTGCATACAATGAATAATAGATCGCAAGTGCTCGAGAATGCGAGAACACCATTGAAGAGAAGGCAGGAGCACGGCGCCAGCGGACGTACGTCCCACCGCGTACAATTCGGTATGAACGCGTCAATCCTCCTCACGATGCTCGCTCTCGGTCGTACGTTGCCGGTCACGACCGATTCACTGAAGGCGCCTCGGCAGGGTCCACCGACCATCACGGCCACCGCCACGACGCGCGCCATTCGCGTGGACGGCGTGCTGGATGAGGCCGACTGGAAGTCGGCAGCGGTGGCGGACGGCTTCGTGCAGAGTGAACCGAACACGGGTGCGCCGGCGTCGGAGCGCACGGAAGTGCGCGTGCTCCACGATGCCAATACGCTTTACATCGGGGCGTACCTGCACGACGGCGAGCCCGGCGGGCTGGTGGTGAACGACATCAGGAAGGACTTCAAGGAAGAGGACCAGGACGACTTCGAGGTGATCCTCGACACCTTTCACGACCGTCGCAACGGCTACGTCTTCATCACGAACGTCGAAGGGGCGCGCGCCGACCGCCAGGTGGCGAGCGAAGGACGCGAGATCAACATGAGCTGGGACGCCGTCTGGTCGGTGAAGACCCGGCGGGTGGCGGACGGCTGGGTGGCCGAGCTGGCCATTCCGTTCCGGGCGCTGCGGTTCGACGCGGGGAAGAGCCAGTCGTGGGGGGTCAACTTTTCCCGGCGCATCCGGCGCAAGAACGAGATCGCCTTCTGGTCGCCGATCCCGCGCGAGTACGCGCTGACGAGGCTGTCACTGGCCGGGACGCTCGAGGGTGTGCATCCCGAGGGGGCATCGCGCGACCTGCGGGTGAAGCCGTACGCGCTGGCCCGGTCGGTGCGCGCGACGGGCGGGCTGGAATTTGCGACTTCGGGCGATGCCGGCGTGGACGTGAAGGCGCGGGTGACGCCGGGCCTGACGCTGGACGTGACGGTGAATCCGGATTTTGCGCAGGTGGAGGCCGACGAGCAGCAAGTGAACCTGACGCAGTTCTCGCAGTTCTTCCCGGAAAAGCGCGAGTTCTTCCTGGAGAACTCCGGGGTGTTCTACGTGGGGGACGCAGCCCGGAACAACCGCGTGCAGGCCCCGCCGACGCCAGATGAGGACCTGCTGCTGTTCTTCAGCCGGCGGGTCGGGCTGACGGGCGGAGGCCTGCCGATCACGATTCCCGGCGGTGTGCGACTGACCGGCAAGGCCGGCGGCCTGGGCGTGGGCGCGCTGGCGATGCGGACAGAGCCGACGACCGGAACGGCGGCCAATACCTACTCGACGCTGCGACTGCGCCGCAACGTCGGCACCGGCTCGGACATCGGACTGCTGCTGATGAGCCGGGAGGGCGGTGCTCACTCCGCCGATTGGAACCGCGTGGGCGGGCTCGACGCCAACATCCGGTTCTTCGGCAAGCTGGACTGGAACTCGTTCGGGGTGCTCACGCGCACGCCGGGAAAGGGCAGCGGCCAGTACTCGTGGCGTTCATCGCTGAACTACGAGGGGAAGGACGCCCACATCAAGGCGGCGACCCTCATCCTCGGCGACGGATTCCAGGACGACCTCGGATTCTACCGCCGCACGGACGTGCGCAAGTGGTTTCTCGATGCTGGGCTGCGGCCGCGCTCGCCGTGGCTGCGCACGCACGGCATTCGCGAACTGCACCCGCATTTCACCTGGAACTATTACGAAGACCTCGCTGGCCGCACGATCGGGAAGCACCTGCACACCGGGCAGACGTTCTTCTTCAACGACGGATCGTACACCGAGCTCTCGGCGAACCCGCGCTACGAGTACATCACGGCGCCGTTCCGGCTGAACCGCAACGACAAGAAGGCGCCGCCGATTGCGGCGGGTGGATACGCGTGGAACGAGTGGATGCTGAAGTGGACCACCGACCTCAGCCAGCCGGTGTCGCTGGCGTTCACCGGCACCACCGGCGGACTGTGGACTGGAAGCCAGAAGACGGTGAACGCGACCGTGACGTGGCGGCCCACGTACAGGTTCCGCGTGGCCGGTACGGTGCAGCAGTCCCGCATTGCGCTCGACCAGCCGCAGGAGACGTTCGACGTGACCCTGCTGACGGGCCGCGCGAACTACTCGTTCACGACGAACATGTTCCTCGACGCGCTCGCGCAGTACGACCCGGTGGCCCACCAGTTCAACGCGAACGTGCGCTTCAACGTGATCCACCACCCGTTGAGCGACCTGTTCATCGTCTACAACGAGCAGCGCTTCACGACGCCCGACCAGCGAGTGGCGCCGGGGCGGAGCCTGGTGGTGAAGTTCACGCAGATGTTCTCGCTGTAGCGGCGCGCGCTGGACTGCCGGGCGAAGTCAACTCGAGTAGTACGCCGCGTTCTCGTCGATGTAGCCCTTGGTCAGGTCGCAGCCATAGGCCCGCGCCGACGCCGAGCCGACGCCCAGCGATACCTCGATGTCCACCGCTTCCACGCCGAGCGCCATGCGCACCACGGCGTCGTCGAAGTCGAGGCGGGTGCCATTACCCACGACCTGGTACCCGTTGACCCACGCATTCGTGCGGGCGGCGTTGATGAGGACATCGGTGCACTTGCCGACGGCCATCAGGATGCGGCCGACATTGGGATCGGCGCCGTGCACCATGGTCTTGATGAGCGGCGAGTTCACGAGCGACTTCGCGACCACGCGCGCATCGCGCTCCGACGCTGCATTGCGCACCGTGATGCGCAGCAGGTGCTCGGCGCCCTCGCCATCGCGGGCGAGGATCTCGGTCATCCGCACGCACCCGGCAACGAGCGCCTCGTGGAATGCCTGCTCGTCGACCTTGCCGGCAAGCCCATTGGCCATGAGGACGCAGGTATCGGACGTGCTGGTGTCGGTGTCCACCGACAGCATGTTGAATGACACGTCCACGGCACGACGAAGCAGGCGGTCGAGCGTGGCGGCGTCGAGCGCGGCATCGGTGAAGACGTAGGCGAGCATCGTGGCCATGTTGGGCTCGATCATCCCCGAGCCCTTGGCCACCCAGGTGATGGTCGCATCGCCGACCGTCGCCGAGAGCGCCTTGGGGTGCGTGTCGGTGGTCATGATCCCTTCGGCGCCGACGAGCGGGTCGTCCTGCAGGTCGGCGGCCATGCCGCGCACGCCCGACTCGATCTTCTCCACCGGGAGTTGCACGCCAATGACACCGGTGGAGCTCACGCGCACCTGCCCCGCGGCGGGGCCGTGTCCGGCCGCGGCCGCGGCCGCCATCCGTCGGGCATTCTCCACGCCGCGTTCACCCGTGGCGACGTTGCTCACCTTGCTGTTGGCGACGATGCCCCGCAGTACGCCGCCCCTGATGGTCTCGCGGCCGAGAATGACGGGAGCGCCGGGAAACTGGTTCCGCGTGAAGACGGCGGCCGCGGCCGCGTCGACGTCGCTGGCAAAGAGCGTGAGGTCGCGCGCCTCCGGCTTGAGGCCGACATTGCGGCTGGCACAGCGAAAGCCGCGCGGGAAGACCGCACGTTCGTGAAAGTTCATCGGGGAGCTCCGTCGCGGATCACAGGATGGTCGGCGGCCACCCATTCCTGGTATCCACCCTGCAGGTTGATGACGTTGCGAAACCCGCGGGCGGCCAGCAGCGACGCGGCGATGGCCGAGCGCGTGCCGCCCTGGCAGTGAACGACCACCACGCCGTCGCGCGGGATCTCGTCGAGGCGCGCCTCAAGCGTACCGAGCTGCACATGGTGGGCGCCCGGCAGGTGGCCTGCCTCCCACTCCGACTGGTTGCGCACGTCGATGACAGCGACGCCTTGCGGAAGAAGCGTGTCGTGAAGCTCCGCGGCGTTCGTTTGCGCAATTGTTCCGGTGCCCGCTATCTGCGCCCATGCTCCGACGGCATCGTGACCAAAGACGCCGGCAATGCGATCCAGCCCGATCATCGCGAGGTCGCGTACAGCCTGGTCGAGGGAACGCGATTCATCGTCGACGATGAGATGGATGTCGCGGTCGTACGGCAGCAGCCAGCCGGCCCAGGTGCTGAACGATTTGTATAACGGAATGTTGATGGTGCCGGGGACGTGCGCACGAGCGAAGGTCGCCGTCGGTCGCGTGTCCACCACCACGTGGCCGCCGGCGATGAGTTTGCCAAGGCGCGCCGCCGGGAGCCGCTCGGGACGGCGGAAGCCGTGCAAGAGCGCCGGACCTTCCTTGTTGATGCGCTTCATCTGCGCGAAATACGTGGGGGGTTCAGGCTGGCCGTCGAGGACGCGCTGCACGAACTGGTCCTCGGTCATCGGCTCCATACCCCAGTTGAAGCGCTTTTCATACCCGACAGTGCTGGCGGGAACTGCGCCCAACGCCTTGCCGCAGGCGGAACCAGCGCCGTGCCCCGGCCAGACCTGCAGCCAATCGGGGAGCGCGCGGAACCTGGCGAGCGACGCGTGCAGCGTACGAGCTGCCGCCTCCATGATTCCCGCGATCTTGGCCGCCTTCTCAAGGAGATCGGGGCGTCCCACGTCGCCGACAAAGACAAAGTCGCCGGTGATGACGCCCATGGGCTCGTTGGCGGCAGCTCCGTCGGTGACCACGAAGCAGATGTGTTCGGGGGTATGTCCGGGCGTGTGCAGGACGTCGAGCCGGATGTTGCCGACCCTGAACGAACTGCCATCGCGCAGGAGCGTCGCATCCGACGCGGCGGCAAAGGCGTACTGCCAGTCCGGGCCGCCCTCGGCGGAGAGGAGCAGCTGCGCCCCTGCGGCGTGGGCGAGCTCACGACTCCCCGACACATAATCGGCGTGGATGTGGGTTTCGGCGACGTGGGTGATGCGCAGCTTCTGCGCTTCGGCGGCTTCGACGTACTGCGCGATGTCACGGTTGGCGTCGATGACAACGGCCTCGCCCGTGACCTGGCAGCCGATAAGGTAGCTCGCCTGGGCGAGCGGCGTGTCGTAGAAGCGCTGGAAGTACATGGTAGTCAGAGTTGCCCGCGGTTCAGCCAGAGAACGAGCACGCCGATGACGACGAGCAGGACAGCGAAGGCGCGCTTGAGTTGCCGGGTCGAAATGTGCCGGACGAGCGCCGTGCCGGCGAGGATGCCGGCCACGGCCACGGCGGTGAAGCGCACCACGAAGTCCCAGGGAATCACCTCAAGGCCGCGATGGCCGAGGTAACCTGACGCCGAGTTCATGGCGATGACGAGCAGCGACGTGCCGACGGCGGCCTTCATCGGGACGCGCCCGAGGACGACGAGCGCGGGAACGATGAGAAATCCGCCGCCGATGCCGATGACACCCGTCAGGATGCCGACGCCGAAACCGACCGACAGCATCACGGCGGGATGCGGCGGCGACTCCACGACGGCGACATTGCCATCGCGGATTGCACTGCGCAGCATCGATGCGGCGGCGGCGATCATCACGGTGCCGAGGATGAGCAACTGCAGGCGACCGGAGAGCAGCACACTGGCCCGCGCGCCGGTGTAGGAGCCGACCATCGCCACCGAACCGAAGATCGCGGCGGTCTGCAGGCGCACATTCCCGGTTCGCCAGTGCGAGATGACGCCCACGAGGGCGGCAGTGCCGACCACCGGCAGGCTCATGGCAATGGCGAGTTTGGGGTCGAACCCGAGCACGTACACGAACACGGGGACGGTCAGGATTGACCCGCCGCCCCCGAGCGTACCGAGGGCGAGTCCGATTATTGCGGCGAAGAGAAAGCCGAGCACGCCGTAAGATACGGCGTCGGCTGCCCTTACGTCGCTACGGCCTGGCGCGCCTTCTTGATGGCGTCGCGCAGTGGCACGTCCTTGGCGCCGGGACTGAGCTTGCGTCCGTGACCGCCCCATGAAGAGACGCCGCCGCCAAGCACATGGACGTCCGCCTTGCCGGCGCGACGAAGGGCCGTGGCGGCGGTGGAAGCACGCGCACCGGAATGGCAGATCACGATGATCGGCGCCGGCGCGGCGGCGATCTGGGTCAGCGAGGCCGACAGCTGGTCGAGCGGCACGAGCGTGGAGCCATCGATATGTCCCTGCACGTACTCGGCGCGCGTGCGGACGTCGAGCAGGAGGGTGCCGGGGTGCTCGGCGCGCAGCTGGTCGAGATGCTCGGGGCCGAAGGAGGCGCCACCGAGAAGGGAGGCGAGGGAAGCGAAGAAGCTCATTAGGTGTGGATTCTTGGTTAGTACACAACTATAACGAAATATAGTAGATGACTAAGCGAAGGGAAGGGGTGGGAAACTGCCAACACGAAGCAATGAAGGTCGCCAAGGGGACACGAAGACGACCTTGGAGGGGCATGGCGGACAGATCAATCGCCGCGAGCCCCTTGAAGGCACTTCTTCGTGGCCCTTCGTGCCTTCGTGGTAAGCGTTTGAAGTGCTACACCTCAATCGGCGCGTAATAGCGCTGCGGCCTGCGGCGCTCGACCACCGTGTCGGCAAATGCCGCCAGACGAAGCAGCAACCGTTCACTCCACCCGCGGCCAATGGCCTGCATTCCGATGGGAAGCCCCGCCGAGTCGTAGCCGGCCGGGAAGCTGACGGCCGGGTGCCCGGTGAAGTTCGAAGTGAACGCGAAGCGCATGGTCTCCATGGAGCGGGTGAGGTCGGAAACGGCGCCTCCACCGGAGTGGATTCGTGGCGCGGTGTTGCCCGACGCCGGCGTCATGATTGCGTCACAGCGGCCCAAGGCGCGGGCGAAATGGGCCATGGCGCGCGTCCGAACGCGCTGGGCGTGGATGTAGTCCACGGCCGTGGAACCACGGGCGATGGCAATATTGAGCTGGGTCTCGATGCCGAAATCACCGAGGCGGTCACGGATCTGCGGCAGCATCCCGGTGAGCATCTCCGAGGTGATGGCAACGAGATGCGCGACGCGCGTGAGCTCGAGCTCGAGGACCTCCA
Organism: Gemmatimonadota bacterium; assembly: GCA_038059315.1. Classification (GTDB taxonomy): domain Bacteria; phylum Gemmatimonadota; class Gemmatimonadetes; order Gemmatimonadales; family Gemmatimonadaceae; genus PNKL01. Next base: position 12,768 of record JBBTJT010000034.1, read on the forward strand.
CTTCCACCAGCGTGGCGCCTCGTGCACACATCTGCTCAAGCAGGGTCTCGCAGGTCCGCACGACTTCAGGCTGCGCATCGCGGAACCAGGGCCAGAAGACGCCAAGCGTGATGCCGGCGAGCGACCGCGGAGCGCGGTCATCGATTTCCGCCGCCGGATGGCCGACGGAATTGGGGTCGCCCGGATCGGCGCCCGACATCAACTCGTACGCCAGCGCGGCGTCACGAGCGCAGTTGGCGAGTGGTCCGAGATACGCCACCGACCAGCACAACGGCGCAGCGCCATGCTCGCTGATGCGTCCATAGGTCGGCTTGAGTCCCACGACGCCACAGAAGGACGCGGGAAGTCGAATCGAGCCGCCGCCATCGGCGCCGATGGCCATCGGGACGAGCCCCGCGCCGACGACGCAGCCGGGACCGGCCGAACTGCCGCCCGTGTGGTGCGCGTCGTTGTACGGATTGCGCGCCGAGCCGTGATGCTGGTTGAAGCCGGTGACGCCGATGCCGATTTCATGCATGTTGGCCTTGCCGACCATCACGGCACCGGCCGCACGCAGGCGAGCAACCGCCGTGGAATCATACGCGGCCGGCTGCGCGCCCTCGAAGAGCCTCGTGCCGATGGTCGTCACGTAGCCGGCCTGGTCGATTTCGTCCTTGGCGGCGATGGGCACGCCGTCAAACACGCCGAGCGGCCTGCCGGACTTCCATCGTTCGGCGGAGGCCGTGGCCTGCGCGACGATGTCGTCGCGTCGCATCGAGATGAAGCCGCGCAGGGCAGGGCTGGCTTGTTCGCTCTCCTCCCATCGGACCAGGAATCGCTCGGCAACGTCGAGTGGCGTCAGTACACCGCGGCGATAAGCGGTGTGATAGTCGGCGATCATGGGGAACCGGAACCCGGCACGGGCATCGTCATCGCGGGCATCGAGAGCCGGAATGGATGGCGCCACATCCGGGAGACGCGGCGTGAAAGTCGGCGCTTCCTCCAGCGGCTTCTCCGTCAGCGCGCCAAGTCCGACGTCCCTGCGCAGCTTTCCGACCAGCGCATCGCCAATCAGCGCGCTGTTGGCAAGGGCATTCAGGACGCGAATGCCGCCCGGGCCGAGTACGGGTAGCGAGATTGACTTGAGATCGTACGTCACGGGGCGGTTCCCTTGAAGGCGACAATTCGTCCGCGCGGGCCGACAGCCCACCCGGCGTTTCTCGAGGCGAAGTCGATGGCGTACAGCGTGAGCGTGTCACCGTGCGTCCAGGTGGCACCAAAATCGGAGCTGAACGCCGTGCCATAGGCGCCGACCGCGGCGAAAAACGGTTTCGAGGCACCGCGCACGGTCACCACGCCACTGGTGATCCCCTGCGATGGCCAGGGTGAGGCGCGCTTCCACGTGACGCCGCCATCGCTGGTTGCCATGGTCACGTCGCCGCTGCTGCGAGCGATGGAATAGTCGCCGGCCATGGCGATGCCGCGGCGCGCGTCGGCGAAGGCGATGCCGAAGAAGCCGGAACTCTGGCCGCCGGGAATGCCGGCGCCCGCCACCTGCCACGACCGACCGCCGTCCGTGGTGCGAAAGACGCGCGCTTCACGCGCGCCGCCCGTGGCGATCCACGCGTTCCCCGTTCCCTGCACGGCAACGGAGGTCCCGCTGGCGGCGAACGCCGCCTCACCGGGAAGCACGGGGGGAATATTGGACGGGTCCACCCGCTGCCAGGTGGTGCCATCTTCGGTGCGCAGGATGACGAATTTGCCGTCCACCGGATCGCTGAATGCCACACCGTGCGTGGCGTCCCAGAAGGCCATGCCATCGAGAAAAACACCCTTGGTGGTGTCGCTCCACTGCAGCGTCCAGCTGCGGCCGCCATCGACGGTCCCGTAGATGCGCGCCTGGCCCTGCTCGGCGGGGCCGGCGCTCATCGCGTAGGCGACACTGGCGCTCACGCCATGCACGTCGCGGAAGTCCAGCGACTCGGCGCCCGGAACCGACACCTGTTCCCAGCGTGCACCGCCATCGATGGTGCGCAGCACCGTGCCGCGGCTGCCGCCCGCCCACGCAACACGGTCGCTCACCGCGCTGAACCCGCGGAATGACGCCGTAACTCCGCTCACTTGCCCCGTCCACCGCGGATCGTGCGTGACCCTCGTGAGCCGTTCGGCAATCTTCTCAGCGAGCGCACCGGCGTTGGCGTTCGAGCGGTTGGTGAGCACGATGATCGTGGCGCCAAGCGTCGGATAGCGGATGATGGCGTTCCTGAATCCGACGCTGGTCCCGGTGTGGCGGGTGCGGGGGAGGGAGTGCCGTGACTCGAGATACCAGCCGAAGCCGTAGTCCACGCCGGTGCTGTCGGACTTGTTGCCGCGCTGGAAGATGAGGGCACGCAGGGAGTCGGCGAGCAATTCGCGCGTCTCGAGCGCGCTGCTCCACCGGTAGAGTTCGGAGACCGACGAGTAGATGCCGCCGTCGCCGAGCACCGCGCTGGTGCTGCTCTGGTCGGTGCGATGCCACGCGCCGTCGCGCCGTGAATGCCCGAAGGCGCGCCGCGGCACCAGGGCACGGCCCTCTTCGCGGGCGAGTGTCCACGGCATTCCCACGCGGTTGAAGATGCGCATCTTGAGGAAGCCCGCGAAACGCGCGCCGGATCGCTTCTCGACGATCATGGCGAGCACCGCGAAGCCCGAATTGCTGTAACGGAACTTCGTACCGGGCGGGAAGGAGGTGGAGTCGAGTAACATCATCTGCCTGAGGACGTCGGCGTCGAGCATCTGGGTGGCCTGTGAGTCTGGGACGAAGTTCTCATAGTCCTGCAGGCCGCTCGTGTGCGTGAGCAGGTGACGCACGGTGACGCGACGGCCGTACGCCGGGAACTCCGGGAAGACGTCGGTGAGCGGCTCGTCGAGCCGCAGCTTCCCGTCCTGCACCAGGAGCATGGTCGCCATCGCGGTGAACTGCTTGGTGACCGACGCAAGGCGGAAATTCGTGTGTGGCGTCACCGGTGTTCGCGCCTCGAGGTCGGCGAGGCCGTATCCCTTGCTGACGAGGATCCTGCCGTCCATGGCCACCAGCACGGCGGCGCCGGGCGTGGCAGGCGTGTTGAAGTCGGCGAAGAGCGAGTCGACGAATTCCTCGCCCAGCGGACCGCCATCGGCAGCGCGCGAAATGAGGCGTCGCGAGGAGAGATCGAAGCGATCGCCGGGAAGGAGCACGCGGTACGGAAACCCGGCATCGGCAGCGTCGCGACCGTTGTGCACGAAGGCCTTCCCGCGGCCGATGATCTCGCCGCGGTCGCCCTGCACGACGAGCGCCGTGCCCTCATCGAGGCCGATGCCCAGCAGGTCCGAATGTGCGGCAACGACCTGCTGCAGGTCGCCCTGCCTGTTGCGGGCGACGATATGCTGGTCGACGGCCACGCCGCGCAGGAAGCCGAAGCCCTGCTCATAGCCCTTGGCCATCATCTGGGTGTTTCCCTCGCGCGCACCGCGCACCAGGTAACTGGCGAGGATCGTTGCGCCCGCCGAAGTGCCGCCGATGACGCCGCCACGCGCGAGCACGGCGTGCAGCTCCTTCTCGGCCTGCGTGCCAAGGTACGAGTCCACCAGGCGCCACTGGCGACCACCGGGAAACCAGACGCCTCGCGCGAGACGAATGGGAGCGACGAAGGAATCGCTTTCGGCAACCCGGCGGTCCTTGGTATGCAGGACGGTGAGGTTGGTGGCGCCCGCAGCTCTCAGCCCGTTGAATCCGTTCCAGTCGGCGGGGAAGAGGGAGTCCTCGCCGGCGGTGGGAATCACCAGTATGGAAGCATCGGCGCCGCCGGCTAGTTCGACGAACCGGCGCAGGATCTCGGGGCCCATGTTGCCGCCACCGACGACAACGAGCGATCCCTGAGGCGGGCCGACGCGCACATGCGCGGGAGAGGCGCTGCCGGAGGGCGCGCGGGTACACGACGCGAGGGCAGACACGACGGCACACAGGAGGAGAAGGGAACGTCGAGTGATCATGGTCGGTGGGGCACCAAGGAGAGGAGCGGGGCGTTCGATGTGGTGCAACGCCGGATAAACATCCAGCTTCTGCGCGTGGTGGGCCAGTCTCCTGCGGAGGGCAGTTGACTGAAGAAGAAACTGTAGGCTCTACGCTGTACGCCCTACGCTGTACGACATCGGGCGAAATCACGTTAGCTTATGCTCCATGCGTATTGCTGCCATTCTCGTCTTCGCCCTCGCGCTCGTGTTGCCGCTTGCGGCGCAGGTTCCGAAGTCCGCCACGCCCCGTCGCGTGCCGACGGCACCACCGCCCGTGGCGGTAGCCTGCGATGGCGCCGACACAACCTGTTACGCACCCCAGATGCGTCACGAGTTCCGGGGGGTGTGGGTGGCGTCGGTGTCGAACATCGACTGGCCGTCGAAGCCCGGGCTGCCGGCGGCCGAGCAGAAGGCCGAGCTGCGGGCGATCCTCGACCACGCGCAAGCCGCGCGCCTGAATGCCGTGATCCTGCAGGTGCGTCCGGCGGCTGACGCGCTGTACAGGAGCAGCATCGAGCCGTGGTCGGAGTACCTCACCGGCCGCCAGGGACGCGCGCCGGTGCCGGCGTGGGATCCCCTGGCCTACGCGGTGGAGCAGGCGCACCGGCGCGGGCTCGAACTGCACGCCTGGTTCAACCCGTACCGCGCGCGCCACCCCAGCGCCACCGGGCCACTGTCCAGGCGTCACATCGCCAACACGTCACCGGCGCTGGTGAAGAAGTACGGCACGCACCTGTGGATGGATCCGGGGGAGAGCGCGGTGCGCGCGCGCACGCTGCGCGTGGTGCTCGACGTCGTGAAGCGTTACGACATCGATGGTGTGCACCTGGACGATTACTTCTATCCATACAAGGAAAGGACGACGCGCGGAACAACGGAATTTCCGGACGATCGCAGTTTCAGGAAATACGTGAAGGCCGGTGGTAAGCTATCGCGCGACGACTGGCGGCGCGAGAACGTGAACAAGCTCGTGCGGCAACTCGACGAGAAGATCCACCTCGCCAAGCCGTGGGTGAAGTTCGGCATCTCGCCGTTCGGGATCTGGCGTCCGGGGTACCCGGAGCAGATCAAAGGTTTCGATGCGTACGAGCAGCTGTACGCCGACTCGAAGTTGTGGTGGGAGAAGGGGTGGGTGGACTACTTCACGCCACAGCTCTACTGGAACATCGGCAAGGCGGAGCAAAGCTTCCCGGTGCTGCTCAGGTGGTGGGGGGAGCAGAGCGCGATGGGACGCCACCTCTGGCCGGGGTTGTACACGAGCCGGGTGAGGGCGGCGACGCCAGCGGGCAACGGATTGAATGCCAACAATCCCTGGGTGGCTGACGAAATCGTGGCCCAGGTGGACAGCGCGCGCGCCAACCCGAACGCCACGGGAACCGTGCATTTCTCGATGAAGGCGTTCCTCACCGACCAGGGCGGCGTGGCGTCTCGCCTCGTTGAACGGGTGTACGGCGACATGGCATTGGTTCCCCCATCGCCCTGGCTGGCACGGACGCTGCCGTCGGCACCCGCGGTACGCGTGAAGAAGAGCGCGGCATCTGGAGGTCTCGCGGTGAGGATGACGATGCCCGCCCGGCAGGTGGCACGGTGGTACCTGCTGCAGACCCGTACGGGAGGCGTGTGGGGAAGCCGGCTGGTGGCACGATGCGAGTGTGATGAGCAAATCGTGCCGAACGGGGACGGCCTGCTTCCGGACCGACTCATCGTTATGGCGATCGATCGCGCGGGGCAGGCATCGGACGCGGTTCGGCTCGTGGTTCAACCCTAGTTCAAGAATCCACCGCCAAGGGCGAACAACGCGAAGGGGCGACTGCAACGAAGTCGTCCCTTCGTCCGTAATTTGTGACATGGTGCGCATCCGACATCTCGCCCCCATCTTCGTCTGTGTTGCGAGCATCGCCGCGGCCCAGTCTCCCCGCGTGCATGCCACGCGCGACCATCTGCAGCTCGACGGCCGGCTGAGCGAGCCCGCGTGGCAGCGCGCCGACAGCATCGACGATTTCCGGCAACGCGACCCAATTGAAGGGGCCGCCGCCACCGAACGCACGGTGGTGCGCTTGGTCTCCTCGAGCGACGGGCTGTGGATCGGCATTCATGCGTACGACCGCGAACCGGGGCGCGTGCTGCACGCCCAACTGCGGCGCGACACGGAACTTGACACCGATGACGCCGTGCAGGTGATGTTGTCGCCGCTGCAGGACAAGCGCACGGCGTTTCTGTTCACGGTGAACGCCAATGGCGCGGTCTCTGACGCCGAGGTGGTCTCGTTCGAGAGCGAAAATCGCGACTGGGACGCCGTCTGGGACGCCCGGGCGCAGATTACCCGCGACGGTTGGGTGGCCGAGCTGCTCATTCCGTGGCAGACGCTGCGATACCGCGCCAGCAGCGTGACGTGGGGCGTGAACCTGCGCCGGGTGATTCGTCGCAAGAACGAGGACGTGTTGTGGAAAGCGTGGCGTCGCACGGAGGGCATTCGCTTTCTCGAGCGCGCCGGGGTCGTGGAGGGATTCGCTGATCTTCCGCCACGGGCGACCGCCGAAGTGCGTCCGTACGCGTCGGCGACCGGCAGTGGCGTTGCTCGCAACTACAACGCCGACGGGACGTTCGAGACGGAGGGTAACGCCGGGCTCAAGGGCGCCGTCGGCATGGATGCCAAGTTCGCGCCGTCGCGCGAGCTGACGCTTGACCTCACCACCAATGCCGACTTTGCGCAGGCCGAAGTGGACCGGCAGGTGATCAACTTCTCGAGGTTCCCGCTCTTCCTGCCCGAGCGGCGTCCGTTCTTCACAGAGGGGGCGAGCATCTTCGACTTCGGCCGCCGACAAGAGACGCAGCTGTTCTACAGCCGTCGCATCGGCCTTTCCAGCGACGGGACACCCATTCCGTTGCTTGCCGGTGCGCGCCTGTCGGGGCGTATCGGGGCCCAACAGGTGGGCGTGATCACCACGCGCATGGGAGGGGATTCGCCAGCGACCGACGCGGTGGTGCGCGTGCGGCGCGACCTGCTGGGGCGCGGCTACCTGGGGGCGATGTTCACGGGGCGCGACGAGCACGGGAGCAATGCAAGCACTGCCACGGGAGTTGACGCCAACCTTCCGTTCATCATCAGGGGTCAGAACCTCGTCTTTGCCGCTTCAACCGCGTGGACCCACGATAGCACGGGCGGGGCGCCGAACTACTCACGGATATTCATCGATTTTCCAAACGACATCGCCGATATCGCGACGCGGTTTGAGCGGGTGGAGGCGGGGTTCAATCCCACACTCGGCTTCGTACAGAATGACGGCATTTGGCGCTGGGCCGGACAGGTGGAGTTCACGCCGCGTCCGCACATCCCGTACGTGCGCCAACTGCAATTCAACCTGCTGAACTACAACTACGTGCAGCGGCTCGGTGGCGGCCTGAGCAACGCCAGCTTCGGCATCACGCCCCTGGGCGTACGCTTCAACTCCGGCGACGAAGTGCAGCTGGAGTTTTCGCGAGAAGGTGATGCCCCGACGGAAGAGTTCGAGATCTTCGAAGGGACGACGGCTCAGGCCGGCACCTACTGGTTCGACCGGTGGGAGCTGTCGTACGAAGGTTCGAGCCGGCGCGCGGTGCGCGTGGAGGCACGCGCGAATTTCGGCAAGTTCTACCACGGTGGTGGCGAGGACTACGAACTGTCGGTGGAAGGTCGCGTGCAGCCGCACCTGTTGTGGTCCGTCGATTTCGGATACACCGAGGGACGCTTTCCGGCGTCACACTTCGTGGCGCGCACCACGACCGCCCGGGTGGACTACGCACTGACGCCCCGGCTGAACACCACGCTCTTTGCGCAGTGGAACAACGAGGCGAACCGGGCCGCGCTGAACGCGCGAGTGCGCTGGACACGAACGCCGGGGTCGGACCTGTACGTGGTGCTGAACAGCGCGTGGCCGACGGACCTGGAGGGACGGTCGATCCCGTGGGCGCGGCCGATGCGGGGCGGGCTGGTGGTGAAGTACGTCCAATACCTCAGATACTGAGTGCACGCGCAACTGCACACCACGAAGGCGCGAAGAGCACGAAGGGCCACGAAGAACTGAATTGAAAAGGGGCTTGGCGGAGAGAACTGTCCGCCAAGCCCTTCTTCATCTTGTTGCTTCGTGCAACTTCGTGTCCTTCGCGCCTTCGTGGTGTGCAGGAAGACTTGCTATGGCTCGCGCTCCTCGTCCTGGAACGGAAAGCCGGTGCCCGCGCCGCCGCTTACGCGCTCGACGCGCAGCACCTGCTTCAGGGTCTGGCCGCCGACAGTGATCGACACCAGGTAGTCACCCGTGCCGACGAGCGGGGTCGCACCACCGCCGCGACGGCCACCGCCGCCGAAGAGCTGGTTCATCCCGGCACGGCCCAGCGCGGCTTGCATCACGCCGAAGAGCTGGTTCATGTCGGGTGCAGCGCCGGCCCCACCGGCTGCCCCACCGCCCGGACCGCGTCCGCCACCGCCAGCACCGGCCGGGGTCTCACCCGGGCGATCCTGCCAACGACCGGCCTGTCCGCCGAAGCCTCCGCCACCACCGCCGCCGAAACCACCCAGCTGCGTGATCATCTGTTGCATGGTATCGGCTCCACCGGTAAGCCCCTGCCGCATGCGGTCGAGCATGGGCTTGGCGATCGTGCCTTCCTTCTCGATGGAGTCGAGCGCGGCGATGACCCGCAGGACGTTGCTGGTCGAGTCACGGACTTCAGCCGGCGAGAGCCTGGGTGACGGCGGCGCCTTGCCACGGAAGTCCCACGTCATGCGATTGATGCCGGCTGAACCCGGACCGTTGAGCGTGCGCAGCGTGTCACCCGAGGCGTCCTGGATGACGATGCGCACCTGGCCCGGATTGGCCGTCGCGAGCCTGTAGGTGATTTCGGCGCCGTACGTCGGACTCGGCACCTGGAACACCCTGTTCCCCACCGACTCGCCGTTGAACGGTTTCTCGCCCCACTGGAAGGCCGTGCGCGGCTTGAACAGGTGCGCCGCCTTGGCGACGACCGCGGCATCCATCTGCTGCAGCGCGCTGATGTCGACGATCCAGAACGAGCGCCCGTGGGTGGCGGCAATCAGTTCGCCGTCACGAGGGTGAATGGCCAGGTCAAAGACCGGCACCGTGGGGAGACCGGTCATGAACTTCTGCCAGTCCTGGCCCTTGTTGGACGAGGCGTACACGCCCACGTCGGTGCCGACGAAGAGGAGGTTCGGGTTCTTGAGGTCTTCGCGAATGACATACGCGAAATCCGGGCCGCCCGTCGGGAGGTTGCCGGCGATTGACGCAAAGGTCTTGCCGCCGTCCTTCGTCACCACGACGTAGGGGGTAAAATCGCCCCGGCGATGATTGTCGTACGTGACGTAGAACGTGAGCGAGTCGAAGTGCGACGGCTCGATGCGCGATACGTACGTGCCGGCCGGCACGCCCTTCACGCTGGAAGTGTGCTCGGTCCACGAGCCGCCGTCGTTCCACGTCAACCACAGGCGACCGTCATCGGTGCCGGCGTACAGGATGCCCGGACGCAGCGGCGACTCGTTGATCGACACGATGGTGCCGAACGTCTCGGCGCCGGTGGCGTCGATGGTAATGCCGCCCGTCGTCCTGGTGGAGATGCGGATCTTCGTCGTGTCGGCGTACGACAGCTCGGGCGAGATAAGGAACATGTCGTCGCCCTGCTTGGTGGACTTCAGCACGCGATTGGCGCCGAAGTACAGCACCTGCGGGTTGTGCGGCGAGATGAAGAACGGCGTGTTCCAGTTCCAGCGCAGGTCCAGCTCGACGGAATCCTTCTTCTGCGCCGCGCGCAGCGCCGCCTGGCGCTTCACCTGGTCCTTGGTCATCGGTCTGGTGGTGTCGGGGCGGTCGACGAGGATCGAGTCTTCCCACTGCATGTACCGCGGACGCCATGCCGGCTTCACGAGGGCGGTGCGCTCGCCGGTGGAGACCCTGTAGCGGCCGATGTTGCCACCCTGCGACTCACCGTAGATGATGTCGGGGTTCGTGGGATCCTGCGCCGTCACGAATCCGTCGCCACCATTGAAGGTGAACCACATCGAGTTGGTGATGGTCCCCTGCTTGCGGCGCGACGGGCCGCACCACGACCCATTGTCCTGCGCGCCGCCGCAGACGTTGTACGGGATGGCGTTGTCGAACGACACGTTGTAGTACTGGCCGATTGGCAGCGTGTTGATGTTGTCCCAGTTGCCGCCGTCGTCCCACGACTGCGCGACGCCGCCGTCGTTGGCGACCACGATGTGGCTCGGGTCCTTGGGGTCGATCCACATGCCGTGATGGTCGACGTGCACGCCGACGGTGGCGTTGCCGGCGGTCTTGCCGCCGTCCCGGGAGTGCTTCACCGGCGTGGACGACCAGAACACACGATCCGGGTTGTTGGGCGCCACGCGCACCTGCGAGTAGTAAAACGGGCGTACGTTATCGTCGCTCCGCTTCTCCCACGTCTTGCCTCCGTCGGCCGAACGGTACAGCCCGTTGAGCGACTTCTGCGCCTTGACCTTCGGGTCCTTCTTCGGGTTCGGCGCCGTGTCGGCCTCGACCATCGTGTACATCACGTCGGGGTTCGACGCGGCGATGACGACGCTGATGCGCCCCTTGGTGGTCTCGGGGAAGCCGCCACCCTTGACCTCGATGAACGTCTCGCCGGCGTCGGTGCTCTTCCAGAGCGCCGAGCCCTTGCCACCCGAATACTGGTAGTACGGTCCGCGGATGCGCTGGTAGCTGGCCGCCCAGACGATCCTCGAATCACGCGGGTCGAGTGCGACGTCGATGAAGCCGGTGGAATCGTTGATGAACTTCTTCAACTGCCAGGTCTTGCCGCCGTCCACGGTCTTGTAGAGGCCGCGTTCCTTGTTCGTGCCCCAGGCGGCGCCGAGGGCAGCCACGTAAACGATGTCCTTGTTGGACGGGTCGACGACCACACGGCCGATGTGCTGCGTTTCCTTGAGGCCGATGAACTCCCACGTGCGGCCGCCATTGGTGGTCTTCCAGATGCCGGCACCCGGTGAAATCGAGTTGCGTGAGTTCGGCTCGCCCGTGCCATAGTAGACCGTGTTGGTGTCGGACGGGGCGATGCCGATCATGCCGCCCGACGAGACGTGCTCGTTCTCGAAGACGGCGCGGAATGTCGTTCCCGCATTGGTCGTCTTGAACAGGCCGCCGCCGGCGGATGACACGTAGTAAGTGCGCGAGGGCCAGGGGATGCCGGCGATGTCAACGGTGCGCCCCTGGTGGTTGGCAAGGCCGATGCTGCGCCAGCGAAAGCCGGCGAGGGTCGTCGAATCGAGCTGGGCGGCCAGCGGGGCCGCGCAAAGAACGCTCAGGACGACCAGTTTCAGGGCAGATCTCATAATGAGTGAGGGCTGGAGGAAACGGGGTGGAAGCGATGTGACTCTCGGTGTGCTACGCTCGGCGCAACTATGAGTGTTGGGCAGGAGGCAAGCTGGAGTTGCTCGGGAAGCAATACGGCGTACAGCACCTGTAGGCTGTACGCCGTACGCTCTACGCCGTCCGTTTACTGCCGCCTGCCGTCCTAGTGCGGCATCGCTGCGGGGATTCCCATCCGCTCTGGCGGCGGCACCTTCCTGGTGCGGCTGAACTCGCGCCGGGCGGCATCGACCGCCAACGAGCGGTTCCACCACAATTGGATAGCCGAGTCGTAGCGGGCAAGCACATTGTGCAGCCAGTACGGCCGGTTCTCGGCGCGCCAGCTCTTCTCGTACAGTTCGCGGCCGAGGACGTAGGCCTCACGCATGGTCTGCAATCGGCCGTTGATGCCAGAGAGTTCGGAAAGTTCGATCCAGCTCACCGGTGTGGTGCGCGCCGGGTCGATGGTGGCCGCGTAGAACCTCACCATCTCGTCGGCGAACTGGAACTTCATGCCGATGAGGTCGAGGCGGCGGGCGCCCATGTCCATGGCGTCGAGCGCGTCCTGCTCGCGCAGGTGCGGCTGGATGCGCCGTGCCTGGGCGATGAGCACCGACGCCGATTCTGCGTGGATGCGCAGTTCCGGAGCAGCAACGCGGATCTTCTTCGCGATCTTCATGCCCTCCGGCGAGTACGGGTCGACCCAGTAAAGAAAGTCGTGACCGTTGCCGGCACCTGCCTTGCCGAGCGCGGCGTGGGCCATCATCAGGTGCTGCTGCGCGGCGTCGATCTTGCCGGTGGTGTCACCGTGGAACCGCAGGCCGTAGGCACTCTGGTAGTCGGCAATGGACGACTCTCCGCTCTGCCACGATGCAGCGGCGCCGAAGATGACGCCGTACCAGGTCTGGTTGAAGATCTCCTCGCCGTCGTCACCCCAGCTCGTGTTGAGCATGCCGGTGGCACCCATCTTCTGCCCGTCGCGCACGAATCCCTGGATGTTCTTGAGCGCCGTGTTGTTGTCGGGGTACGTCATCGACCAGTTGCTGACGCCGGGGGCAACCCAGGTCTGCATGCCGCTGCCGGAGAACGGCGTGAGCCAGCGCTCGAAGCCGGAGGTGCTCCAGTAGTTCCAGGCGACGGCGATCATGTCCTTGGGGAGGGACTTCACCAGCTCGGGGGAGTTCATGGCGATGTCGCCCCAGAACAGGAAGGTCTTCCTGCTGCCTTGCGCGCGCAGTTGGGTCTGGATGTCGGCGAGGAATTTCAGGTAGGTCTGGCCCATGCCGTCCTTTTCGACGGCTGCCTTGGTCTGGCCCTTGCCCAACTCGAATGTCTCGTCGGCTCCCAGGTGCACGAACTGCGACGGGAAAAGGGAATCGATCTCGGCAAACCACCGCTTGATGATGTTCATCGACTCGGGCTGACCCGGGGCGAGCACGTGGCCGTGGGGCGTCTCGGCGACCTGGCTGTAGATCTCGTACTTGAGCGCGTGGTGCAGGTGGCCGAATGCTTCCTGTTCCGGGATGATCTCGACGTGAAGCGGCTTGGCGTACGCGACGAGTTCCTTCACCTGCTGGTGCGTCATCGCGCCACCCGGCGGGCCGATCAGTGGGTCGGCGGTGTAGGCCAGCGTCTGTTCAAAGTAGGGCGAGTAGGCGTTCATCTTGAACGCCGCGAGGGTGCGGACGATGTGCTTCTGGAACTCGAGTGTTGGAACCGGGCCACGCGACAGGTCGTCGTGAAAGCCGCGCCAGCGCATGGCGGGCCAGTCACGAATGACACCGGTTTGCACGGTCATTGACGTACCGTGGCTGGTGACCAGTTGTCCGGCAGTCTGCGCGCCGTAGAAGATGCCCGCGTCGGAGGCGCCGATGACGTGGACCGACCCCGGTTCGGCCACGACGACGTAGCCTTCGTCGGTCATCTCGCCGGTGAACGCCAGCTTGTGCTTCGCGAGCAGCGCCTTGGCCGCGGTGGTGGAGTTGCGGAGAAGCCGGATGCGCAGGCCGCCGTCAGCGACGCTGATCCTGGCGCCGCGTTCCTTGAGGGCGGCGGCCAGGCTGGCGGCGGCGAACTTGTCGTCGCTGTCGGGACCCGAGGTGACGGCGATGGCGCCCTTGAAGGGAGCCGCGGCACCGACGGCAAACTCGCGCGGGGCGGGGATCAAGCGCAGGGCCTGGGGAACCTGGGCCGAGAGGGGGAGGGCGACGAGGAGGGCGAGGCAGGCGCTCTTCATATAGTAGGCGGCGAGGGTGAACCAACGCCTGAGAATGTCGCGGGGATCGGGGGTGGGCGCCAGTTGTCTGGCCTCACGAGTCGGTCGGGGCGAGCAGAAACGACTTCGCCATAGATGAACACAGATGAACACAGCGAACGACCGTTTGGGGGGATCTTCATCCGCCCGCGATCAAAACCCGGCATTCCGGCGCTTGCGTCTTTGTACTTTGTACTATAAAGTACATTCATGGACATCGAACGAGGCCAGCCCGTGGCTGCGGTGGAGAAGTGGTTCTTCACGCCGTTGTACTATCCGCGCGATCCGCTGCAGGTGGTCGGCTGGTGGGAGCGGCGGCGGCTGGTGTACAGCGTGAGCGTGGGGGCGGCGGGGGTGCTGACGCTCGCCGTTGGTGCGGCGCTGGGAGTGCTGCCGTAACCGGGTACCATGCCGGGCGAGATCGTGGGTGTGATCGTGTACGGCATCATGGCCAACGTCTGCTATTCCATGGGTCCGGTGGCCGACCTGGTGCTGCGGCGGATTCTGGGCATTCGCGCGCCGGACATTGCGCCCGTGATGTTCAGGTACGGGTTCGTGTTCTCCATCGGCCTCACGCTGCTGCCCATTCCGTTGATGGTGGCCGGGGCGATTGCGCAATTCATGTTCGGGATGGGGCCGAAGTAGCCATTGTCCTGCTTCGTCGCGCAATGAAATGGTGACGCACGGTTCGCCAGGCGGTGCGATCATCAGCACGTGATTGCCGAAGGCGATTCGTCCAGGTTACTGCCGAGCTGCCGGGCCCGGCTACGGGCGCTGCACTACAGCGTGCGCACTGAGCAGCAGTATGTGCGCTGGGTGCGGCGTTTCGTGCGCTTCAGCGGCCTGCGGCATCCCACTGTGCTGGGCGCGCGTGAGGTGGAGGCGTTCCTGACGCACCTGGCCACGCACGACCGGGTGGCGGCGTCGACGCAGAACCAAGCATTGGCCGCGCTGCTCTTCCTCTACAAGGAAGTGCTGAAGCAGCCGCTGGAGTACGTGCACGAGATCGTGCGCGCACGGCAGCCGGTGCGATTGCCGGTGGTACTGAGTCGGGAGGAGGCGCGGCGGGTGATCGACATGATGACCGGGACCCCGCGGTTGGTGGCGTGCCTGCTGTACGGCAGCGGTTTGCGCGTGACGGAAGCGTGTTCGCTGCGGGTGAAGGACGTGGATTTCGATCGTCGCGAGATCACCGTGCGGGGTGGCAAGGGGAACAAGGACCGGCGGACGATGATCGCCGAGGGGGTGATTGAGGCGATGCGGGACCAGGTGAGGCGGGTGGAGCGGCTGCATGCGCGGGATGTAGCGAGCGGGGGCGGGCGGGTGGCGATGCCGCATGCCTTCGATCGCAAGTCACCCCGGGCCACGCTGGACCTTGGCTGGCAGTGGGTATTTCCGGCGGCGCGGCAGTATGTGGACGCGGATGGCGGGGAGCGGCGGCGTCATCACATGCACCAGACCGTGATGCAGCAGGCCGTGCCGAACGCGGCACGGCTGGCCCGGGTGACGAAGCGGGTGACGTGTCATTCGCTTCGGCATTCGTTTGCGACGCACCTGCTGGAGAGCGGGTACGACATCCGCACGGTGCAGGAGTTGTTGGGGCACAGCGATGTGAGCACGACGATGATCTACACGCACGTGCTCAACAAGGGCGGTCTGGGGGTACGGAGTCCGGTGGACCTGTTGTGAGGGGAGTGGCGCCTCGTAATACGCCCGACGCGGTCCACCGGCTGTCAGGTAAATCGTTTCTGCGTGCGCAGGCGGGCCTTTTCGGCTTCGACGAGTCGATTACGCGGCGGGGCGTTCGACTCGAGCGACTGGATGAGTCGTTGGGCGGCAAGGGTGATGTCGTCGACGGCCTGGTTGAAGGCTGCTTCGTTGGCGCGCGATGGGCGGGTGGTGCCACTGAGCTTGCGGACGAACTGGAGGGCGGCGACCTGGCATTCAGTGTCGGTGGCTGGCGGTTCGAAATTGGCGAGGGTCTTGATGTTACGGCACATGGGCTGGCCTCGGCGCGATTCTGGCTGGTGGGTGTGTGGTTGGCTCGAGGGCGGCGGAGGTCGCGCCGGCCAGTTTATGCAGGGAGCTTTATGTAGTGTACGCGCCGGTTGGCAGTGGCGCCCCGTTCGGTCTTGCGGCGGGCCAGAAGAAGGTCCAGACTAGATAAAGTTGGCGGCATAAAAAGGGCCGCATAATTGTACTGTGTTAGTAAATATGCTATACTTCCGGAGTCTGCACCAGACCTCGGAGGGAGACCATGGGCCACAATGTGGAATCGCGCTTCGCCCGGTATGCTGACGTGATGGTCGAGACGTTGGGCCATGCCGACCGGGCGACCCCGGCGCGCTGGTATTTGCAGGGCCTGATGCTGCCGGGGCAGCGCAAGAGTGTGGAGCCGATGGCCGCCCGGGTCCATCCGCAGGATGTGCGCTCCGCGCATCAATCGATGCATCACCTGGTGGCCGACTCCGAGTGGAGCGATACGGCGCTGCTCGCCGCCGTGGCGCGCGAAGTCGTGCCGGTCCTGCGCCACGCCGGCGACGCCCGCTGCTATTGGATCCTCGATGACACCGGCGTGCGCAAATATGGGAAGCACTCGGTCGGCGTGGCTCGCCAGTACTGTGGGCAGTTGGGCAAGACGGACAACTGTCAGGTGGCCGTGAGCCTGTCGCTGGCCACCGAGGAAGGCAGTGTGCCCCTGGGCTATCGGCTGTACCTGCCGAAGGAGTGGGCCGACGACCCTGCGCGACGTGAGCACGCGGGAGTACCCGAAGCGATTGCGTTTGCCACCAAGGGCGAGCTGGCCTGGCAGCAGATCGAGGCGGCGCTGAACGCTTCGATCCCGCACGGCCCAGTCCTCATGGATGCGGGCTACGGCGATGAAGCGGCGCTGCGCGATCGACTGACCGCCCACGGCTTGTCTTACGCGGCAGGGGTCCGGTCGCCTACGGCCGTGTGGTGGAATGCGCACCAACCAGCGAACACACCGGCAAGCGTGCCAAGGAAGCCGGGTCGTGGCCGGCCACGCACGCGCGTGCGGCGTGACGCCACGCATCAGCCGATCAGCGTGCGCGCGCTGGCGCACGCGCTGCCGGCGACCAGCTATCGCCGGGTGACGTGGCGCGACGGCACCAACGCCGCGCGGTCGTCGCG
>JBBTJT010000035.1:0-5405 GCA_038059315.1 Gemmatimonadota bacterium
GGGTGCGGTCCGGCCTGGCCCCCTTTTGAAGTTGTTGCAGCCTCCGTGTCCTTCGTCTACTCCGGTCTCCGTGAGAGACCAGATCACCGAAGCCCGTGAGAGACCGAATCGTCGAAGCCCGTGAGAGACCAAATCACCGAAGCTCGTGAGAGACCAAATCACCGAAGCTTCGGCACGTCGCGAAACAGCCCGAGCGCCTCAGGGTTCGCCAGCGCGTCGGTGTTCGTCACCACGCGCCCGTGCACGACGTCGCGCACCGCGATCTCCGAGATCTTGCCGCTGAGCGTGCGCGGGATGTCCGCCACCGCAACGATCGCCCTGGGGACGTGATGCGGGGTGGTGCTGAGGCGGATGTGCTGCCCGATGCGCGCCTCCAGCGCGGCGTCGAGTTCCACGCCGTGTCGCAGCCGCACGAAGAGCACGATGCGTTCGTCGGTGCCGCCGGCACCATCGGGGACCTCCTGCCCGATGACGACGCTCTCCATGATCTCGGGTAGCCGCTCCACCTGCCGGTAAATCTCCGCGGTGCCAATGCGCACGCCGCCGGGATTGAGCGTCGCGTCGCTGCGTCCGTAGATCACCAGTCCACCCCGTGCCGTCTCCTCCGCCCAGTCGCCATGTCGCCAGACGCCGGGGAAGACGTTGAAGTACGCCTCGCCGTACGTCGCGCCCGTGGGGTCGTTCCAGAACGCCACCGGCATCGACGGAAACGGCGCGGTGCACACCAGCTCCCCGGGTTCACCCACCACGCGCTTCCCCTCGGCGTTCCACACCTCCACCGCCATGCCCAGCCCGAACGACTGCAGTTCGCCCCGATGCACGGGAAGCAGCGGATTGCCCAGGGCAAAGCACGAGATGATGTCCGTGCCCCCCGAGATGCTGGCGAGCATCACGCCCGGCTTCACGTCGCGCGCCACGTAGTCGAACGAGTGTTCGGCCAGCGGGCTCCCTGTGCTCAGGATGGCGCGCAGTGCCGGGAGGTCGTGCGTGCGCGCCGGCGCCAGGCCGGCCTTTTCCGAGAGCGCCAGGAACTTGGCGCTCGCGCCGAAGACGGTCACCTGCTCTTCCGCGGCGAGGTCCCACAGCACCGACGCATTGGCCGGTGTCGCGGGAGCGCCGTCGTACAGCACGATGGTGGCCTGCGCGGCGAGTGCCGAGACGAGCCAGTTCCACATCATCCAGCCGCAGGTGGTGAAGTAGAACAGTCGTTCGTCACGCTGCAGGTCGAGGTGCAGGCGATGTTCCTTGAGGTGCTGCAGCAGCGTCCCGCCCGCGCCATGCACCATGCACTTGGGGAGGCCCGTGGTGCCCGACGAGTACATGATGTACAGCGGATGCGAGAACGGCAGGCGTTCGAACACCAGCGGCACGCCCCGCCCCGCCGACTCAAATTCGGTCCACGTCACGGCCCGCGGGACCACGCCAAGGTCGGGAGTCTCGCGCAGCAGCGGCACGACGACCACACGTTCCACCGAGGGAATGGCGTCGACGATGTCGCGTACGCGCTGCAGGCAGTCGATCTCCTTGCCCGCGTACCGGTAGCCGTCGGCGCAGAACAGCACCCGCGGCTCGATCTGCGCAAACCGGTCGAGCACGCCGTTCACGCCGAAGTCGGGCGAGCACGACGACCAGACGGCGCCGATGGACGCGGCGGCCAGCATCGCGATCACCGCCTCGGGAATGTTCGGCAGGAATCCGGCCACCCGGTCGCCGGCCACGATCCCCAGCGCGCGCAGCGAGGCGGCCACGGCGGCCACCTGTTGGTGCAGTTCGCTCCACGACAGGCGCCGGGGCTGCGCGCGTTCATCGCGGAAGATGATCGCCACGCCGTCGTCGCGGCGGCGCAGCAGGTTCTCGGCGAAGTTGAGGCGCGCCCCTTCGAACCAGAGCGGGCCGAGCACCGGGTCGGGCGGGGCGACACGGGCGCGCCCGATCAGCGCGGCGTCCCAGGGATCACCGCCCGGCTGTTCGTCGGCGATCACTTCGACCCAGCGCCAGAGCGCGCCCCAGAAGGCCTCGCGGTCGTGCACCGACCACGCGTGCCAGTCGGCCCACGCCGCCTCCGCGTCGGGGGACGAGGTGTGGGTGCGGGCGACCTCGGCCATGAATCGCCCCATTTCGGTGCGCGTTCGCGCGTCGTCGGGGGGCGTCCAGAGGGGGGCGTTGGACGTGGACATGCTCAAATCAGGCGCACTGCTTGCATGCCGGAAAGTGATATATTAGCAAAGTATCGGTGCCAGAATATGGAACGAGGGCGCCGTCTTCGTCGCTTACCCTCCCAAGGCGCGCATTCCCTCACGCGCCATTCGCGAAACCCACCCGTTGGAGAACAACACATATGCGACGCAGCTTCTCTGCCATTGCGCTCTCGCTCCTCGCGGCCTTGCCGCTGGCGGCGCAGCAACGCCACCTCCCCGTGGAGGTCGGCGTGTTCGGACAGTACACGAAGTTCGCCGACGTCACCAAGCTCGATAACGTCATCGGACTGGGCGCCCTGGTGGGCGTTCCCGTGTGGCAGCGCATCGCCCTGCAGTACGAAGGGGATTTCGCTTCCACCAGGAGTTCGCGCGTCGGCGACCTCACGGCCCTGAATCACCGGTTCGACCTCGTCTATCACCTCCCGATCAAGAACGGGCACACGTTCTTCTTCGGCGGCGGCTGGACGGGATCGCAGTACAAGAGCGACACGACCAAGAACCAGTACGACTCCGGCGGCAACGCAACGCTCGGGTTCCGCTGGTGCGTGAACCGCGACTGGAACATCCGCACGAGTGGTGTGATGGACTTCAAGGATCCGTCGGACCAGGTGCCGACGGGCGACCGCACCCAGACGCTCGGCCTGCGTCTCGGCGTCAGCCGGTTCTTTGGCGCCAAGGGTGGGCAGACGCCGTGCGTGACGGCCGCTCCGGCCCCTGCCCCGGTACCGCCGCCGGTCGTGGTGCCCGCTCCGGCCCCGGCACCGGCCCCGGCACCGGCCCCGGCACCGGCCCCGCCGCCGGCTCCGCGCGTCGCGCCGACGCCGGCGCCGGCGCCGCCGCCCACCCCCGCGCCGGCACCCAGGGCGCGTGAGATCTTCCGCATGACCGGCGTCTACTTTGCCTTCGACAAGAGCAACCTGACCCAGGCCGGCAAGGACACGCTGGAAGCCGCGGTGAAGTACCTGAACGGCAATCCTGGCTCGACGGTCGAGATCCAGGGGCACGCCGACAGCATCGGCACCGACGAGTACAACCGCTCGCTGTCGGATCGTCGGGCGACGACGGTCATGACGTACCTGCGCTCGCGCGGCATCGACGCGTCGCGCATGTCAGCCAAGGGCTTCGGCGAGAGTGAGCCAGCGGCGGACAACGGCACGAGGGAAGGCCGGGCACTGAACCGGCGGGTGGTGATCGTCGAGCTGCCGTGACCCGGAACCGGAATGCAGATTCCGGAATTGGAATTCGAGATCGGAATTCGACTCGGATACTGAATACCCGGTGAGAAGGCGGATGACTGGGGCGGGGCGCCGTCGCGGCGCTCCGCCCGATTGTCATGCGCCGCTCTCACCGTCTCCGAATGGAGACACTTCGATTCGCGGAAAGCGTGTTGACAGTCGCGCGAAAAAAGTCGTACGTTAGAGTGCCGCGATGAAGCGGATTCGCAAGAAGGTCTGGTACAAGGGGTTGGGTCGAGGGTGCTCGCTTCGCGCGAGGCGCGGCGCGTCCGCGCGTTCGGCGATACGATCGCCTCGACTCCCCTATTCGACAGCGACTCGACCCCCCGGTGCGATCAGCTCGATTCGGTTCGAGCGGGCGGTTCGAGTTTGACTCACAGTCCACCAGAATCCGGTACGCCTCATGAAGAAAAGAATACTCATGGTGTTGATGGGAATCTTCCTCCTCGCTGCGCAAGCCATGGCGCAGCAGAAGACCGTGACCGGCAGGGTGACGGGAGAGGCGGGCGAATCCTTGCCCGGTGCATCGATCGTCATCAAGGGGACCAGCCTGGGAACTCAGTCCAACAGCGACGGCAACTACTCCGTCCTCGTCTCGGTAGGCCAGGTGCTGCAGTTCCGGCTCTTCGGGAACGCTCCGGTAGAACGGACCGTCGGGGCTGAGGACGTCATCAACGTCCAGCTCCGCAGGGTCGCTACCAGCCTCAATGCGATGGTGGTGACGGCGCTGGGAGAGACCACGGTGAAACGTTCCCTGGGCACGTCCCAGCAAAGCGTGGCGGGCAGCGACATCGCCCAGACGAACCGCCAGAACTTCATCAACGCGCTGCAGGGGCGCGTGGCGGGCGTCGAGGTGACGAGCACGTCCGGCGTGCCGGGGGCATCCACCTCGATCACGATTCGCGGCATCAGCTCGATCTCCAGCTCCAACCAGCCGCTGATGATCATCGACGGCCTGCCGCTGGACAACAAGACGATGAGAACCGCGCAACTCGCTTCGGACGCGCCGAACTCGCCGACCGCATTCAACAACCGCGGCCTGGACTTCACGAACCGCGCCGCGGACATCAACCCTGAGGACATCGAGTCGCTCGTGGTGCTCAAGGGTCCGGAGGCCTCGGCGCTCTACGGCATTGACGCCGCCAACGGCGCCATCGTGATCACGACCAAGCGCGGCAAGCCGGGCGCGGGCGGCTTCGAGTACAGCAACTTCTTCCGCATGGACACGCCGGGCGGCCAGCCCGAGATCCAGCGCGTGTACAGCGCCATCAACGCGTCGGGGAGCCCGATTCTCGGCAGCTCGACGTACCTGTACTACGGCGTGCCGTACGCCCCGGGCACCAAGTTCTACGACAACGTCAGCGGCTTCTTCAAGACGGCCCTGACGCAGAAGCACTCGTTGGCGTTCAGCGGCGCGGCCCCGGACAACCGGATCAACTACCGCATCGCCGTCTCCGCGGACAAGCAGGAGGGTGTGGTTCCGAACACGAACTACAACCGCATCAACCTGACGGGCGCGACGCAGTCGGTCGTGAACTCGTGGCTGAAGGCCGACCTGTCGATGACCTACGCCTACTCCACCAACGATCAGGCGTTCAAGGGCGCGGGCGGACCGCTGCTCGGCCTGATGGCATGGCCGCAGGACGACAATGCCGCCGACTGGCAGACGCCGGCGGGAACGCGCCGCCGCTATTCGACGCTGAGCGACGCGTCCGAAAACGACAATCCGTACTTCAGCGTCGCGAAGAACTCGATCAACTCCAAGACAAACCGCATCCTTTCGAACATCGGCCTGACCATTGCGCCGTGGGCGTGGGGCAACCTGAAGACCAACATTGGCGTTGACAACTACACCAACTCCAACCTGATCCTGCGCCACCCCGAGAGCACGTACGGCTACTCGAACGGCGGCATCCTGGACATCAACACCGACCTGACGCGCAGCATCTCGACGCAGACCCTGCTCAACATC
>JBBTJT010000036.1:0-5169 GCA_038059315.1 Gemmatimonadota bacterium
CATAAGCGTCCAGATTCTCCGTCTCTGCGGCGAAACCGACGCAGAATGGCGCTTTCCTGCGTGCTGCGACGCTGCCGAGGATATCGGGGTTCGGCTGCAACTGCAGAGTCATTTCGCTGCTGCTTTTCTTGAGTTTGTGGCGTTTCGCTTCCCTGGGCCGGTAGTCCGCGACCGCGGCGACGCCGATGAACACCTCGGTCTTCGCGACGCGCGTCATCACGGCGTCATACATCTCCTGCGCGCTGGATACGTCGATGCGCTCCATGCCGCGCGGCGCGGCCAGGGCCGTCGGTCCGCTCACCAGCGTAACGGCGGCGCCCGCGTCACGCGCCGCCCGCGCCACTGCGTAGCCCATTTTTCCGGAACTGGTATTGGTGATTCCGCGCACCGTGTCTATCGGCTCGAAGGTCGGCCCGGCGGTGATCAGCACGCACTTCCCGGCCAGCAACTTCGGCTGGAAAAAAGCCTCGATTTCCTCGAAAATTTCTTCCGCCTCGAGCATGCGTCCCATGCCCACTTCGCCGCAGGCCTGATCCCCGCTTGCGGGCCCGAGGACCGCGACCCCGTCCGCGCGCAGCTGCTTCATGTTGCGCTGCGTCGCCGGATTCCCCCACATCTGCACATTCATCGCCGGCGCCACCAGCAGCGGACATTCACGCGCCAGACATAGGGTGGACAGCAGGTCGTCGCAGAGCCCCTGCGCGAGCTTGGCGAGAAAATCCGCGCTCGCCGGCGCCACCACGATGGCATCGCAGCCGCGCGACAACTCGATGTGCGCCATGTTATTGGGCACGCTCGCGTCCCACAGATCGCTATGTACCGGATTTCCGGAAAGCGCCTGCATGGTCACCGGAGTGATGAAGCGACAGGCTGCCGCCGTCATCACCACGCGCACTTCCGCGCCCGCCTGGGTAAGCAGGCGGGTCAGCTCGGCCGCCTTGTAGGCGGCGATCCCGCCGGAGAGCCCGAGAAGGATGCGCTTGCCCTTGAGTTCGGTCATCGAAATCAGCGACTACGCGTTAATTCGGAACAAGGATTTTACGCCAATTGAAAGGGCAGCACATGGCGATCACCGACTGGCCGGAACTCGAACGGCCGCGAGAGAAATTGCTGAAACTGGGACCGGCCAGCTTGTCCGACGCCGAGCTGCTGGCGATATTCCTGCGCACAGGTGTGCGCGGCAAGAGCGCAGTCGACCTGGCGCGTGAGCTGCTCGTCCGCTGCGGCAGCCTGGGTGCCCTGCTTGCGGCAAAGCGCAGCGAACTGCATGAGCTGCCGGGTATGGGCGACGCCAAGTATTCCCAGTTGCAGGCGGTACTGGAAATGGCCCGCCGCGCGCTTGCGGAAACGCTGCGCGCGCAGGATGCGCTCAGCTCGCCCGGCGCAGTACGCGACTATCTGCGGCTTGCGCTGGCCGCGCGCGAACACGAGGTATTTCTCCTGGTGCTCCTGGACGCGCAAAACCGGGTCCTCGCCTGCGAAGAGGTGTTTCGCGGCACGCTGACCCAGACCAGTGTTTATCCGCGCGAAGTGGTCAAATGCGCCCTGAAGCATAATGCCGCCGCGGTGATTTTCGCTCACAACCACCCATCCGGCGTGGCCGAACCCAGCCACGCCGATCAGGTGCTGACGCAGTCGCTCAAACAAGCCCTGGGACTGGTGGACATCAAAGTCCTGGACCATTTCATCGTCGCGGGCAGTGCGGCGCTTTCCTTCGCCGAATCGGGACTTCTTTGATATGTGGAGTGGCGCCTCATCGTGCACAGGCCCTCCCGCGTTTTCGCGCGGGAGGGCTCCACATATTTCAGAGCTTGCGCAGCCAGCCGGCGAGGTCTGAGCCGTCCAGCAGCAGTCGACCGCCGCGCGGTGGCGCCACGGCGTGCGGGAACACCTGAGCGAGGGCCCGGCGCTTAAGATCGAGATCGGCGCGGGCGTAACGCATTGTAGTGTTCAGCCCCGCGTGACCGAGCCACTGACTGATGGTTACGAAGTCGACGCCGGACTTGAGCAGCGCCACCGCGGTACTGTGCCGGATCGAGTGCGGGTGAAGCTTCTTGCTCTTGAGGGATGGTGCTACTGGCGACGCCTTCTGCACGTAGCGGCGTAGAAGGTAGCGCACGCCGTAGCGCGTCAGGGGCGCCCCGCGGGCGTTCGTGAAGACGAGCGGCGAGACCGATTCGTCGCGAAAGCCACCTCGTTCGGCAATCAGGTCGCGCAGGAGGCGTGCCGTCGCCGGCCACAGCGGACAAGTCCGAGCCTTGCGACCCTTGCCGAGCAGCCGTACCTGCGGTGGAGCCTCGAGGCGCACGTCGGCAACACGTACATTGAGCGCTTCCTGGACACGGGCGCCAGTGTTGAACATGAACGCGAAGAGCGCGTAGTCGCGCCGGCCGAGATCCGTTGAACGATCGATGCTCTTGAGCAGCGCGTCGAGCTCGGCACGATCAAGATACTCGATCGGAGCCTCTACCGAGCCGCGCTTGAACGGCATGCCGATGATTCGCTGCAGGTTGCCCAGATGTTCTGGGCGCTGTCCGGCGAGGTAGCGTGCAAAGACGTGGATCGCCCCGAGCCGCGCATTACGGGTGACGATGCTGTTGTGCCGCTCGGCTTCGAGCGCGGCAAGGAAGCGTGTGATGCGCTCGACGGTGAGATCCGGCACGTCCAGACGGTCCACCGTGCGGCGCAGCTCCCGCGCCGTGAAGCGCAGAAGGAGCAGCAACGCGTCGCGATAGCTGCGGATCGTGTGCGGGCTTAGGCCCCGCTGGGCGGGGAGGAAATCCTCGAAGAACGTGACCAGATCGCGGCCCAAGGCCGTAGGGATCGCGCGGCTCATGTGGCACCTCCCTCGATCAGCTCTGCGCACGAGCTGGCGAAACGCTGGCTCGCAAGGGCGACTACCGCCGGCATGAGGCGTAGGTAATAAGTGGTAGAAGCGATCGATACGTGCCCCATGTACATTGAGAGCTTGGGCAGCTCGGACTGCACGTCGCGACCCTCCTCGTACCAGCGGCGCAGTGCCGCCACGGCAAAAGCGTGGCGAAAGTCGTGTACGCGTGGCACGCGCGGGGCATCCGCCCAGATGCCCGAGCGGTGCATTACGTCGCGTACCGCGCTGCCCAGTCCTTCAACGGTGTAGCCATGCGTGACGCAGCTGCAGAGCAGCATCGTGTTGTGCGCAGTGTGGGGAACGAACGCTGCCCTGACGCGCAGGTACGCGCGCAGCTCTCGGGTGGCGCTCGGGGAGAGCGGTACCCACCGCGACTTGTGGAACTTCGAACTCACGATGCGCATGACGCCCGTCTCGACGTCGACATCCTCCATGCGCAGTCGGGCCACCTCGCCTCGACGAAGGCCCGCCGTGTACATCAGCACGATGGCGAGACGCTGGGCAGCGTGTGGAAGGGCGCGACCGGCACTTGAACTTGACGGACGGCGGCCGATGAAGGCTAGCAGTCGCCGGACCTGGTCAGCCTCGATCGGCGTGGGTAGCGGATACGGACGATGGCGCCCGAGCGTCCAGCGCTGAGGCAGAAAGCATCGGCTCTCGCGACGCCGGCGGTACCGGCAGAACCGATAAACCATCATCGCCCAGTCGACCTGGGTATTGTGCGCGCAGTGGCGGAGCCGGCGGCGCCAGCGCTCGAAGCTCTCTGCGTCGAGGTCGGAGTAGCCAGCCCGCGCGAGATAAGCCCGCAGGCGGCGGAGCACGTACTCGTCGAGCCGGATGGCACGCCCGAGAGCGCGCCGACTCAAGATGAACGCCTGCACGGCAGCGTCAAAGCGATGCAGCGGCGATGGATCACGCATGGCTCCCTCCGACCGGGCACGGAACAGGGAGAGCGACACCACGCAGCATGGCCACATCAAGTCGTAAGTAGGCACTTGTGCCGTAGAAGCTGTGATGCCCGAGAACGTCTCCGATTGCTTTCATACCGACACCACGGCTGAGCAAGCGCATCGCGAACGTGTGCCGCAGGCGGTATACGTGCTTGCCGCAGTCCGGCAGTCGTGCCTCGCGCATGCGCTTACGGAAGATGTCTGAAACGGCAGTGCGTTCGAGGGGTATATATGGACAGCGGGCCCGCAGGAAGAGCATCGACGAGGCACTTGTGCTGTCTGCACGACCGTGCTGCAAGTAACCACGCAGCAGCCGCAGCGTGCGCGCGTCGAGCGGAAGCGTCAGCGGCGAGCGCGTCTTGGACTGATAGACGTGAAGGAGTTCTTGCTCCCAGTCGATCGAGTCAAGGTGCAGCGCGACCACCTCGCTCGGACGCAGCCCGTAGTAGGCGATCAGATGCAGGATGCACAGGTCGCGCCAGCCGGCGCGGCTGGTGCGGTCGATCGATCGTAGCAGCCGCAGCACGCTTGGCCAAGGCAACGCTCGCGGCGGTAGCTCGCCGCGATAGGTGCGCGGCGTGTCGAGCCCATCGAGGCGCTCACGTACGAGACCCTCATCATGCGCATAGCGCAAGAACGCTCGCAGATGTGCGACCTCGTGTTGCAGGGTGTGACGGGACACCTCCTGGCTGCGCTCGAGGATGAAACGTTCGAGATCGTCGCGTGAGAGCTTCTGCAGGGATCGTCGGGGGCTCACGACGCGTGCCAACAGCGCGCGCAAAGTAATGCGGTGGTGAGTGCGGGCAGAGACAGATAGACCGCGAACTTCGATCAGATACTGGTCGTATCGGCCAATAAGATCCTCGGAGGCTGGTCGTGGCTCGGCTACCAAGCGCCCTTGTGCGCGCAGGTATCGCGTGTAGGCCCGCCGAGTACCGGCGAAGTTAAAGAACCGCGTGCGGGGATGGCGTTCGCGGCCGAAGACGGCTACCAGGTCGGCTTCCCGGAGAATCGGCGGCGAAGAGCCGGGCCACAGCCGCGGCATCACGAACAGGAGCCGTCGAATATGGCAGTCAATGGTGTAGTCAGTGTAGCGCTCGGTGCGAAGCCACTGGATGAAAGCGCAGGCCTCGTTCGCTGCCGGGGACTCTTCGATCATCCGGCGTGTGCTGGGACGTAGATCAACGTTCATGACGCCCTCCGTAAACGTAGTTGGGGGGCGGAAAACTATGCCAGACGCGAAAACCTATGTGGAGTACAGGATGATGACCTTACGCTGCAGCGCCATCATCCGCACTCCACATATCAAAGAAGTCCCGATTCGGCAAA
>JBBTJT010000037.1:0-6142 GCA_038059315.1 Gemmatimonadota bacterium
GCGGCGCTCGTCGTCCTGCCGGCCTGCCGCAAGGCCCAGACCGTCGAGTACGACGGCCCCTACGGCGAGCTCGTCCGCAAGTATGTCCCGCAGATCGAGAAGGCCGTCGGCCTCAAGTTCCTGCGACCGCCGAAGGTCGAACGCCGTTCGCCCGACGAAGTGCGCGAGTTCCTGGAGAGAGAATTCAACGAGAACATCCCGCCCCTCGAACTCGAAGGGGCGACCCGCGCCTACAAGCTGCTCGGGCTGCTCCCCGACAGCATGGACCTGCGGAAGTTCATGCTCCGGCTGCTCGGCGAGCAGGTCATTGGTTACTACGATCCGGGGACGAAAGTCCTCTATGTGGTGAGCGACACGTCCTCCGGCCGAGCCGCGCTGGTGGAGGTGACGCTCGCGCATGAACTGGTGCATGCCCTGCAGGACCAGTATCTGCCGCTCGACTCAATCCAGAAGCAGCGGGACGACAATGACCGGCAGACCGCGGCGCAGGCCGTGATGGAAGGGCAGGCGACCTACGAGCAGATGTCGAGCATGATCGGCGGTGACGTCGCGGTGCGGATTCCCGGAGGATGGGACCGCGTGCGGGAGATGATTCGCGAGAACCAGACGGCGATGCCGGTGTTCAACAGCGCGCCGATGATGTTGCAGGAGACGCTGCTCTTTCCGTACCTGAGTGGCGCGGAGTTCGTGCGGCGGTTCAAGGACGCGCGTCCGGGCGAGGTGCCGTGGAAGCCGCTGCCGGCTTCCACCGAGCAGGTGCTGCACGTGGACAAGTACCTTGCCGGTGAACGCCCGGTGCAGGTGACGCTGCCGGCGTTGCTGGCGGGAACCAGGGTCTACGAAAACAACCTTGGCGAGTTCGAGACGCGCCTGTTCCTGTTCGCGGCGCTGCAGGACCTGGGTACGGCGGCGCGGTCGGCCGCCGGGTGGGCCGGAGACCGGTATTTGGTGACCAGCCTTCCCGCGGGACCGGGCATCGTGTGGGTGACGGTGTGGGACACCCCGATCGACGCGGGTGAGTTTCAGGATGCCGCGCAGCGCGCTGCCCAGCGCCGGCTCGGCGCGGCGGGCACCGGCACGGGTGAGCTGAAGCGGTTCGAGGGGAAGGGACGAATCGTGGAGATCGCGGCGGTGACGGTGCAGGGGAAACCGGCGGTTATCTGGACCGACGTTCCGGCGGGAAGCGGCACGCGACTCATCGATGCTGCCAAGGTGCGACTGACGGAGAAGTAGCGGAGGCTGACGCGATGCCAGGAATGCCACGGAAGACACTCACCCGCCTGACCCCCGCGCTCCTGCTCGCGCTGGCCAGCTTCGGGTGCATCGACTGGAAGCGGACGACGGCGGTTCCCGAGGAATCGGTGCGCCGCTTCATCTCGCTGGTGCAGACGCAGGACGGCGCGCAGACCGCGGTGCTCCGCTCGAGCGTGGCGCCGGCGCCGGGGAGCGGCGCCACCGTCGCTGCCGTCCTGCCCAGCCAGGTGCTGCGCGGGGGCACGGTGCGGACGACCCTCACGTCGGCGACGCCGTTCAACCGGGCCATCTTCAACGTCACGGGCAACACCGACCACTGGGAACTCGCGCTCCCCGCGCCGGTCACCAGCGTGACGGTGCTGATGGTCATCTCGGTGGAGATGCCGAAGACGGTGTTCAACCTGCAGATCGCGACAGGCGGCGCCAGCAGCGTCGGGCAGTACCAGTCGACCGACCTGGGCGTGATCTTCGTCGGCACCGGCGAAATCCAGACCAACGTCACGTGGGACACCAAAGCCGACGTCGACCTCCACCTCATCGATCCATCGGGCAAGGAGATCTACTACGCCTCGCGGCATTCTCCGACGGGCGGCCAGCTCGACCTCGATTCCAACGCCGGGTGCGGCAGCGATGGTCCCCGCGCCGAGAACATCTTCTGGGGCGACGGCATCGTCGTGCCGCGCGGCGAGTACATCCTGCGCGTCGACTACTGGTCGAGCTGCGGCGCGCCACGGACGAACTACGTGGTGACGATCAACCTCCGCGGCCTTCCCCCGAAGATCTTCACCGGGACGTTCGAGGGCACCGGGTCGGGCGCGGGCGCGGGGGCGGGGCGGACGATTGCGGTATTTGAGTACTGAAGAGGACGACAGAATACGACAGAGTACGACAGAGTACGACAGAGGGTGGCGCCGATTCGGTGGCCACCCTCTTCCATTGTCTGTCTGTCGCATTCTGTCGTTCTCTGTCGTTCTCTGTCGTTCTCTGTCGTCCTCTGTCGTCCTCTGTCGTCCTCTGTCGTACTCTGTCGTTCTCTGTCGTTCTCTGCCTCACTCTCCCCAACGCGCCTTCGCCCGCCTCACGAGCCTGTGATGCGGCTGTCTTTTCGGCTTCAGCATCGACCCGCGGCAGCTGCGCTCGCCGCAATGACAGGGCAAGCGTTGCTTGCGCGCCGGCGTGTGCGGCTCGTCGAGCTCGATGGCGTAGTCGTACGCCAGCTCCTCGCCCACGCGGATGTCGCGCACGCTGACGATCCACATGCGGTCGCCGGCCGGCATCGGCTCGCAGTTGGGCGCGCACGAGTGGTTGATGAACCGCGCGTCGTTGCCGCCCACGTTGGCGTCGATCACCCGGTCGTCGTCGAGCTGCAGCAGGTAGGTGTGCTCGGCCTCTTCGTGAAAGTCCGGCGCGGTGGGATACCGGCGCTCGCCCTCTTCGTGCGATATCAGCTCGCCCGTGTACTCGATGATCCTCGTGCCCGCCTTGATGGGGCGCGCGGCGAAAACGCCAAGGCCGTGGCGTCCCGACGTGCGCTTCCGGTACTGCGACAGCGACGCCAACGGGAGGTCGGAGACGCGCACTTTCCTTCGCTGGCGAGCCATGGGCAGGTCAGCGGGGACGTTCGGCCGCCGCCTGTTCGTCGCGACGCGGTGCGGCGTCGGCGGGGCGGGGATTGCCGTCGAACAGCGGCAGGTCGTCGGAAAATCCGAGTGGCGGGGCGGGGAGCAGCATCCGCTCGATCGCCTCGTCCATGGTCTGCACGAACGAGAAGCGCACCTGGGCGCGCACCTCGTCGGGGAGTTCGCGCAGGTCCTTCTCGTTGGCCGCGGGGAGCATCACCTCGCGCAGCCCCGACCGGTACGCCGCCAGCACCTTCTCCTTTACGCCACCGATCTCGAGCACCTTGCCGCGCAACGTCACCTCGCCGGTCACGGCCACGTCGCGGCGCACCGGGCGGCGGCTCATCACGCTGGCAATCGCCAGCGTCACCGCCACGCCGGCGCTGGGTCCGTCCTTCGGCACCGCCCCGGCGGGAAAGTGCACGTGCAGGTCGGTGTGCCTGAACTCGGGATCGCCCAGCCGCAGGGTACGCGCCCGTGACCGGACGTACGAGCTGGCCGCGTCCACCGACTCGCGCATCACGTCGCCCAGCTGGCCGGTGACCAGCAGCCGGCCGCTTCCCGACATCAGCAGCGCCTCGATGGTCATCAGTTCGCCGCCCAGCGACGTCCACGCCAGTCCGGTGACCGCCCCGATCTCGGCTTCCTGCTCGGCGGCTTCGGAGGCGTACCGGGGCGGCCCCAGCACGTCCTCGATGCGCGCCTGGTCGACGATCCACGCGCCCATCTCGCCGTCGGCCTTGCGGCGCGCGCGCTTGCGCATGAGCGACGAGAGGTTGCGCTCGAAGTTGCGCAGTCCGGCCTCGCGCGAGTAACGGTTGGCGAGGAAGCCCAGCGCCTCGTCGGTGAACTGCAGGTCGACGTCGGCGATGCCGTGCTCCTCGAGGAGGCGCGGCAGCAGGTAGCGCCAGGCGATCTCCACCTTCTCCTCGATGGTGTAGCCGGCGATGCGGATCACCTCGAGGCGGTCGCGCAGCGCCGCCGGGATGTCGAACAGGTTGTTGGCGGTGGCGATGAACAGCACCGACGACAGGTCGACCGGCAGGTTCAAGAAGTGATCGACGAATGTCGCGTTCTGCGCCGGGTCGAGCACCTCGAGCATCGCCGCCGTGGGATCCCCGCTGGGACCGCCCGAGGACATCTTGTCGATTTCGTCGATCATCAGCACCGGGTCGCACACGCCGACGCGTCGCAGCGCCTGCACCAGCAGACCCGGCAGCGAGCCCACGTACGTGCGGCGGTGGCCGCGGATCTCGGCTTCGTCGCGCACGCCGCCCACCGAGATGCGATAGAACTGCCGCCCGATGGCCGCGGCGATGGCCTCGCCCAGTGACGTCTTGCCGGTGCCCGGCGGCCCGACGAAGCAGAGGATGGGGCCCGGCGCGTGTCCGCCGCGCAGCTTGCGCACGGCCAGATGCTCGAGAATCCGGTCCTTCGCCTCGCGCAGTCCCCAGTGCCGCTCGTTCAGCGCATCGTCCACGCGGTCGAGGGCGATGTCGGGCTCGCCGCTGGTGCGCCCCCATGGCAGGGCGAGGATCCACTCGAGGTAGTTGCGCAGCACCTGATACTCGCTGGACGCGCTGGACAGGTTGCGCAACCGCGTCACCTCGCGGCGCGCCTCGCTCGACACCGTCGGCGGCAGCGGCGCGCGCTCGATCTGCTTCAGCAGCTCGGCCGCCTCGCTCTCCTGCGGGTCGCTCTCGCCCAGTTCCGCCTGGATGGCGCGCAGCTGCTGGCGCAGGTAGAACTCGCGGTGATGCCGCTCGATGTTGGCGTCGGTCTGCACGCGCACGTCGTCGAGCACCGCCGAGCGCGTGAGCTCCTTCTCCACGCGGTCCAGCACGAACGTCAGGCGATCGGTGAGGTCGAGGCGCTGCAGCACCTCGTCCTTGTCGCCGGCGCGGAACGGGCCGCGCGCGGCCACCAGGTCGGCGGCGTAGCCCGGCGTGCCGCCGTTGAGGCGCACCAGCGCCGACAATTCGGGCGGCGTGCTGTCGTTGGCGTCCACCAGGCGGTCGGCGGCGTCGGCAAGCTGCGTCAGCAGGGAACGAAGCGACGGCGCGTCGCCCGGCACTTCCGTCACCGGCTCCGACCGGGCGTACGTCACCGCATGGCGCCGCTCGACGCCGGCGATGCGCACCCGGGCGAGCCCCTCGAGCGTCACCTGCAGGGTATTGCCGGCCACGGCGGCACGGGCCACCACGCGCGAGAGCACCCCCACGCGCCCCACCAGCGACGCCGGATCCGGCGAGGCATCGCGCGCCGAGGCCACCGCGACGATGACGTCGAGGTCATGTTCGGGATGCGCCTTCAGGAGCGCCACGTTTTCGGGCGCGCCCATCTGCACGGCGACGGTGCCGCGCGGGAAGACGACGGTCGACCGCAGGACCAGCAGCGGTCGGTCGGTGCAGGAGGGATCGGCGGGTGAGGAGGGCCCTGGCGCGGTCACGAGTACTAAGGTAGCGCCTGTGCGAATTCGCGGAAGCCGGTCCTTGCACCTGGCGCGCACGACCGTGACTTCGCGGTTGCGCCTCCGAGCCGACCGCGCGAGATTCGACACCGTTGCTCCGGCGCCACCGCGTTGCCTTGGTCGGCGCGATCATATCGTCTCCTTTCCCACGGGATTCTCATGGACCGTTTCTCCGTCGTGAAGCGATTCGGCCCCTTCCTGGCTGCCGTCGCCCTCGCTCTCCCTGGCTGTCTTGCCGCACAATCTGCGGCCACGACCGGCGTCATTCGCGGCACCGTCGCCGACGCCTCCGGCGCGGTGGTGGTTGGCGCCCCCGCGCCCCTCCGCAATGTCGCCACCAACGTCACCCGCGTCGTGCAATCCAACGAGGCGGGTGTTTTCGTCGCCCCCCTGCTTCCGCTGGGAACGTACGAGGTGAAGGTCCGTGCTGTCGGCCACCGGCCGGTGGAGCAGAATGGCATCTCCGTCACCGTCGGATCGATTGTCGCGCTGTCGTTCAAGCTCGAACGTGCCGCCACCGAACTGCAGGCGGTGACGATCAGCGCGACGCAGGACGTCCGGGTCGATCCGTCCCGCACGACGGTCGCGGCGTCGCTCGGCGCCAGCAGCATCAAGGCGCTGCCAAACAACGGCCGCAATTTCCTCGCGCTCACCACGCTCACGCCGAACGTCGCCATTGCGCAGGGTCCCGACGGCGATGTGTTGTCCATCGCCGGCCAGCGTGGCATTCACAACAACGTCTCGGTCGACGGCGCGGACTTCAACAATCCCTTCTTCGGCGAGCAGCGTGGCGGCCAGC
>JBBTJT010000038.1:0-5748 GCA_038059315.1 Gemmatimonadota bacterium
GGCCCCGGCGGCCACCTCAAAATCCCCCACCCGTGGCCGGGGCAAACTCCCCCGCCTGTGTCGTCAGCCTTGCGCGGCGCTCCCGCGACAGAACGTCACGCCCAACCCACGTCCATCCGTCATCGGGTTGCGCCCTGCAATACAGTCGAGAAGGCGCGCATGCCTGGACTGAGCGGCTCAAGGCTGATGCCAACCTGGTAGCCGCAAGCGGCGGCCACCCGCACGAGCGTCGCGATCTCGATGTTGTCGCTTTGCTCGATCTGCTGAACGCGTGCCCGAGAGACGCCGGCTTCGGTGCCAACGGCGCTCAACGAACGTCGGCACTCGTCCCGCGCGTGCGCGAGCAGGGATCCCACCGCGCCTTCGAGCACGATCTTCTCGATCTCATCAGGCGCATAGGCACGGACGGCGTGAGTGCGCCTCGGCCCCGCGACGACGTCGGCGTTGCCCACCTTGGCCAAGAGCGCCATGAACGCATCGTCCGGCGCGATATCCAGCCCGAGCGCTGCCTTTACCGCCACCTTCGATTTCTTCATGCGTTGGGGTCCTCAAACCGGATGCCCTGTGAGTTCGAGTCGCATGTCAAGTCTATCCTATACAGTGCGCGATTGTCAAGTCAAGCGTATACAGCAGCCCTGGCTGACGTCGGTTTGTCGAGTGGTTGCATGCTCAGGTCCCCGGCGGCCACCCAAAATCCCCCACCTGTGGCCACCCCAAACTCCTCCACCTCGTAGCTGAACGTCGGAGCGTCGGCGCAATGGAATGATGACGCTCGCGCTGCCCGCTGACGTTATCCTGTGCGTTGGTACGCGCTCACCCGCACAAATACGGTGACGCTCGGGCCCGGGGATGCAGCCACCGTGCGGCATGCCCCATTGCATCACTCGGCCGAGGAGGATGGTTATCACTCGGATGGTTGTCACTTGACAACCGCGCCCCCCTTCTCCCATACTTGAAGAGAGCAATGGCCCGTCGTTCGCACCCCAAGAAAGAGGTTGAGGACGCCCTTCGGCATGCGGAAGAGCATGGATGGCGTGTCGAATTGGGGGGCAGTCACGCATGGGGCAAGATGTACTGTCCCGACAACGACAAGGACTGTCGATGTGGTGAGTTCTGCATCACGAGCATCTGGAGCACGCCCAAGAACGCAGGCAATCACGCGAAGGGCTTGCGGCGGGTAGTCGACAACTGCACGACGCACCGCAAGGCAACCACCGACCCCGATTCAGCGGAATAGCCCAATGGAGTACACCTTCGTTCTCAAATATCAGATCAGCGGTGAGGAGTCCGACGCTGACGCGCTGGTAGAGCGGCTAGCCGTGGCAGGCTGCGAGGATGCCGTGGTCGGCATCGGGCAGCCTGGGCGGCTCGCGTTGGAGTTCACGCGAGAGGCGGACTCCGCCGAGACTGCCATCCGCAGTGCGCTGGAAGACGTACGGCGAGCGATTCCTTCCGCACGCCTCATTGAGGCGGCGCCAGATCTCGTGGGATTGACTGACGTGGCCGAGCTGGTCGGTGTCAGCCGCCAGAACATGCGGAAGCTCATGCTCACACATGCGGGCGGCTTTCCACTGCCCGTGCATGCGGGGAGCGCCGCGATCTGGCACTTGGTCGACCTCCTCACTTGGCTTCAGACGAAGGCCGGCTACCCAACCGACCGAGGGGTTGTAGACGTGGCAGCAGCTACGCTGCAGGTGAACATCGCCAGGGAAGTTCGACGACTCTCGCCTGCCACAAACCGAGACATCGCAGCGTTGGTGGGATAATTACACGCAGTCTCGACTTCACGGTGACGCTCGGGGCCAGGAGTGCTGCCACCGTGCGGCATGCCCCATTGCATCACTCGGCCGAGGAGGAGTAGACTGTGGCCATGCCAGCCGCCGCCCACCGGTGGACCGTCGAGGAACGGGACGCCTTGCCCGAGGATCTGTTCCGTCGCGAACTCCTCGACGGGGAACTGTTCGTGAGTCCCGGATGCAGCGGGGCGCATCAGGAGATCCTGCGACGTCTGCTGCGCCTCGTTGGCGACTTCGTCGAAGCGCATGGCATCGGAACCGTCATGTTTGCCCCTTTCGACGTCGTCTATTCGGCCCACGATGTCCTCGAGCCCGACCTGGTGGTGCTGCCAGCGCCGGTGTCCACGCTCGGCACGCACTGGAACGGCGCCGCCATGCCGCCGACGCTGGTCGTGGAGATCGTCTCTCCCTCCAGCCGAGCCCGCGATTACCGGCGCAAGCGCGACTTCTACGTGGCGGGGCACGCGCAGGAGTACTGGATTGTTGATCCGGCCACCCGCATGGTCACGGTGGTCCGGCCCGGGGCGAACGACCAGCCCGAGACAACCCGGCTCGAGTGGCATCCCGCCGCTGCTGCGGTGCCGTTCACGCTGGATATCGTCGCGCTCTTTGCGGGGCTGCCGCAGGTCTAGCGCGTCGGGCCTTACACCGCGCTCGCGTCAACGCTGAGACCGCTCGTCTCGAGGGCGAGATGCGCCTGCGCGACGTGCGCATCACCCAGTTTGGGGAGCTACGGAGGTCGAGAACGCCGATGCCTCGCGGGCAGGGGTCTACATAAGGGTACCCCCATCGAACGCAAACGCGCTTACGGTTCGCTGTGGCGTACCCTAAAAAAAGCGCCAGCTTAGGGATACAAGTCCTCGTCGGGAGTGAATTCGATTCCGGTGCGGCCGGGGGCCATTGCGATGCGACAGGACGGACGGTTATCATGTGTCCGTACGCCGTACGGACTTTGACGCGGGCACAAACCGTACATACTGTACGGACAGCGTCCGGACACATCGGGCGCCTTGGGTTTTCCGGATGACGAAATACACGGGGGAATGACGATGACGGCGACGGCGCAGGCGTACCTGGATCTGCCAGCAGACGACCGGTTCGAGACCAGGCTCCCGGCGGTGCTCAAGCGGCACGCCGAGGCGGTCGCGAGGTCAAAGGGTGAGACCCTGAGCGAGTACGTGCTCGAGGTGCTCGCCGAACAGGTCGCGACCGACATTGTCGCCACGCAGGAGTGGCGACTCACCCCCACCGAGCAGGTGGAGTTGCTACGTATCCTGGCCGCCCCGGCCGCCGTGACGCCGGCGCTCGAACGGGCGATGGCCGACGCGGAAACCCTGTGGGGTGCCCCCACCGTCGCGTCCCGGTAAATGGCGTCGTGGCAGTTGGTCCGACTCCACGATAAACATCCCGTGGATGCCTTCTCCTGCGGCACGCGTCCCGGTGCCGCAGACGTCGACAAGTACCTCCGCGAGCGCGCGCATACAGAGCAGGCGGCGCGCATTGCGGCCGTGTGGGTCGTCGAAGACACGGCGGCGACGACGCGGGAAGGGCGGATCGTGGGGTTCTTCACGCTCTCGCCGGTCGGTGTCCGGCTCTCGCCGGTGATCATGGCGGCCATGGAAGTCATGGTGCCCTACCACACGATGGGCGGATGGCTACTCGGACGTATGGGACTCGCCGTGCAGCACCAGGGCCACGACCACGGCCGGCACCTCGTGGCGTCCGCCATCCGTACGGCCCGAGACCTCAGCCACGCGACTGCGGGGCCGGTCTTGGCCGTGGATCCTGCGAACGAGGTGCTGATGCAGTGGTACCTCGGACTGGGCTTCGGCTTCCAGCGGTTGGCGCCGAACGACCCGCGAATCCTCCGTCTCGCTCTGAAGCTCTAAGGACGCAGAGCGGGGCCATGGTCCTCGCCGACCGGCTCTCGCATGCCCGGCCACCGGGGTCTTGCCGGCTGCATGGGGTCTGGAGAGTGATGACGGGCGCGCGCTTTTGGTGACGTGCGACGTGGCTGGGGTTCACATCTTCACGCAGGGAGTCGTGCACGCTGACCTTGCGTTGAGGGATGTCTTTTATGACATCATGTGTACCGTGACATGGGATGTAGAGTTCACGGATGAGTTCTTCGTGTGGTGGTCAGGCCTTGCCGCGGGCGCGCAGGATGCCGGCGATCCTGCTGCTCGGTGGCGACAAGACCGGAGACGGTCGCTTCTACGACGTGATCGTCCGCCGTGCGGACGCACTATACACGATGTACACCTTCGCGAGTTGCGCAACGCGCGCGACCTTTCGCAGGCGGACCTCGCCGAGGCGCTTGGTGGCACGCTGGAGATTGTCGCGCATTTTCCCGACCGCGAAGTGCGAATCACCCAGTTCCGGGAGTTGCGGCGGACGAGCACTCCCACGCCGAGGCTTCGCGGTCATGGCCCCGCGTAAGGTTACCTCCATCGAACCCAAAGCGACTTGAGGTTCGTCGTGTGCTACCGTACAGAAAGTGCCGTATTCGCGATGCGCGCCTCGGCGGCCACCTCAAAACCCCCCAGCTATGGCGGTCGTGGCCAGCGAGCCGGCGGATCCCGGTGAATCCAACTGGCAGTCTTTTGTATTGTGACTTAGGGATCAAGTCACAATAAGTGCCGTCGTTGTTGCGGGTACGGCGGGCAGTGCTCAGTACGAAGCAAGCGCCCGAATGGTCCGCAGCAGCACACGAGCATCGGCCAACAGCGACCACGAGCGCACATAGCCGAGTTCGATTTCGCACCGCTCGGGGTACCCCACCCCGTGCCGCCCACTCACCGCCCACGCGCCAGTCAATCCCGGGCGCATTGACAGCAGCAACCGCTGCCGTGCGCCGGTGTAGTGCTCCAGTTCGCTGGGCACCAGCGGCCGCGGCCCCACCAGCGACATCTCACCCGATAGCACATTCCAGAACTGCGGCACCTCGTCCAGCGACGTGCGCCGCAGGAACCGCCCCAGGCGCGTGATCCGCGGATCCTGATCCTCGGGGATCTTGTAGTTGTTGCGCACGTAGTCGGCGTACATCGCGTCGTCGGCCTCGAGCTGTGCTTCGGCATCCGCGTGCATTGTCCGCAACTTCAGGCAGCCAAAGCGATGCCCATCGCGCGTGACGCGCGTATGGAGGAACAGCGGCCACCCCCTGCTCTCCAGCCGTATGAGGGCGACGACCACCAGCATCACCGGCGCCGAGACCACAATACCGACGAGCGCGCCCACGACGTCGATGCCGCGCTTGATGGCCAGCGCCACGCGCGACCGGCGATAGCCGGCCAACTGCAGCAGCGGCTCACCGCCGGGCCAGACGACCCGCGGATCGGCGCCGGCACTCATCTCGGTGGGCATCACGGCCCACAACGGAATGCCGTGGGCAATGGCCACATCGGTGGCCCACGCCGAGGCCGACGGCCCCACCGTTCCGGCAAAGAGCAGGGCGTCGGCGCCAAAGCTCTCCAGGCGATGCTCGATGCCGCGCCGCGCATGGTCGGCCAGCCCGACTTCGACATCGAGCACGTGCGCTTCGACCACCACAAAACGCCCGGCTTCCACCGCCGGATGCGTCAGCGCCCGGTGGAGATCCTCGGCTTGCCCAATGACCACCACGCGGGTTTCGGGAGCAAGCTGCGGGTCTGACAGGACGGCTCGGCGTCGCGCTGCACGACGCGCCGGCGTGGCCGTGGAGAGACTGGGATCGGCTGAATGCATTCGGCTGGGAACTTACGGCTTGGCGAGGCGTCTTCGCCAGAGGTTGCACGGCCGTTTGGTGCGCGTGCTCGCCCCTGGTTCTCAACGCGCCCGACAGGTATCCGGTCTCGCAAGCACGCCCGACGGGTATCCGCCCGCGCAAGCGGCCGCAGGACCCATAAAGGGCGCGCGCAGCACCGAGGCCCACCACCGGCTCTGTCATGAGGATTTCGGCATTCCCCACGTGGTG
>JBBTJT010000039.1:0-26740 GCA_038059315.1 Gemmatimonadota bacterium
GAACCGGATGCGCAGCGCAGTCGCCGGCTTCACCAGATACGCCGAGTGCGCCGCAGCCGCCTTTGAGATATCGGCCGCCTGACGGATGGGCGTCAGGTTGTCGAGAATCCAGAAGCCGCGCCCGTGCGTGCCAGCCACGAGGTCGGCGCACTGGCACGTGCTGTCGTCCTTCACCTTGATGTCGCGCACCGAGATGGCCGGCATGTTGTTGCGCAGCGACCGCCAGTGGCCGCCGTCATCGTATGACACCCAGACCTGCGCATCGGTGGCGGCGTAGAGCAGCCCTTTCACGCGCGGGTCCTCGCGAATCGAGTTCGCCGGGTAGTTGGTGGCGATCCCGGTGCTGATCTCGGTCCACGTCTTGCCACCGTCGTGCGTGCGCCAGAAGCGCGGGGCCATGTCGTCGAGGCGCATCGTGTTTGCCGCGATGTAGGCGGTCAGCCTGTCGTGGCGCCCCGCTTCCATGTTGTAGATGCGCGTCCACGGCCTGATGGCCGCCGGCGTCACGTTGATCCACGTGGCGCCGCCATTCATCGTCACCTGCACGTGGCCGTCGTCCGTGCCGGCCCACAGCACGTTCGCGTCCCTGAACGACGGCGCGAGCGCCGTGATGGAGCCCATCGGCGCCGGTTTCACCGTGCTCGCGTACTGGCCGGCACTCGCCGGCACCTCCCATGTCTGCCGCGTGAGGTCGGGGCTGATGCGCGTCCACGTCCGGCCGCGGTCGAGCGTCTTCCACACGGCGTTCGACGCGTAGTACAGTGCGTCGAGGTTCACCGGCGACCAGATGAGCGGCATCGTGCGCACGTTGCGGTTGTACGCCTCGCCGTTCGGGCCGCGCGCCGACATGTCGGGCCCCACCTGCGTCGTCTGGCGCGTGCGGCGGTCCCACCGCGACACGCCGGAGCGCGCACTGCCGAACACGATGTCGGGATCGCGCGGGTCCGGCGCCACAATGCCGTACTCCTGCGTGTTCACCGGCGTCCAGTCGCGAAAGGTGATCTGCCCGTCCATCGAGCGGCTGTCGACGCAGGCCGAGCCACTGTCCTGCTGGCCGGCGCACAGGCGGTACGGGAAGGCGTTGTCCGCCGTGACGTGGAACATCGCCGCCGCGGCCTGCGTGTACCAATTGCTCCACGACACGCCGCGATTGGCGGAGATCACCGCGCCCTGGTCGGCAATGGCGATGATGATGTCGGTGTTGTTGGGGTTGATCCAGATGCGCTGGTAGTCATCGCCACCCGGTGCGCCGCGCACCGCCGACCAGTTGAGCCCGCCGTCTTCGGTGCGCCACATCACGATGGAAGCGCTGTAGACGACGTTCTCGTTCTTCGGATCCACCACGATGGGCGGCAGGTCACCGCCGCCGATGCGCCCGAGCGGGCGTGTGTCCGGCGTGCGACGCGGCTTGCCATCCGGTCCGTTTACCGCGAGCTGCCAGTGCTCGCCGCGATCCGAGGACTTGTAGAAACTCACCGGCCCCGAGGCGCCGTTCGCGAGGGCCGGCGCAACCATCGCGTACAGCACCCGCGGGTTGCTCGGCGCGATCGCGATGTTCGCCTGCAGCACGCTCTCGGGCAGTCCGTCGGTCAGTTGCTTCCACGTCGTGCCGCCGTCGCGCGACTTGAAGATCCCGTTGCCGCCGCCGCCGAACGTGGCGTACTCGTAGAACGCCTGCTGCTGCTGCCAGAGCGTGGCGTACACGATGTTCGGGTCCGACGGGTCGATGCGCACTTCGTTGGCACTCGTGTATGCATCCTTGTACAACACCTTCTCGAACGACTTGCCGCCGTCGGTCGAGCGGAAGATGCCGCGCTCGGCGTTGGGGCCGTACGGATGGCCCAGGACGGCGACGAAGAACCGGTTGGGGTCACGCGGATCAACGTCGATGTAGGCGATCATCTGGCTGTCGAACAGTCCGAGATGCGTCCACGTCTTGCCCGCATCGGTGGACTTGTAGACGCCCAGGCCGGTGGCGAGGTCGGGGCGGATGATGCCTGCGCCGGTGCCGACATAGATGATGTTCGGGTCGGACGGCGCCACGGCGATGGCGCCGATGGAGCCCGTCGCTTCCTTGTCGAAGATGGGCTCCCAGTTGTTGCCGTAGTCCGTGGAGCGCCAGACGCCTCCGTTGTCGAAGCCGACATATGCGACGTTCGGCTGCGTGGGC
The DNA here is from genome assembly GCA_038059315.1 of Gemmatimonadota bacterium. Lineage (GTDB taxonomy): Bacteria > Gemmatimonadota > Gemmatimonadetes > Gemmatimonadales > Gemmatimonadaceae > PNKL01. The sequence continues at coordinate 2,171 of JBBTJT010000039.1, forward strand.
ACGCCCACCGCCGAGCGTCCGCGGCCTGCGCGGTTGGGGCCGATCTGCCGCCATTGCATGGCCGCCGAGGGTTCCGGCGCCTGGGCCGCGATGGCCGCCGCGACCGAAGCGATCGCGGTGGCGACGAGGGTCAACCGGGAAAGAAAAGTGCGCACGGTTTCCACCTTCTGGTTGGTCGCGTAAACAAGTCGGCGCGGACGGTCACTCGCCGGTCCCTGAAGATGCAGCACAGGCGCAGCGAGCGCCAAAGGCGGAACTTCTGGCGTCAGCCCCGCAATGGGGGGCGCCCGTCACGCATGGCCGCCCCGTCGTCAATCATCGCCTGTCGGCGGCGGGCGATCTCCCAATCGATATCGGGCGCCACGTCGGCATCCGACAACGCGAGGCTCTCCATGGACCGGGCCACCACCGGCGCCCCGAGCGCGGCGGGCAGCGCCAGTCCAAAGGCCAGTTCCGCCCGCCGGCAGATGCGCTCCTCGCGGGCGATGTCCCGCGATTCCGGTCGGACGCCGCACCGGTCAACCCGCGCGTGCACGCCTTCGTGCAGGATGCTCGACGCGACGGTTGCCGCAGTGATGTCGCGCCGCGCGAGAAAGGTGAGTTCCGTCAGGCAGGCGCGGTCTGCCGGAAAGTATGCTCCGCGCGTCGGGTGGCGAACCACCCAGATGGCGCGCAGGTCGCGCTGGAGGTGCCGAAATCGCCACTGCTGCGTGGCCTCGATCAGGCCAAGCGCCTCGTCGAGCCGCTCAATCACGTCTGGCGTGGCGATGTCGGGACGCGTATTGTCGACGAGGACATCGAACCCCCGGATCCGCATGCGCTCCCCGGTCACACGCTGCGATGCGCCGGCCAGCAGGCGACCCAGCAAGCCTCGCAGCGCGCCGAGCACGGCGAGCGGTGTCCTCATTTTTCCTCGCCGGGCCGGTACGCGCGCTCGGTGTGCCCCTTCAGCTGGTTCGGGTAGAAGTGGACTTCACGCAGGTCGCCCTTGGCGTATCGCTCGGCCTGGTCGTTGAAGTGCTTCGATCCGGGAACGCCGTTCAGTCCGCCCGCCGTCACCGCCAGCGCGCGTACGCTGTCGCCAAATTCCACCACCGCCACGAAGCTGTTGCCGCTGGTGCCGTAGATCTTCTTCGAGCCCTTGTACGGGCGCGCACCAAACGACGCCAGCGACCCCCAGCGCGACGACGCGAAGCCCACCGGAATGCTCGCCCCGGAGTCGGCAAACGGCTGTTCGATATCGCCGGTCAGCCGCTGGAACCGGTTGATGTCGCCCCACGGCGTCTTCCAGGATCCGAAGTCGGCGGCAAGCTGGTCGCTTGCCGTCGCCAGCGCCTGCAGGTGCCGCTCGGGCGACGTCCGCTTCGCAATGAAGTCATACACCGTCATGTCCTCGCTCTCCGCGTCCGCCCGCACGCTCCGCCACATCTCCTCGCCCCAGTGAACCGCGAGCGCCGTCGGCACCGACGCCGCCGACCACCGATAGTCCCAGCTCCGCAGCATGGCGACCTGTTCGGCGAGCTTCGACTTCAGCAGATTCGACGCCGGGGTCTGGTCGTACGACTTCAACAGCACCGGGATGAGGTCGGCGAATGCCGTGAGGTAGCTGTCGTACGCGGCATCGCGCAGCGTCTGGATCGTGAAGTCCTTCTTGTCCTGCAGCACGCGAATGGCGTGGATGCCCCGCGGGTTCTCGACGTACGTCTCCATGTACGCAGGATAGTCCGCCTTCCGCGGGCTGTTCGCCCCGGCGGCCGAGTAGGGCCAGTTGTTGGTGTTGTACAACCAGCCGGTGGCCGGGTTCAGCACCAGCGGGCTCTCCTCCACCGAATGCACCGGCCCCCACTCCGTGGCCGGGTTGCTGCCGTCCACCGGTTTGGTGAAGTCGAACTTCGGGTCACGCCTGGCCACGTGATTGGCGTGCAGGTAAGCGACATTGCCTTCGCGGTCGGCGAAGATCGTGTTGTTCGACGAATTGGTGTGCAGCTGCATCGTCGCGTGGAATTCCCGGTAGTTCTTCGCCGTCGTGCGCGTGTACGACTGCGTGAGCGCCTTCACCGGCTCGTTCATCAGCTTCACGCTGATCCACTTGCCGTCCGCCTCGCGCACCACTGGTCCGTGATGCGTGCGGTAGACGGTGAACTCCCTCGTTGCCATGCCCGTTGCCGACTTGTACGGAATGGAGATCTTCCCGGACGTGACCGGGCGCTCTTCCCTGCCGTACTTGTACGACAGCGTGTCCCCCTTCCGCACGATCGTCTCGGTATACTCGTCCACCACGTCGGCGCCGCTCGACGTGTGCATCCACCCGGCGTGCTCGTTGAACCCCTGGTACACGAAGAACTGCCCCCACGTCACCGCGCCGTAGGCGTTCAGTCCCTCGTCGCTCGTCATCTGCAGTTCCTCGCGGAAGAAGAACGACGTGTGCGGGTTGATGAGCAGCAGTGCGCGCTTGCTGGCGCTGTTCGACGGCGCGATGGCGAAGCCATTGGAGCCCGTCGGTTCCGCGGGACGCGCCGTGCGGTCGGTGACCGCGACGCTCACTTTCCTGCCGCCATAGAACGCCTCGAGCGCCTTCAGTGACACGTCCTCGATGTCGCCGCCAATGCTCCCCTCGCTGAAGCTGAGCGCCATCCACGGCTCGAAGCGCGCAATGACCCTCGGTTTCGTATCCGGATGGTTGTACAGGTAGAAGTTCAGTCCGTCGGCCCACGCATTCATCAGGGTCTTCAGCCATTCCGGGCTCGTCGCGTACTGCGCCTGAAGGTCGGTGGGGTCGACGAAGAGCTTCATTCGGAGGTCGCGGTAGATCGCGCCCTCGCCCTCGGCCTCGGCCAGGCGTCCCATCGCGTTGAGGTAATTCACCTCGACGCGGTTGAAGTCGTCTTCGGCCTGCGCGTAGATCATCCCGAACACGGCGTCGGCATCCGTCTTCCCCTTCACGTGCGGGATGCCCCAGTCATCGCGGGTGATCGTAACGTTCCGGGCCTGCTGCTCCCACCTGGCCACGTCGGGGCTGGGTGCCGTGCAGGAGGCGAGCGCGACCGAGAGAAGCAGGACGAGTTTCTTCATGGGACATCCCCGGGGTGGACGAAGCGCGATGGGGCCGCCGCCGATACCGGCGACGGCCCCTAAATAGAAGCGGTGTGCCGACCGGATGCCACGGCCGGCCAGCGTGTTTCCGTCACCTCCCGACGTTGTACGCGACGTCCACGACTTCGAACCGGATATACGGGTAGGAACCGCCCGGCGCGTCCCACACCCCGTCGCCACCCGCCGTCAGCCGATGCCTGCCGTACGCGCGATACTCCCTGCTCGGCGTCGACCATCGCGTCTTCGTGACGCTCTTGCCGTCGGCCGACACCATGCCCCGGTCGTCGGAAACGAAGTTCACCAACTCGGCGGCCTCGTTGAACATCAGCACGGCGTGCACCGCGTGTCCGGCGTTGGTGAAGGTCGCTCGCACCTGTCGGGCGTCCATGGCCTCCCACGTGATCTGCGCGTCCGGAATCGCTCCCGGCGCAAACAGGCACAGGTCGTTGAGCAGCGTCACCGTCTCGCCCTCGTTCATCAGGGCGCCGTGCGCATCGACCATCGACTTCAATGAGGCGACCTTCACGTGCATCGACGCCTCGGACCCGACGTACCGGTGAAATGCCTGGAAGGGAGCGCCCATCAGCGCGCCATCCATCAGGAACAGGCGCGACGCCGGCTGGAAGCCATTCACCTGCTCTCCCGAGAACGACATCCAGCTCGCCGCCGGCCCGCTGCGGATGCTCCCCCGGAAGCGCAGCCTGAAGTTGCGCACGCGCGGCTGCCCCACCGCCCCGCTCTGCCGCACGTACTGCCGGACAATTGCCGGAAGCGACGCCAGGTCCGCTTCGGCGAGCGCCTCGGTGCGCCCAGGTTGCGCGAGTACCGAGGCGACGTCGCGCGCGTATGACGCGTTGAAGCTCCGGGGTCCGTCGTGCAGGTAGCCGATGACGACGCCCACCAGCAGGATCACGTTGCCGACCGTGCCGAACTTCGCGTCCAGCCACGACGTCGCGATGGCGCCTTGGGAAACGACCAGCGCCGCGGCACCGACGATCCACCAGATGCGCGGCGCAGCGAACAGCGCAACCACCGCGCCGCCGCACAGCACCGCAGCCAGCAGCCAGAGCACCGCCAGTGGCAGCGACACGGCTTGCGTGAGCTGCGGAAGCTCGGCCCATCCCAGGCCCTTGGCGGTGCCCATCAGGTGAATGAGCGCGTGGACCGCAACGACTGTCGCAAACAACCCGGTGATCATGGCCCGTCCTGAAGGGTGCGGCGCCACCACCATGGCCGCGCCTGTCGTACCATGCGCCCGAGGTCCAGGCGCGGCCATCGGCAAATTCCCGACTTGCCTGTCAGGACAGCAGTTGTTCGCCCTCGTGCCCCGCCGTCGCCATCTGTCGCTGCACCATGTCGAAGTACGTGCCGCGCAACGCCATCAGGTCAGCATGATTGCCGCGCTCGACGACTCGCCCGTCCTCCATCAGCAGGATGAGGTCGGCCCGCCGCACCGTCGAGAGCCGGTGGGCAATGACGAACGTCGTGCGCCCGGCGAGCAGCGTGGCCATCGAGGCCTGGATCAGTTGCTCGCTCTCGGTATCGAGGTTGCTCGTGGCCTCGTCGAGAATGAGTATCTGCGGTCGCGCCAGGATGGCGCGCGCAATGGCCAGGCGCTGCTGCTGTCCGCCCGACAGTTTCACGCCGCGCTCGCCGACGAACGTGTCGTAGCCCTCCGGCAGCCGCACAATGAACTCGTGCGCGTTCGCGCGGCGCGCGGCGTCCATCACCTCGGCTTCGGTTGCGTCGTGACGACCGTACGCGATGTTGTCCCGCGCCGAACCGTCGAACAGGAAGACATCCTGCTGGACGATGGCCAGCAGGTCGCGATACGTCGCCAGCTTGTAATCGCGAAAGTCGGTGCCATTCAGCAGGATGCGCCCCGCTGACGGGTCGTGAAAACGCGCCACCAGGTCGGTGACCGTCGTCTTGCCCGCACCGCTCCGGCCAACCAGCGCCACCACCGAACCGCCCGGAACCGTCACGCTGAACTCGCGCACTACCGGGCGACCCTCGCGGTACTCGAATTCCACGTCCTCTACCCGCAATTCGTGCACCACCCGCGGCGCATCCTGCGCTCCGGGCCGGTCTGGCTTGTCGTTCTCCGGGGCCAGCAGCTCGAACACGCGCTCCATCGCCGCCAGCGACCGCTGCAGCTCGGAGAACGAGTTCACGATTTGCCACACCGGGTTCAGGAGGAGGAACGTGTACCACTGGAACGCCATGATGTCGCCGACCGAGGCACGACCCTGCAGGTTCAGGAGGCCGCCATACCACACGATCAGCACGTTCACGATACCAAGCAGCAGGCCCCACGATGTCCAGATCACCATCTCGCGCCGCTGCGCGAACATCTCCTTGCGCAGGATGGTGTGACGCCCGCGCAGGTAGTCGAGCAGCTCCTGCATTTCCGGGCGAAACGCGCGCACCACGCGAATGCCGGCGAACGTCTCGCCAACGCGGCCCTCGACGGCCTCGGCGTCCTTCCGTACCGACCGGTAGATGGGCCGGATGCGTCACGCCGAGATGAAACTGATGAGCACGATCCCCGGCAGGATCGCCAGCGCGGTCAGGGCGAGCCGCCAGTTGAGCACCATCAGCACGACGACGGAGATGACCAGGCGGATGACCGACACCGCCGGCGACACGATGGCCAGCTGCAGCAGGCCCGTGGTCGTATCGACATCTCCGGTGATGCGCGACAGGATGCCGCCGGTCTTCATGTCCCACAGTCGCGGCAGCGCGAGGCGCACGGGCGCCGCGAGCCCGGTCACGAGCAGCACGTTGTCGACGATGTATCGCATGAACAACGGCTCGGCCATTTGCATCCCCGCGCCGGCGAGCGCGAGCGCGAAGAGCGCGGCAACACTCCACGCGTGCGGCCTCAGCCACCGCAGGTACTCCCGCAGGTACTGCCGGCGGTTGCCGGGCGCGGCATCCTTCCCCGGTTCCTTTCCGTCGCCACGCGCGGCGCTCTCGTCGAGGCGATGCGCCCGGTCGTCGTCGAGGAACTGGCGAAACCGGGCGCGTGACGACCGCGGGCGTTCGATGCGCGGCTGGGAGTCGGTCAGGGGGGACTGGTGGGGTTGTCTGCCGACGGAGCGGCTTCCGCTTTAATGAAGGACCTCGGCAAGGACCGCACCAACCCGGTCGCGAAGGGTCGCCGAGTATTCACCGCGCACGCGCCGCCTGGCGCTGTCAGGCTCGAGCCGGATCGTCGCGCTGTCGAGGGCCGCACTGAGCGCCCGGAGCTGTGCGGAGTCACGGAGCACGAAGATGCGCATGTGAGTCCACGCGCTCGTCGTGTCGTGGGCCACAAGCGTGGTCACCGACACGAAGGCGCCGCGCCGCTGCGCCTCGCGGTCGATCGGCTCGGCGACTTCGCGGATGTATCGCGAGTACTCGTCCAGCTTTCCGGGCTTCGCCCGCCAGTAGTAGACCTGAGCCAACGTGCCGGTTGGGCTTCCGGCTGCGGTGGCGGCTGTCGGCGTGGGATGCCCGCGCCCGGCGCATGCGCCGAGACCTGCGGCGGCGAGGAGTATCGACATGACACGTCGCATAAGTGCTCCCGGAAGGACGGTAGGACCACGCACCGTGCCGCAGGCCAGCTGCCCGGCGGCACTACTATCTAGTGTCCGAGGGACGACACCGCCACCACCATCAGCGCGACCCTCTGGCGCGGACTTTGGAATTGCGCGATAGTCAGCGGTCGGGACTCGCCTCGACACCTTGAACTCGACTGCCGCCGTTTCTGGCCGTCAACTTGACGGCGAAGCCTGCCAGGATCCCATGACACAGAAACAGGACAATGCCTCTCTCATGCTGCGATGGGGAGTCATCGGATTCCTGTTGGGTGCGCTCTTCCCGGTGGCTGCCGCGCTGCTCGCCCTGACGATGGCGCAGACGCCCATCACGCTGGGCAACCTGCTCTCCGCGCACGTCCAGACGCCCGTCCTGCTCATTGTCGACACGGCCCCGTTTGTCCTCGGGTTCCTCTCGGCCGTCCTTGGCCATCGCGAGCAGCGACTTCGGGCCATTACGGCACACCTCGAGGAGATCGTCGAGGAAAGGACGGGACAGTTGAGGCTGCAGGGCGTCATCGTCGAAGCGGCCGCCAATTCCATCCTCGTCACGGATCACCACGAGAAGATCGTCTGGGTCAACGCCGCATACTCCCGCCTGACCGGCTATCCGCGCGAAGAACTGCTCGGGCGTTCCTTTCTCGATTTCATCTCCAGGGAGCATGATGACCGCTTCCAGGAGGACATCCGCCGACAGGTGATGTCCGGCCACATGTGGCAAGGGGAGGTCATTGACCGGCGCAAGGACGGAAGCCTCTACACCAGTGAGCGGAGCATCACGCCGGTCCTCGGCTCTGGCGATCGACTCACCCACGTGGTCACGGTCTTTCAGGACATCACCGAACGCAAGCAGGCACACCTCGAGGCCGAAAAGCAGCGACGCTATTTCGAGACCCTGTTCCATGCCAGCCCGGTGGCGATCGTCCTGGTGTCATCCGACTACTCGATCCAGAACTGCAATCCGGCATTCGAGCGCCTGTTCGGGTACAAGCAGGCCGACATTGCCGGGAAGAACATCGACGCGTTGATCGTGCCGACGGCGGAACAGGACAGGGCACTCCACTATACGGCGGACGCAGTCAGCGGGGCGATGATCCACGCCCTCTCGCAACGCATTCGGAGTGACGGGACGCCGGTGGACGTCGAGATATTCTCGGCGCCGGTCATGGTCAATGGCGAGCAGGTCGGCACGCTTGCCCTGTACCACGACATCTCCGAGCTGGTCCTGGCCCGGCGCGACGCGGAAGCCGCCGCGCAGGCCAAGTCGGAGTTCCTGGCGAACATGAGCCATGAACTGCGCACACCGCTGAATGGCGTGATCGGCATGACGGCCCTGCTGCTCGACACGTCGCTCGACGACGAGCAGCACACGTTCGTGCAGACCCTGCGTTCCAGCGGCGATACGTTGCTCGCCGTGATCAATGACATCCTCGATTTCTCGAAGATCGAGGCCGGCAAGCTGTCACTGGAGCAGGGTCCCTTCGACATCCATGAGTGCATCGAATCTGCGCTGGAGCTGCTGGCGGCCAAGGCGTCGGAAAAGGGCCTGGAACTGGCCTATCTCGTGCACGCCGACGTCCCCAGCAGGATCATTGGCGACGTCACCCGCCTGCGCCAGGTGCTGATCAACCTCCTCGGGAATGCCGTCAAGTTCACCGAAACAGGCGAGGTCGTGGTCACTGTCTCGGGTGAACATCTCGGGGATGACGCGTACGAAATGCATTTTGCGATTCGCGACACCGGCATCGGCATCCCGCAGGACAGGATCGACAGCCTCTTCCAGGCCTTTTCGCAGGTCGACGCGTCCACCACCCGCAAGTACGGCGGCACCGGGCTTGGGCTGTCCATCAGCCGCAGTCTCGTGCACCTGATGGGTGGCCGGATCTGGGTCGAGAGCGAAGCAGGCAAGGGTTCGGTGTTCCACTTCACCTTCCGCAGCACGGCCGCGCTGGACGCCCCGTCTCCACATCAGGCGGCTGGCGTCCAGCCGGAGCTGCAGGGACGGTCCCTCCTCATCGTCGATGACAATGCCACCAACCGCCTGATCATCTCGCGGCAGGTGGCGGGCTGGGGCATCGAGCCGCACGCCTTCGCCACATCCCGGGAAGCGCTCGAAGTCCTGGCACGGGGCACGGCCTATGATGCCGCCATTCTGGACATGCAGATGCCCGGCATGGACGGACTGACGCTCGCTCGCGAGATCAGAAAGCTGCCGAATGGCGCGTCGCTGCCGTTGATCATGTTGACGTCATTGGGTCGGCGCCCGGATGAGCACAATGAGGTCGGGTTCGTTGCCCAGCTGAACAAGCCCGTCAGGGCATCACACATGCTCGATGCCCTGAACACGGCGCTGTCAGACCGCCCGCGCCCGGTGCGGGCCAAGGCGTCCAAGCCGACCTTTGACGCTTCCTTCGGCCGGTTGCATCCGCTGCGAATCTTGCTCGCCGAGGACAATGCCGTGAACAAGAAGGTTGCCGTCGCCTTCCTGCAGCGCGTGGGCTACCAGCCGGATGTCGTCGACAATGGGCTTGAAGTCCTCGAAGCGCTCAGGAAACGGCAGTACGACGTGATCCTGCTGGACATGGAGATGCCGGAGATGGGCGGTGAGGAAGCGGCCCGGCATATCGAGCAGGAGTGGCCGGTGGAGAGGCGGCCTCGGCTCGTCGCGATGACCGCGCATGCCTTTGAGGGAGACCGGGCGAGGTTTCTCGCGTCCGGCATGGACGACTACGTGAGCAAGCCTATTCGGCCCGAAGAACTCATGCGGGCGCTTGCCGAGAGCCATCCGCTGGCGCCGTGAGCCTGGGCATTCGCACGTTGACCCGACGGGTCAGGTCGTTCGCACCGAGTAGACCTGTACGGGAATCGTCTTGCCCTTGAACAGTTCCTCGCCCAGCGGCTCCACGTCAATGGAATCGTCCAGCCTCCGGCGGGTGTTCTCGTCGATCACCACCTGCCTCTTCACCGCCTTGGTGTGCGACTCGAGTCGCGAGCTGAGGTTCACGGTGTCGCCAATGCAGATGTACGTCGCCCGGGTCCTGGTGCCCGCGTACCCGGCGATCACCTGGCCCGTGGCAATCCCGACCCCGATCGCAATCTGCAGCTTGCCCTTTGTCGTCTGCGAGACATTGAAGGCGGCGATCTGCCTGCAGATGTCCAGCGCGCTCTTCACCGCGCGCTGGGCGTGGTCGGGATAGTAGACGGGCGCGCCAAAGAAGGACATCAGTCCGTCGCCCTGCATCTGGTTGGCGTTGCCGCCGTGCGCCTGCACCGTCTCAATCACGATCTCGTAGTACTCATTGATCAGCTCGATGACGTCCGCGGGATCATTGGCTTCAGTGATCGTGGTGAAGTCGCGGATGTCACAGAACATGGACGTGATGACCGAGTGCTTGCCGCCCAGCGAGAATCCGTCGCGCATCAACTCGTCCGCGACGTCCTTGTCGGCGAAGGTGCGAATGAGGCGGCGGTGATCATCGCGCAGGCGCTTCTTTTCCAGGCTGGCGTTGACGCGCGCACGCAGCAGGATGGGATTCACCGGCTTGCTGAGATAATCCTCCGCACCCAGCGCCACGCACTTGATCACGCTGTCGATCTCGTCGTGCGATGACGTCATGATGATGGGAATGTTGCGCAACTCCGAGTCCTGCAGGCAGATGTCGAGAAGCTGGTAGCCGTCCATCTCCGGCATTTCAATGTCCAGCAGGACGAGGTCGAAGGAGCTCGCCCGCAACTTGTCCAGCGCCTGCCTGCCGTTCTCGGCGGTCTCGATCTGGTGACCCAGTTGTTCGACCGCGTGTGCCAGCAGGAGGCGGTTGACCCGGTTGTCGTCGACGATCAGCAGTCGGCTCCGCGGGATCGGTGACGTCATATCCGCATGCCCTCCAGTTCTGAAGACACGGCATCACACGCCGCCCGCAGGACCTCGAGCCTGGTTCCGACATTCAGGTCGCCGGCTCGTCCCATCGCCTCCAGTTCCCTGGCCAGCGCGGCAAGTGCAGTTGCGCCAAACGTGTCGGCGTTGGATTTCATGGAGTGCGCATTCCGGCGGAACGACTCGACATCGTGCGTGCCTACGGCGGCTTGCATCGCCGCAACCATCGTGGGCGCGTCGTCAAGAAAGGCGTCGATCACGTCGTTGATGAGCTCGTCGCCGGACATCCGCCTGAGGTCGGCGAATGTCGCCGGGCTGATCAGGGACATGTTTCCTCCATCCATCCTGCGTGGTCACGCGTGCCCGGCTGCCCGGGTCCGCTCCGGGTCGACCGGGTCACCACTGCAATATGGATGGAATCCGCGGGATCTGTGGCTCGCCGCAGCAGAGTCGACAAGCCGCCAGTCCTGCCGGGCAACGGCCGGGTTGCCCTCGGATGACTAATATTCATTGGAGAAGCCGAGAATCCCGTACCCCTGCCGCCCGCTATGTCGCCCAGCGCCACGCGCCGTCTCGCCATTCACGCCGCCCTCCTGCTGCCGTTCGCGGCGGATGCCGGCCTGTCCCAATCCGCCATTGTGCCTCCCACCGACCCGCAGGTTGTCGCGCGCGTCAACGAGTACATGGGGCGCCTCGAAAACCTCGGCTATGCCGGCGGCGTGCTCGTCGTGCGCAACGCCAAGGTGGTCCTGACGAGCAGTTACGGCATGGCCAACGTCGCCGCCGGCATTCGCGCCGACACCTCGACGGTCTACAACCTCGGCTCGATCACCAAGCAGTTCACGGCCGCCGCCATCCTGCGCCTCGAGGAGATGGGAAAGCTGCGCACCACCGACTCCATCGGCCGCTTCTTTCCCGGCGCCCCCGCTGACAAGCGTGGCATCACCCTGCACTGGCTGCTCACGCATACCGCCGGCTTCAACTCCGACTACTCCCCAACCGACTACGAACCAACCACCCGCGACGAGTACGTGCGCTGCATCTTCGCCGCCGCCCTGCGCAGCAAGCCGGGCAGCACGTACTTCTACGCGAACTCCGGCTACTCCCTGCTCGCGGCCGTTGTCGAACTCCTGACGGGGCAGGACTACGAGGGCGCCCTGCGCGACCTCGTGCTGCGCCCGGCCGGAATGCTCGAGACGGGCTACAAGGCTCCCCGATGGGAGAGCGCGCGCATTGCCCACGGCTACCAGAATGGACGCGATTGGGGCACGATCGTCGATCGCATCGCCGTCGAGGGCGCGCCCTACTGGGCGTTGCGCGGCAATGGCGGGCTGCACACCACGCTCGGCGACATCGCGCGCTGGGACGCCGCACTCGACAATCGCAGCGTCCTCACCGACTCGAGCCGGGTGAAGTTCATGACCGGCTACGTCAACGAAGGACCCGAGGGGCGTTCGCAGTATGCCTACGGATGGGCGGTGATGAAGACGTCGCGCGGTACGCGACTCGTCACGCACAACGGTGGCAACGGCGTGTACGTGGCCGAACTGCTGCGCTTCGTCAATGATCGCGTGACGATCTTTGTCGCCTCGACGGTCTCGGAGCTGACCGCGACCACCGCCGTGCGCGTCATTTCGCGCATCGTCTTCGGGCAGCCGTACGAACTGCCGCCCGCGCGCGTTGCCGCTGCACCTTCGGTGATCACTGCCGCAGCCGGCACGTATCTGCTGGGCGACGGCAGCCGCCTGGTGGTGCGCGCCCGGGACGGCCGGTTGACCGCCGAAGCGGTGGGCCAGCAGGCGTACGCGCTGCTCGTCACCGGTGACACCGCGTCGGCGCCGGAGGCGACTTCCCTCAACGCCCGTTCGCTGGCCATCGCCGAGGCGGTGGTGAAGGGCAACGTCGCGCCGCTGCGCGCGGCACTCGGCCCCGGGGGGCCGGATTCCGCCGAGGTCGCCTCGCAGGAAGCGCAGATGATGGAAGGACGCCTCGAGCGTTTCGGCGCGCTGAAATCCGTGGAGGTGCTCGGCACCGTGCGCGGACCCGAGGGTGGCTTGCAGACTACGGTGCGGCTCAACTTCGAGCGCGGGGGCGCGACGAACATCTATACCTGGGATCGCGGCGGGCACATCATGGACCTCGGCGCGCGCCCGTTCGCGGCAGTCGAGCTGCTGCCGTCGGAGAACGGCGAGTTTCGCTCGTTCGACGCGCGGAGCGGAGCCGGGGCGCGCCTCTCGTTCGCCGCGGGCACGGTCACGGCGCTGACGCCCCGCGGTCCCGTGACGCTGGTGCGTCCATGAGGATCGTCGGTGGCAAGTGGGCCGGCCGCGACCTCACGTCGCCCAACGACTTTCGCGTGCGTCCCACGGCCGAGCGTGTCCGGGCGGCGCTGCTCGACTTGCTCAAGGCCGACCTCCCCAATGCGCGCGTGCTCGACCTCTTTGCCGGCACCGGTGCGCTTGGGCTCGAGGCGCTGTCGCGTGGCGCCAGGAGCGCCGATTTCGTGGAGTTCCGGCCGGCCTGCCTGCACGCGCTCAAGGCTAACGTGGCCGCGCTGCGCATGCGCGACCGCACCCGCATCTTCAAGAAGGACGCGCTGCCGTTTGCCACGATGCTCACCACGGCCGGCGCCTACGACATCGCGTTCTGCGATCCGCCGTACGAGTCGCGCATGCTGGACCGCGTGATCGAGGGGTGGCAGGTGACCCATTTCGCCCGCGTGCTGGCCGTGGAGCACGCCGCCACGCACAAGCTGCCCAAGGGCGCGCTGCGCCGCGACTTCGACGACACCGCCATCACGATCTATCGCGCCTGAGCGAGCACGTCAGCCCGTACGTGCTTCGTTCCGCAGGGCGGCAAGCGTCCAGCCCGCTCCCGCCAGATCCACCAGCCCGAACGCGATGAGCACGAGCGGTCCGTCGGCCCCGACGACCAAGGCAAGGCACGCCGCGCAAAAAGCCATGCGGCCCTGCACCGAGGCGATGAAGAACGCGCGCACATTCGCCACACCGCAGGCCCAGTAGTAGTAACCGACGACCAGGGCCAGCGTGCCGAGCACGTGTACCCAGATCTCCATCGTCTTCGGAAGCCCGAGGATTGGCAGGAGGACGTTCGGCGCGAACAGCAGGGCTGCGCCGGTGAGGGCGGCATAGACTCCGAAGACCTTGATGGTCAGGGCGGCAGATTTCACGGGATGCTCCGTCGGCAGGTTTGTGTGATGCTACCAAATAAGAGACAACGGCGGCTGGCCGCCAGCGGTCCTTCCGATGCTCGGGGCCGGGATGCGCTGGACGCGCTGATTCCGCCCGGGCAGGCCAGCTACTCAGCGGCTGGCATCGGCCGCACCGGACCGTGCCCGGCGTACACCGTCGTCGCACCAAGCTCGCGCAGCCGCTGCCAGCTCCGCGACACCACCGTAGCGGTCTCTTCGGTGACGAGCATCGGATGCGTCAGGTCGCCCGTGAACACCGCGCCGGTGTCGAGCAGCAGGCTCACGCTGTCGTCGGAGTGCCCCGGAGTCGGCACCAACTGGCCCTCGATGCCGAGCCGCGCCAGCAGCGCACGGCTCTCGGCGCAGGTGACCACGAGGTTGCCATCCGGCGAAATCTCGGTGTAGCGGTCCGATGCCTTCACGTGCCGCTTCATGAGCTGGATTGCCGCCACTTGTTCGGCGGTGACGATCAGCCGCATCCCGGCGTCCTTGAGATCCTGCGCCGCCCCGGCGTGATCCATGTGGTAGTGGGTCGCCACGCCGTGCGTGATTTCCGCCAGCGGGATGTCCATGCGCTCGAGATTTGCGGCGAGCGTGCCGAACATGCCCGGCCAGCCGAGGTCGACGAGCAGGCGCGATCGGCCCGCACTCACCACCCAGTAGTTGGTGGAGCGGTAGCCGACGTTGACGATGGTGGGCACGGTCCCCATGCGCGGAGACTAACGCGGATGACGCCGCCCGTTGAGCGCAGGCGCGGCTACGCGCCGGCCAGCTCCCGTTCCAGCGCATCGAGCAGCTCGTGGGTCCCCTGCTCACGCATCGCCAGGTCGTCCGCCGTCCAGAAATAGGCGCCTTGTTCGGTGAAGGTCATCTTCGTCTTCTTCCCCGCGGCCTCCAGGCGGATGGTGTTCAGCGACACCGAGATCTTCGCGCCGCCGACGTGCATGTCGTACGTCCAGATGATGCGTTCGTTCGGGACGATGTCCCAGTAGAACGCATCCATGGTGTGTTCCATCTCGCCGGCCTTTCCGCGGTAGTGCTCGCGCCCGCCGACACGAAAGTCGAGCGTGTATGCCAGCACCGGCAGTCGTCGTGGCGGGCAAACCAGCGGTGCTTGCTCTCCTCCTCGCTGAACGCCCGGAAGATGCGCTCGGGCGTTGCGTCGTAGCTGCGCGCTATGGTGAACGAACCGTGCGTGAACGGTTGCTTCGTCATGACTTTCTCCGGGGGCTGGGGGGGACTTCATGTGCGGCGAGGAACTCGCCAAGCCTGTCGAGCCTGCGCTCCCAGAAGGCGCGCCGCGCATTGATCCACCGCACGGCGCCGTGCATCGCCGCTGGTTCCATGCGGCACGTGCGCACCCGGCCGACCTTGTCGGACCGCACCAGCCCGCTTGACTCGAGGACCTGCAGGTGCTGCATCACGGCAGGGAGCGACATCGCCAGCGGCCTGGCCAGTGTGCTGACCGATGCCGGTCCCCGGCTCAGCCGTTCGACCATGTGTCGTCGTGCCGGGTCGGCCAGGGCCTGGAACACGCGGTCGAGGGCGATGGATTGGTTAAGCATATGCTTAACTAATATCTCGGCCGTCGGACGTCAAGGTCCCCGTCGACGGGACGAAGGGACGGCCACGCCTTGAATGCCGGGGGCCTTCAGGCAATCCTTCGCGGATGACCGCCCCCACGGCCACCCCCAAAGGCAAGTCCTTCGACCGCTCCATCGTCGAGGGCCCCATTCTCGGCGCGGTCTGGAAGATCGCCTGGCCGACGGTTGTCCAGAACATGATCGGCGGCATGCAGGGCATGGTCGACCACGCGCTGGTGGGTCACTTCGTCGGCTTCACCGGGAATGCCGCCGTCGGCGTGGCCAACCAGATCTTCATCGTCGTCATCGTCTTCGTGATGTCGATCTACACGGGCATGGGCGTGCTCGTGGCCCGTTTCGCCGGCGCGGGCGACGCCGAGGCCGTGGGACGCACGGTGTACCAGGCGTTCCTGGCGTCGGTGGCGCTCGCCGTGCTCGTGATGGCACCGGCCGGGTGGTTCCTGGCGCCGGTGCTGCTCGATCTCGTCAAGGCATCACCCGAGGTGCAGGCCCAGGCGCTGCCGTTCCTGCGCACGATGTTCGTGGGCAGCGTCGGCTTCATGATGATCTTCCTGCTGGGCGGTGCGCTGCGCGCCGCCGGAGACGCCCGCACCGGCCTGCGGCTCGGCCTGGCGCTGACGGTGCTCAACGTCGTGCTCAACATCGTCTTCATCCGGGGTCTCGGCCCCATTCCCGCCTTCGGCGTGATGGGTGCGGCGCTCGGCACCGTCATCGCCGGACTCGTGGTGAGCGTGTACGGTTTCTCCCAGCTCCTCACCGGACACCTCGTGATCCACTGGCCGCGCACCATGAACTGGCGGTGGGACTGGACGATCACCAGGCAGCTGTTCCGCTTCGGGCTGCCCGCGGGCATTCAGGGCATCGCCATGAACGTGGCCGGCGTGCTGCTGCTCCGGTTCATCGGCTCGCTTCCCATGAGCGCGGCGGCACAGGCCGCGTACGCGGTGGGATACTCGCAGCTCTTCTCGTTCATCACGTGGACTTCTGTGGGCCTCATGGGCGCGGCGGCGGCCGTGGCCGGCCAGAACCTCGGCGCCGGACATCCCGATCGCACCGAGCACGCGGTGCACCTCGCCTCGCGACTCGGACTCGGGCTCGCCGTGACGATCGGCCTGTTGTTCCTCACCATCCCGCGCGCGCTCTTCGGCGCCTTCGGCCTGACCGACCCCGCCGTGCTGGAACTCGGCACCGTGCTGCTGCGGTGGCTCAGCGTCTCGGGGCTGTTCATCACGGTGGCGCTCACCTACACCGGCGGACTCACCGGCACCGGTGACACCAAGGCGCCGCTCTTCATCACCATCGTCTCGCAGGTCGCCCTGCCGCTGGGATTCCTCACCGTGGTGCAACTCACGCGGCCGCTCACCCCATCGGATATCTGGCTCGCCATCCTGCTGGGGCACATGACGCGTGCCACGCTGTCCGTCTGGCGCTTCCGGAGCGGCGCGTGGCGGAATATCCGCATCGAGGGAATCTCGGGCCGCGAGGCCCTGCGTTAGACTCAGAGAAACACCGTCTCGTCCAGCACCCGGCCCAGTGTGGCAACCAGCACGTCCACGTCGTCGGGCTGCACCGTCAGCGGCGGCCGCACCTTGAGCACGTTGTCAGCCGGTCCTTCCGTGCCAATGAGGATGCGCTCCTCGCGCAGGCGGTTCACGATGTAGCGCGCCTCACGCGTCGCCGGAGTGCGCAGCTCGCGATCCGAGACGAGGTCCACGCCGACGAACAGCCCGATGCCGCGCACGTCGCCGATAATCGCGTGCCGCGACTGCAGCGCACGCAACCCGGCCAGCAGGCGCTCCCCGGTGGTCCGCGCATTCGCCTGCAGTCCTTCCTCATCCACGATGCGAATCACCTCCGTCCCCGTCCGGCACGAGAGCGTGCTCCCGCCGAACGTCGAGAAGAACTCGATCCCGTTGTCGAACGAGCGGGCAATATCGGCCGTGGTCACCACCGCCCCCATCGGATGTCCGTTGCCGAGTGGCTTGCCGATCACCACGACGTCGGGCTGCACATCCTGCTGTTCGAAGCCCCAGTAGAACTCGCCCAGGCGCCCGAGTCCGGTCTGTACTTCGTCGGCGATGCACACGCCGCCGGCCGCGCGGACTCGCGTGTACACGTCCTTCAGGTACCCGGCGGGCGGAATGATCTGCCCGCCAACGCTGGGCAGTGGCTCGGAAATGAAGCCGGCGAGACTCCTGCCACGCTCATGCACATGGGCAATCGCCCCCTCCACCCTCGCCGCATACCGCACGGCGGCATCAGGCCCGCGATGTTCACCATGGTAGGTGTCGGCCATCGGGACGACCTGCACCCACCGCGCTCGCCCGCCGCCCCCCGGCATGTTGAACTTGTACGCCGACACGTCGTACGCGCCGGTGGTGTTGCCGTGATACCCGTGGTCGGGAGTGACCATGTCCTTTCCGTCCGTATGCGCCCGGGCCAGGCGCAGCGCCAGCTCGTTCCCTTCGCTGCCCGAGTTGACGAGGAAGACGTGCGTCAGGTGCGGAGGCATCTTGGCCAGCAAGGCTTCGGCGAATTCCACCTGCGCCGGGTGCAGGTACCGCGTGTTCGAGTTCAGTCGCGACAGTTGGTCGCCGGCAATGGCCTGCAGCCGCGGGTGCGCGTGGCCCACGTGGGGGACGTTGTTGTACGCGTCCAGGTATGGGCGCCCCCACTCGTCAAAGAGGTAGTGCTTCCAGCCGCGCAGGAAGAGGCAGGGCTCGCGATAGCTGAGCTTCAGGTTGGAGGCGAAGTGCGTTCGGCGTCCGGCACTGATGGCCACGACGTCGAGCGGCCGGTGCCCGGTCTTCGCATCCGGGAGGTTGAGCAGTGCCGCCGGGTTGGGACAGATCGCGCGCCACATCGCCAGCTCGTCTGGATCGGCAACGCCAGGCCAATCGACGCCGAGTCCTTCGGTGAGCAGCGCCAACTGGAAGTGCAGGTGCGGGGCCCAGCCTCCGTTCTCGTCTGCGGTTCCGAGTGACGCAAAGCGCTCGCCCTGGCTGATGCGCCGTCCAACGACGAGCGCGGCCACGGCCGCGTGCGACAGGTGCCCGTACAGCGTCGAAAACCGGTCTCCGGCGGGTGACTCGTGCCGCAGCACGACCATGCCGCCATAGTCGAGATGCCGGTCGCGATACTCCACGGCCTCGACTACGCCTTCAACCGGGGCATGCACCGGCGTGCCGGCCGGCATGAAGACATCGACTCCCAGGTGCACCGTGCGCCGGTCCGCGTTTCCGTGCGCACCCCTGAAGAATGCGCGGTCGGTATACACCAGCCGCGGTTCGCCGTAGCAACCGATCCACGTGCTGCCTCCGAACGCCGCACCGAGCGAGAGCGCCTCGGCGGATGTCATCCGCATCGGATCGCGCGGCGTGATGGACGCACCAACCGAAAGCGACTCCACCAGCGCCTCATCGAGGTTCGTGCCCACCACGGGCGCGAAGCTCCCGCGGGCGGAATCAAGCCACGACAGCACTCGCGCGGCTACGTCGGTCGCGGGCAGTCCGCACGCCGTACGCAGCCGGGCGCTCATCAGGTGCTCGTCCATGCCCTCCGCACGCTCGAGAAACCGCCACGCCGCGTCTTGCGACACCAGAACGTAGGGATCATCCGGGCGTTCCCGGTGCATGATCGCCGAGTTGGTGACGCTGACCGCCAGTCGCATGAGCAGGAGCGGCCAGATCAGGTCGAGCTGCCCGCCGCTGAGCGGTGCAACGCGGTGGTACGCGGCAGTGAATTCGGCGAGCGCCTGTTCGGGCGCCGGGTGCTCCAGCACCAGGTAGGCGCCGGTGATGGCGATCTCCGCCACCAGCGCTCCTTCCATCATGTCGCCGAAATCGATGATTCCCGTCACCGCGGGAGTGTCGTCGCCCGAATGGCTGATGAGGAGGTTGAAGTCGTTCAGGTCGTTATGGATGACCGCGGGAGGCTCGGCGAGCAACGCCGGTTTCAACGCCAGGTACCTGCGAAGCACTCGCTCGACGATGGCTCGTCGACTGGCATCGGTGATCTCTTCGAGATGACCGCCAATCCAGTCAGCCTGGAGCAGGTTCCACTTGAAGTCGCGCCGAAGTGCCGGGTGCGAGAAATCGCGCAGCGCGCGATCCAGGCGGGTCAGCGCGTCGCCGATGCCGGCGGCAAGTGATAGCGAATGCGGGCGGAACCGCGAATACTCCGCACCATCGAGCCACGTCAGCAGCCAGAGAATTCGATCGGCGCCCGCACCATCCCTGCGCACGCACCACGGCGTGCCTGCGAGGGTGGCAACGACGCCGGGCACCGGGACGGCAGGGTCGCGCAGCCGGATGTGCTGATGCGCGGCGCACAGCAGGCTGACGAACGCGGCATCACACTCCTCGCGCATCACTTTGAGCACGTACACCGTGCCGTCGCGCGCGCTCGCACGGAAGTTCAGGTCGAACTCGCCCGGAAGCGGCTCGAGTACGGCGTCGATGCCCCACGCGTCGGCCAGTGACGCCGCCCAGTGCCTCGTGGTGTCATTCATTTTATGAGACGGAAAGGGCCAGAAGTACCACGATGCAAACTTACAGGGCTTTCCGGCTTGCCGTGGCGTACACCGCTACCCGGCTGTCGGCGGCCGCCCATCGTGCCGCGGATAGTCCATGTAATGCGCGGTCTCGTCGGCCACGGCGCGCCCGTGCATCGCCTCGACGACGGCAAATGCCATGTCGATGCCGGCAGACACCCCGGCCGAGGTGACGATCCCGTCGTCGACCACCCGCGCGTCGGCGTCGACGCGAATCGTCGGGTCAAGTTCGGCCAGCGTGGCCAGTGCGCCCCAGTGCGTCGTGGCGCGCCGGCCGTCGAGCAGCCCGGCCCTGGCTAGGACGAGCGCGCCCGTACAGACCGATGTTACGCGCACCGCCGCTGCCGCCGCTTACCGCACACAGTCGAGCATCGGCTAATCCTCCAGCAGCGCTCGCGTGCCGAAACCACCATGGATCACAAGTATGTCGATGCCCCGGGCCGAGGCGAAATCAAAGTCGGGGAGTACCCGCAGGCCGCCGGTCGCCACCACCGCACCGGCGCGCGCCGCCACGGTGAAGACCCGGAACGCCGTCGAAGATCAGGATTCCAACTGCAACCTGGTTCATCAGCCCTCGTTCGTCATCGCCCACCGCAGCGCCACGCCAGCCAGCCGGGGAGCGTCAATGAGCCGGTTCACCACGAATCGCCGCAGGCGTGGCCGTCGCGCGATCCACAGCATCGCATTCGCCAGCCGTGCATAACGACGGAATGCGTTCGCGCTCTCCCGTTCGTAATGCGCCAGTGATGCGAGGGTCGCGCCCGCCGCCAGGGCATCCGGCAGGATCTCCGCGAGCACCCTCGCCTGCCTGAAACCCAGCGACAACCCCTCGCCAGTGATGGCATCCACATAGCCGGCGGCATCGCCCACGAGCGCTGCACGATGTGACGTGCGCGCCCGCACGCCCTGACGCAATGGTCCCGCGCCCAGCAGCGACGAGTCTTCGCTCGCCCCCTTCAGCCGTTCCATCAACACCGGAAAACGGGACAGCAAGCGGTCGAAATCCGGAGTCCCCGGAATGTCACCGTCCGCCCACAGGAACGCCACGCCCACACGGTTCACTCCCGACGGCGTCACGTACGCCTCCACGCCGGCGCTCAGGTGCACCTCCACGCGCGGCGCCCACGGCGAGAGCGCGAAGTGGCGACGCAGCCCGAAACGGCGCGCCCCGCGGGCGGCTCGTTCGAGGTCGAGGGCGCGCCGCATCGGTGAGTGCAATCCGTCAGACGCCACGACAAACCTCGCCTGAAGATCACCGGCGTCGGTGGTGAGTGTCACCGCGTCAGCACCGACCGTGTGCGCGCGCACCGCGCATCCCTCGCGCACCTCGATTCCCCGATCGTGCGCCTCACTCGCCAGGGCTCTGCGCAGTGCCGTGCGACGCACTCCCAGGCCGCCGGGCGCAGGAAGCTCCGCCTCAACGCCGCGGCCATCCTCCTGCACGAAGCGAATCGCATTGAACCCGGCGCAGTCCTCCGGCTTCAGCCACCGCATCACGCCCAGTCGTTCCAGCGCCGACCGCCCCGGGGGCATCAGCCCCTCGCCGCACGCCTTGTCGAGTGCCCCGGTGCGCCGCTCGAGCACCACCACCGACAATCCGCGCGCCCGAATCTCGAGCGCGGCCACCAGCCCCACGGGTCCACCACCGACGATGGCAATGTCGAGCATCATTGATGGAGGCGATGGCGGGCAAACGCCGCCAGGGACCTGGCCACGTGTGCACCAAGCCGCAGTGGTGTCACGGGCGACGGTGGCTCCAGTTCGCCACTCAGGTACAGTCGCAGCGCCTCGCCGCGCCGCAACTTGCCGCTGCTCGTGCGTGGCAGCGTGCCCGGCGCCAGCAGCACCACGGCGTACGGCGCGATGCTCGTGTGCTCGACGATCGCGGCCGCAATGCGCGCCTCGAGACCTGCCGGCGCTCCGGGCATGTACTCGGCGAGCACCAGTAGCGCCTCGTCGTCCTGGCCGGGCGGCACGACACCCAGCGCCACGGCGCACCCCGTCCGCACGCCCTCCACGCTCCCCAGGCACTCCTCGAACGATTGCGGGGAGTGATTGGCGCCGCGGATGATCACCACATCCTTGGCGCGCCCGGTAATGAAGAGCTCGCCGCCATGCACGAAACCAAGATCGCCGGTGTCGAGCCATCCATCGCGAATCACTTCCGCGCTCGCGTCGGGCTGCCCGAAGTACCCGTGCATCACGAACGGCGCGCGACTCCAGACACGCCCCACCCGGCCCTCGCTCGCGGATTCACCGTCGTCGCCACGCACGTCGATAGCCGCGCCGGGCACCGGCGTTCCCACCGACACGATGCGACGTGCGCCCGCCGACACCCGCCCGGTTGCGGCAAGCGTATCGGCATCGACGCGCATCTCGCGCTTTGGCCCGTCCGCGGCGGTGAACGTCGCGGCCAGCGCACACTCCGACAGGCCATACACGGGCATCAGCGATTCGGCGCGGAATCCCACGCCAGCAAACCGCGCCGCAAACCGCTCCTGCACGACGGCCGAAATGGTTTCGGCGCCATTCAACGCGTAGCGCCAGTAACCGAGATCCACGCCGACGAGCTCCTCGTCGCGAATGCGCTTCAGGCACAGGCCATACGCGAAGTTGGGGGCCGGCGACACGATGCCGCGGTGCCTTGACAGCGCCCGCAGCCAGAGCGCCGGCCGGACAAGAAAGAGCTCGGGCGGGAGCAGCACCAGGTTGCCAGGATAGTACATCGCCTCGAGCAGGCAACCGATCAGTCCCATGTCGTGGTACAACGGCAGCCACGTCACGCCGGTCGGTGGCGACCCTGGCGGTACGACGAGCAGTTGGCTCAGTGCCGCCACCTGCCACATCAACGCGTGATGCGTGAGCGCCACCGGCTTGGGATCGACGGTCGAGCCGGATGAGAACTGGATCAGGCCCAGGGCATCACGCGCTACCTCCGCCTCGTGCGCTACCGCGCCATCACGCAATCCGGCGACGGTCGGGCAACCCAGTGCCGGCCGTGCCAGCTCGACGGCGCCGCCAAGCAGCAGGCGAGTGCGCGCGTCGGAAAGCAGCACGCGCGCGCCGACGATCTCGAGCATGCGCGCGGTGCCGCGCACGTACTCGGCCATCCGTCCCAGGCGCACCGGCGGATACAGTGGAACCGGCACCGCGCCGGCGAGCAGCGTCCCGAAGAACGCATCCATGAAATCCGTTCCGGTGGGCAGCACCATCGCCACGCGATCGCCCGGGCGGACGCCACGCTCGGCGAGCGCACCGGCCAGCCGCCGGGCACGCTCCCGGACTTCGCTCCATGGCATCGCCCGTTCCTGTTCGTAGGCATCCACGAACACCAGCCCGTGCGCGCTGGACGCTGCACGGGCGAGCGCCGCGTTCACCGTCTCGCTCTCGAGTGGGGGAAGGGGCGGCCCAACGATCATTTCGCCGGACCTTCGGGTGTATTGCGCACGCGCTCCGCCACCCGCGCGACGAGCTCGGCAACGGTCGTCACGCCGACGGTGTCCTCTTGCGCGAGCCGCACGCGAAAGTGGTCCTCCAGCCCCACGGCGAGTATCACCGCGTTCAGCGAATCCACACGGAGATCGCGCAGCAGGTCGTGCGCCAGTTCAACCGGGCCTTCGTGCTCAAGTTCGGTGGCGAAGATGCGCCGGATGACATCGAGCACTTCCTGCTCAAGTTCCGGCATGTGACCCTCGGGGGAGGAAGCGCGGCGTGTGAGCAAATGCCCGCTCCCATGGTGAACCCAGCGCATGCTCTTCGGCGACGATTCGCCTGTGCAGCAGCAGCGCGTTGCCCAGCGAGGCCAGCACCGCGGTGATCCACGCGCCATGCACCAGGGGCAGGGCGATCATCTCGATGATCACCGCCACGTAGTTGGGGTGACGCAGCCACCGGTATGGTCCTGTCGTGACGGGCTCGGCGTCGGGAAGCACAATTACGCGCGTGGTCCAGCGCGGCCCGAGCGTGGTGATCGCCCACCAGCGCAATGCCTGTGCGCCCGCCAGCACGGCAATGCACGTCGCCGCGAGCACCGGGGAAAAGGCGCAACCGGGAAGCCAGGGTTCGGCAGCGCAGGCTGCGAGAAAGAGCGCGTGGAAGACCGTCATCACCCGGTAGTCGCGCTGCCCCACTTCCACCGCCCCGCGGCTGAAGGCCCAGGCGGCATTGCGGCGCGAGAGCCGCAATTCGACCACGCGCTCCAGTGCGACGACGCCAACCACGCCGAGCATGAGGGCGTCAGCTGCTACCATCGCAGAAGCACCAGTTCCGCGCAGAAGCCTGGACCCATCGCGATCATCAGCCCGAGGTCGCCAGGGCGTGCGTCACCGCTGGACATGAGTTCGCTCAGCACAAACAGCACCGACGCTGACGAAAGGTTTCCCACCTCCCGCAGCGATCTCCACGACCGCTCGAGCGCGTCCGGCGGGAGCTCGAGCGCTTCCTCAAATGCCTTCAGCACCTTCGGGCCACCCGTATGCGCCACCCAGTGGGTGACGTCGCGGCGCGCGAGTCCGTGCGCGCGCAGGAAATCGTCCACGTCACCGCGCACGTGCCCGCGCACCACGTCGGGCACCGTGGCCGACAGCCCCACCTTGAAGCCCGTGTCCACGAAGTCCCACCCCCTCACGCGTTCGGTGTCCGGATAGAAGACCGAC
>JBBTJT010000040.1:0-22079 GCA_038059315.1 Gemmatimonadota bacterium
GTGCGCGGCCTGATGCGGTCCCAGAGCTGCACGAACTCGACGGAAAGAGGCACCTCCTTCTTGAGCCGGTTGGTGCGCTCGTCGCGCTCCCGGCGAATGTGCCGTTCGATCTGGTACCCGGCGAGGAGGTCCGCGACCGAAGACCCCAGGTCGGCAAGCGACACCGGCAGCCCGAGCGTGAAGCCCGCCCGGCGTGGATCAAAGGCCTCGGTAATGCGCCCGTCGGCGTTCAGCATGCCCGAGGTCACGAGTGCCGAGCGCAACACTTCGGCCACTTCGCGGCCGATGGGCGCCGGCGCACCGTCGACCACGCGCTCCAGCCTCGCCAGCGCGGTCACGGGGACCTTGCCGAACGTCACCCCGCAGTCGTCCTCGTACTCGTTCTGCAGCGCCTTGGCAAAGTCCTCGTAGCTCTCGTTGGCCATCACGTAGAGCTTATTGACCGACTCGTCGAATACGCGGGCGCCATGCTGGTCCACCGGAAGCCGTAGCCCGCGACCGATCTCCTGCCGCTTCTTGACCGTGCTGCGGCTCTCGTTGAGCGTGCAGATCTGGAAGACGTTGGGGTTGTCCCACCCCTCGCGCAGCGCCGAGTGGGAAAAGAGGAAGCGCAGCGGCTCGTCGAGCGCGAGCAGCGCCTCCTTGTTCTTCATGATCAGGGTGTACACATCGTCGTCGGCCTGCGTGTTGCCGCCGGTGTCCTTGAGCACGCCCTTCCTGTCCTGCGCGAAGTAGCCGTTGTGCAGCCGGTCCACGGGATGGCGCAGCCCCTCGAGCCCAGCGAAACGCGCGTCGGTTGCGAAGGTGCGGAGCTCCTCCTCGAACGCCCGCGCGAACTTGCCGGGTGTGGGCTGGCCGTCGGCATCGTAGTCGCGGTAGTTGGCCACCCGGTCGATGAAGAACAGCGAGAGCACCTTGATGCCCCGTCCCTGCAACTGCAGCTCTTTCTCGAGGTGCTTGCGGACGGTGTGCTTGATCTGCGCGCGCCACACGTCGTCGCGCATGCCGCCAATCTCCTCGCCCAGCCGGAGCACGCGCCCGTTGGCGAAGGTCAGCGTTTCCTGGCCAGGCTCGGCGCTGATCTCGCTGACTTCCCACCCCTGCGCGTACTGCGCCCGCTCATTCGACAGCTTGAACAGGTCGGAGCCTTGCCTGACCGTCACCGCCTTCTCGCGCGCTCCATCGGCTCCCTGCACGTGAATGCGCAATCTGGCCTTGATACCCGGCTTGTAGTCGACCTTCTCCACGCGAACGAACGGCTCGTTGGCCGCGCTTTCGGCCGCCGCACTGGCCACGACGATCTGCTTGACGAGTTTCAGCTCGAACGCGCGCACCGGGTCGAGCCGGTAGACGACGTTGTACGGGTTCCGATGAGTGGCCGAGTAGCGCAGGGTGCAAAGCGGGTTCAGCGCCTTGATGGCCTCCTGCGCGCGGTCGGTCGCGTCGACGCTCTGCGGTTCGTCGATGATGACGATGGGACGCGCCGCCTGCACGAACTCGATGGGCGCGCGTCCGCCCATCGAGCGCTCCATCTCCTTGTAGATGACGTTTCCCTTCCTCTCGTCGTCGGTGCCGGCGAAGTTCTTGCGAAAGGCGTCGATGTTGATGACGAGGAGCTGCAGCGTGGTGCTGGTGGCGAACTGGCGGAGCCGGTTCACCCGCCGGGCATCGTACAGCGAGGGCTCGAACGGGAGGTTGTTGTACAGCGCGCTCAGGTGCCCGGCCATCGTCTCGATGCTGTGCATCACCCCTTCGCGAATGGCGACGCTCGGCACCACGATGATGAACTTGCGAAAACCGTACTTCTGGGCGAGCTCGAAGATGGTCCGAAGGTAGACGTAGGTCTTTCCCGTCCCCGTCTCCATTTCCACCGAGAAGTGCGGACAATGCCGGTCGCTGCCGGCCGGCGCGTCGAACAGCGTCCACCCTTCGACCTCCGCCGCGTGGTCGTCGACGTCGATGTCGTTGCGCAGTTGCACGGAGCGCAGGTTCGAGCGCAGCCGGTCAGCGCCGATAAGCAACCGATTGCCGGCACCCAGTTCGGCGCCCTCGTGGCCGGCCCAGAGGCCGTCGGGGGCCGCGAGTTTGATGACCGAGTAGTCCGGGGCGCCCATCGGTTGCCCCGCGAACAGGTCGACCACCGCGTCAATTGCCGAGCGCTGGAACGGCTGGTTGGCGTCGAACTGCAGCTTCATGCGTCGCCCTCATCGGGCATGGACCGGGAGTTGATGCGACGCGCTTCGCGCTCGAAGTCGCTTTCGAACGTCGCGTCCTGCCGCACCCGGAACGACTCGTACCGCTCCTCGGCGAGTCGCCTGGCCACCTCGGCGGACACGGATCCGGCGTTGGTGAGCACCTCGTACTGGTTGAACTGCAGGAACGCGTCGAGCCGAGTGGCCCAGTCGGCCATGCGCATCGGTGTCTGGCGTTCGGCCTGGTTCTCGGCGAAGTCCAGGTACATGCCGACGATGCGCTCGAGTTCGCGGATTTCCTTCTCGATCAGGTAGTTCTTGGCCACCCAAACATCTGCCTTGAGCACCTTCCCCTCTGGGGCATTCTTCCAAGTCGTCAGCCCCATGGTCGGCCGGGAGGCGTCGGCGCGGGCGGCGATGATCTCGGCGGCCGTCTGGCCCGTGACGGCCCAGTGCAGCTTGTTCTGGACGGTACTGAAGAACGTCTTGGTCAGCTCGGCGCTCTTGTCGTAGTCGATGCTGCACTGCTCGAAGATGTCGGTGAGCTTGAGGTAGAACCGTCGTTCGCTGGCGCGGATTTCCCGGATGCGCTGCAGCAGCTCGTCGAAGTAATCGCGGCCGAAGCGCTTGTTGAGCTTCAGGCGCTCGTCGTCGAGCACGAAGCCCTTGACCACGAACTCGCGCAGCGTCTGGGTGGCCCAGATGCGGAACTGGGTGGCCTCGGCGCTGTTGACGCGGTACCCCACCGAGATGACGGCGTCGAGGTTGTAGTGCTCGATCTGCCGGCGGACCTCGCGGGAGCCCTCGGTTTGAACTCTCTCAATTTTTCGAAGAGTTGCCGCTTCCGTGAGCTCGCCAGCCTCGTAAATCTCTGCCAGATGGTGACTTACGGTCGGTATGGTGACCCCGAACAGTTCGCCGATCTTGCGCTGGTCAAGCCAGAAGGTGTCGTCATCGAACAGCACCTCGATGCGTCGCGCCCCCTTGGGGGTGCGGTACAGAATCAGGTCGCCGGGGCTCGGCTCGCGCGGGGCATCGGTCACGGGACGCTAGACCGTCTTGAAGCTTGTGACGCCAGCGGCGCGGAAGATCTGGACGGCGTTGGCCTTGAGCTGGTCGTTGTCGGCAAAGCCCGCGTCGAGACAGACCACACGTTCCGGCTTTCGGCCGGCCATGGCGCGGATGAGGTCGAGGGTAAGCGGCGTCTCGAGGCAGATGAGGAACTTGCCGTCGTCGGCTGTGTGCACGGGCTTGCCGGCCAAGGTGAGCGTGTTGACGTGGCCGCTGATGGGGATGCCGCTCTTCAGGAGGATCTCGTAGAGGAGATCGGGCGGCGTGCGGCCGTCGCGCACGTGGGCGACGTGCAACTGGAGCTGCTTCGCCAGTGCCCCCGCGTCGGTGGGCGCGTCGGCGTCCCACGGGGTGAAGTTCGACTCGGCGAGCTTGAAGACGCGGAAGCCGCGGTCCTGTTTGGCCGTGTCGTCGAGGTCGAGCTTTCCTGCGTCCTCGTCGTTGAGCTTCCCGATGACGCGGCGAACGCGTTCTTTGGTGATGTCGGCGATGGTGGGGTAGTCGGTGCGGTCGGTGGGTTCAGGGAGCTGGACGAGGATGAAACGGCGACGGCCGCCATCGGCGGCGTTGTTAGCGAGACAAGCATGTGCCGTCGTGCCCGAGCCACCGAAGAAATCGAGAACGAGACCGCTATCGTCAGCGATCAGTTCGAGCATGCGAGTTACCAACTTAACCGGCTTCGGGGTGTCAAATGGAGAAGCACCGCCGAAGAGTTCCTTCACCTCGAGCGTCGCCTCCTTGTTGTGTCCTGCAAATCCGTGCTCCCACCAAGTGTTCGGACGGATTCCATCCTGAGACTCGGAGAGGAACGCCTTGAGCATCGGACGCCCGGTGCCGGAACGGCCAAAAGTGATCCGATTGTCGGCAAGCCACTCGTCATAGGTCGCACGATTACAGCGCCAGTAACGTCCGGGTGGCGGTGTGAACTCATCACCGGCCGGCCCCACGATCTTGAACAGGCCAGCTTGGTAGGGCTTTGAGGCAGAGAGATCCTGCGCCCGCCAAGCACCTCGCGGATCGTCATCAGGATTTCTGTAATCGCTCAACTGTTCCTCAGTCCGCGCCACGAGGCCGAGCGACAGCGACTGTAGTGAGCGTGCGAATACAAGAACGTGATCGTGCATGTCCGAGACGTACTTTGCCGTGGCATTCGAAACATATCGCTTCTGCCACACAAGATTCGCGACGAAGTTTTCCTCACCAAAGATGTCGTTAAGAAGCACACGCAGATGGCTCGCTTCAACATCGTCAATACTCACAAAGATCACCCCATCTTCCCTCAACAAATTCCTCGCGAGATACAACCGCGGATACATCATGTTCATCCACTTCGAGTGGAAGCGGCCGTCGGTCTCGGTGTTGGTGCCGAACTTGCGCCCCTCGGCGTCGACCTGGCCAGTGTACTCGAGGTACGTCTGCAGCGACTCGCTGAAGTTGTCGGGGTAGATGAAGTCGTTGCCGGTGTTATAGGGCGGGTCGATGTAGATCATCTTCACCTTTCCCAGGTACGACTTCTGCAGGAGCTTGAGCACCTCGAGGTTGTCTCCCTCGATGATCAGGTTCTCCGTGGTGTCGAAGTTGACGCTCTCCTCGGGGCACGGGCGCAGGGTGCCGAGGCTGGGAGTCTGGATGGCGCGAAAACAGTCGGCCTTGCCGGGCCAGGTCATGCCGTACCGCTCGCGCCCTGTGTCGACCATCTCGCCGAGCGCCAGCTTGAGGCGGTCGAAGTCGATCTTTCCCCCTTCGGTCCGCACGTCGGGGAAGAGGCGAAGCACTTCCTGCCGCCGGGGATCGACGGTGTCGTGGGAAGTCGAATCGAGCTTCTCGGGTTGGTCACTCATTGGCGGGGTCCAAGGGATCCAAACGGCAGCTTCTCTGTACGTGGCAAGATGCGCCTCGCTGTGACAACCGCAAGCGCAAATCGCCGCCGATCACCGCGCGTTGGCCCGACTGCGCCGCCAGACCACCGCGAGGCGCACCCCTTCGCCCAGCGCCACTTCCACCGCGGGGCTCCACCGCCTCCCCCGCCGCCCTTCGACGCCCAGCACGAAAAGCAGGCCGGCGGTCGCATCCTCCTCACCGTCACGACGGACCGTCAGGCCGCCTCCGGCGTAGGGGCCCCAGCGTGTCTCGGCAAAGGGGTCGAGCAGGAATCGCAACGTGAAGTCCGCGCGCTGGGCCAGCTGCGCTTCGCCACCAACCGCAACGGCTCCCGCCCCCGCTGCCGCGCCCACCCGGACGTACGAACCGACCGGCACGTTGGCCCCTGCCATGACGAGCGCCGAGGTGCGTCGTGCCACGATCGCCTCCACGCGGAACTCGGGCTGCAGCTTCGGCGTTGGGGCGAAGCCCTGGGCGGCCAGCGGCGCCGAACTCGCGGTCAGCAGCGCCGACATCGCGGTGAGCAATGCGAAGATCACAGCGAACGACGCGAAACTCGCCGGAAACGACGCCGGCCGCCGCACCAACCGCGGGTCAAGCCTGCACACGCGCGCTCCAGAGGGCCACGGTGTAGTCGATGATGGACACGAGCGACGCGACGCCGACGACGCCGACGGCCCATGCGGTGGATCGCCCGTCAATGACGATGGCGACGAGCGCGG
This sequence comes from Gemmatimonadota bacterium, assembly GCA_038059315.1. GTDB lineage: Bacteria > Gemmatimonadota > Gemmatimonadetes > Gemmatimonadales > Gemmatimonadaceae > PNKL01. Next base: position 5,867 of record JBBTJT010000040.1, read on the forward strand.
CCAGCTGCAGCACGGTGGCCAGCTTCCCCGAAAAACGGGCCCGGAAGGTGGCGGCGCGCAGGGAGGCGATGGCGCGAACGATGAGGAACGCCGCGGCCGTGGCCAGGTCGCGCGAGATGAAGATGAAATACTGCAGCGTGCCAAGCTGCCCCTCGAGCAGCAGGGTGCAGACCGCGACGAGCACGAAGATGCGGTCGGCAAGCGGGTCGATGAGGGCGCCCATCGGGCTGAACTGGTGACGGCGGCGGGCGAGCCAGCCGTCGAGAAAGTCCGTGAGGCCGGCCACGGCGAGGATCATCAGCCGCACGTCATGCTGCGGAACAACCGGAAAGAGCGCCGCGAGGAAGAGGCGTGACAGCGAAATGGCGTTTGGCAGCGTCGCCAGGGAGTCGCGCTCCATGTTGGGCAACATAACCCACCGCGCCGAATGCTTGCCAGCACCCCGGGGGGCGGGTAGCTTCGCGCAGGACCCTGTATCAGCCGCTGAGGGCTCGATGGCCGATTTTGTCGAACTATTGAAGGGCGTCGCCATCTTTCAGGACTTGGAAGAGGGTGAGCTCGCCCGCGTCTCTGAAGTCTGCCGGACCCAGGATTTCGTTTCCGGCGAGTACGTGTTCCACGAAGGCGAGCCGGGAAACCGTCTCTACCTCGTGATCGACGGCGAGGTGCGCATCAGCCGCGTGATTCCCGGAAGCGGCGAGGAAGCGCTGGCGATCCTCAAGAAGGGTGCGCTGTTCGGGGAAATGTCGGTCGTCGATCGCAGCGAGCGGTCCACCGACGCCATTTCCAACGGCGGCTGCAAGCTGCTGACGATCTCGCGCAGCGATTTCGAGCTGCTGCTGGACTTCAACCGCGAACTCGCCTACAAGGTGCTCTGGTCGTGCACCCGGCTGCTGTCGGCGCGCCTGCGCTCGAGCAATGACAGCCTGCGGAGCTTCATGGCGATGTCGATGTTCTGACGGGGGAGAAGACGACAGAGTGCGACAGAGTGGTACAGAGGGGTGGGCCGCGAAGGCTCACCCTTCTGTCGTACTCTGTCGCACTCTGTCGCACTCTGTCGTACTCTGTCGTATTCTGTCGTACCCTGTCGTATTCTGTCTTATTCTGTCGTATTCTCCATCAGGCCCGTAAGCTCAACCGCTCCCCTTCGATGACACCCATGCGCCGCACACTCCCGCTCTGCTGCCTCTTGCTGGCTACCTCAGCCGCCGCCCAGGCGACGAGGCGCGCCGGCACGCCTGCCGGTCCGGCGCCCGGGCCCGACGTCACCATGGGCCTGGCGAAGGACCCGCGAATCGTTGCGGCCCTCGCCGAGGTGTCGGCGGCGCGCATCCGGTACACCGACTCGGTGCTCGTGTCGTTCGGCACGCGGCACACCATGAGCGACACGACGTCGGAGACCCGCGGCATCGGCGCGGCCCGGCGCTACCTGTACAATGAACTGCGCGCCTTCAGCCGCGACTGTGGCGGCTGCCTGCGCATCGAGTACGATCCGCACGACGCGCCGATCGCCCGCTTCCGCGACCGCCCGATGGCCCACGTGGTGAACGTGCTGGCCTGGCTGCCGGGCAAGGACACCTCGCGGGTGGTGGTCATTGGCGGCCACTACGACTCGTGCGTCTGCAGCGTCGACGCCGCCGATGCCACCAGCGACGCGCCGGGCGCTGATGACGACGGCTCGGGAACGTCAGCGGTGGTGGAGCTCACGCGCGTCATCTCGAGGAAGTTCCCCGGCGGATTCGACGCGACCATCGTCTTTGCGCTCTACGCCGCCGAAGAGCAGGGACTGCTCGGGTCGACGGGACTGGCCCGGCGGCTGCACGACGAGAAGAAGGCCGTGGTGGCGGCGTTCACCGACGACATCATCGGCAACGTGGTGACCGACGACGGACGCACCGACTCGACGAGCGTGCGCCTCTATGCGGTGGACTCGATACCGAGCCGCAGCGGCGAGCTGGCGCGCTATGTGTGGGGCGTTGGGGCGCTGTACAGCCCGAAGTTCGAGGTGCGCCCGACGTTCCGGCTCGACCGCATTGGCCGCGGCGGCGACCACTCCCCATTCCACCGCTTGGGCGACGCCGGGCTCCGGTTCACCGAACGGCTGGAGAACTACAAGCGGCAGCACCTCCCCACCGACGACCTCGCCAACGTGAACTTCGGCTACGTGGCCGCCGTGGCGCGCCTCAACCTGGCGAGCGTCGTGTCGCTGGCGGCGGCGCCGGAGCCGGTCGACAGCGTGGTGTACCGTCGCGACCGCGCATCGGGTGGCCAGAAGTGGCAGGTCACGTGGAAACCGGCGGCGTTCGCCGCGCGGTACGAGGTGCTGTTCCGCCAGACGACGTCGCCGACGTGGACGAAGGTCTACGACGCGGGCACCGCGACGAGTTTCCTGCTCGACGAGCAGCTCGATGACGGCTGGGCGGCGGTGCGCGCCGTGGGTGCCGACGGCCATCGTTCGCTGACGACCGTGGCCCGCGGAGGCACCGCCCCGCCACGCACGGTCGCGCCCACGCCAGCGCCTCCGCCTGGGCGATAACGGTGCGTATCGAAGTTCCCTCGCCGTCGATGACGCACGACGCCGCCGACTTTCGCGGCGTCCCGTCGTCGCTGCTGCGTGATCGGGCTTCGTTGTCGGGGCTGCTCATCGCCGCAGCGGGCGCGGCGGGGCTGACCACCGTGGAGCCGCCGATCGTGCGGTCACTGCCCCGGGGTGGCCTGGTCATCGTGCTGCTGCTCGACCTCGGCCATGTGGCCCTTCACACCCTGCCCGACGAGGGGGTGCTCGCCGTGGACCTGTTGGTGAGCGCCAGCAAGGACGCGCGCCAGGCGATCGACGTCGTGACGCGCCGCCTGAACGTGCGCGCCGCGCGGGCGACGCACGCTGATCGCGGCTGACGCCCGGCGCGTGAGCCTGCCGACGTGACCATGCGTGACTGGGGCATGCCGGCGGCGTTCGCCATTCTCGGCGCCGCACTCGTCGGGTGGAACCTCGCCCTCGGCGCGCGCGTGTCGGCGCAGTCCAGTGCCGGGCGCGCCTTTCGCGCTCTCACCGGGCTGTGCGCCTTCCTGCTCGTGCCGTCGTTCGTCATCGGCCTGCTGACACCAACCGCACCCGGCGCGCGCGTCCTCGAGCAGTTGGCGTGGCTCTGGCCGGTGGTCGTGACGGGCGTGGCGGTGCAGGCGCTGTGGGCGTTGCTCGGTGGACGGGCCAGCGTCGCCGTCGCCTTTCCGATTGCGTTGTTCGACCTGATGGTGGCCTGGGTGGCGGTGGCGCGCTGGCTCGAGGGGCATGGCGCCATGCTGGGTGCGTGGGTGCTCGCACCGGGCATGGCCGTGTCGTCGATCGGCGCGACCGTGCTTGGCGAGGGCGCCTTCCTGTGGAGCGCGGCGGCCCTGGTGCCGGTGCTGGTGCCGGTCGCCCCCGCACGATGGCGGCTGAGCGGTGCGTGGCGCGCCCTCCTGGCAGCGGGGTGCATCGTCGCCCTGGTGCTGCTGGGCTCCGAGGTGCCGAGTGCCTACGGCGCGCTCACCTCCGGACAGGCGCTCGGTGCCGGCACCATGCCGGAACGCGCGCGCACCGACTTCGCGGTTGGGTTGCGGCTCTTCGGCACGCTGTCCGGCGCGCCGGCGGCGTCCGTCGTGCGGCACGACATCACGCTGGCCGACTCGCTCGGCGTCACCGCCCTGCATCTCGAACTGGGCGCCGAGGGCGCGACCGCCGGCGCGCTCGACTCGATGGCCCGCAGCATCGCGGCGCGCCGCGACTCGCTGGTGCTCGTGGTGACGCTCGACATGGATCGCGGTGTCAACCAACCGGCGAGTGACGACGACGCGTGGATGCGCGAACGCATCGCGTTCATCGAACGCGTGATGACGCGCCTGCGGCCCGACGTGCTGCTGCCGGCGGAAGGCGTGGCGCCGTTCGCGGGCGCCGGCGCCGTGCCATGGTGGCAATCGTACTACGAGCGCGTGGCGCGGTCGGCGCGCCGTATCGACGGCAACATCATCATCGCGCTGGCCACCGACGCCGGGTCGCCGGCGGACAGCGCGCTCTGCGACTGGGTAATGCAGGGCGGTTCGCCAGTGGGCGCCATCGCGCTCGCGGTGCGCGCGCACAGTGACACGCCGGCGCGATTCGAGGGCGCGCAGGCTGCGCTGGCCCGATGGGTGTCGATGGCCCGCGTGGTGCCGGCGGTCTGGTTGATCGGCGTCCCGACGTCGCCCGCCGTGGCCGGCGAAGTGGCGCAGCAGCGCCTGGTGCGCCACGCCCTGCTGTGGGGCGCGTCGCGTACGTGGGTGCGCGGCGTCATTGCCGGCGACGCCTCCGACGCGCTGGCCAGCACGGGATTGCGCACGCCGGGCGGGCGGGCGCGCCGCGCCCTGACGGAGATCGGATTGGCGTTGCGCTCGTTGCGCGACGCCCCGATGGTCGTACCAATTGCCGTCGACACCTCGGTCGTCGACAGCCTGCGACCCGCTCTCGGGTCACTTCCAACCAGCCAACCGTGACCACTCACCACTTCGCCGGCTTCCGGCCCGCCGCGCTCACCTTCCTGCGCGCACTCAGGAAGAACAACCGTCGCGAGTGGTTCGAGGCGCAGCGCGCCACATTCGAGCGCGAGATCAAGGACCCGCTGAAGGCCTTCGTGGAGGAACTCGACGTGCGCTTCGCCGGGGTCGCACCCGAATTCGTCGGTGACCCCAGGACGTCGCTGTTTCGCATCCATCGCGACATCCGCTTCTCGAAGGACAAGTCGCCGTACAAGACGCACGCGGCGTTCTGGATCTTCCATCGCGCGCCCGGTCGCGGCGTGGGCCAGACCGTTGACGGCGGCGCCGGGTTCTACTTCCACCTGGAGCCCGGCGCGTCGCTGGTGGCCGCCGGACTCTGGATGCCGCCGCGCCCCAAGCTGCAGCGTGTGCGCGACGCCATCGCCGACGACGTCGAGTCGTGGGAGGCGGCGGTGACCGACCGCGCGTTCGTGAGGCGCTTTGGGGGCCTGACCGATGACGAACCGGGAATCCTGCTCAAGCGCCTGCCGCGCGGCTACGAGCCCGGGCACCCTGCCGAACGGTGGCTCCGCTTCAAGTCCTTCACGGCGTCCCGGGGGCTTTCGGACCAAGAGGCGCTGTCGCCCAAGGTTGCGGACACGGTGATGAAGGACTTCGCGGCACTCGTGCCGTTCGCGCGGTGGCTTAATCGAGCGCTGGGGTTCTTGCCGGCAAGACAGCGGTAGGTGGTTGGTGGTTGGTGGTTGGTGGTTGGTGGTTGGTGGTTGGTGGTTGGTGGTAGGTGGTTGGTGGTTGGTGGTAACTACCAACTACCGACTGCCAACCACCAACCGTCGTTCTTACACCTTCCTTCCCGCCACCCCCCGCACCGCCCCTTCCACGCGGCGTGCGGCATCGAAGTACTCGACCGCCAACGACTGCAGGTCGGCGGCCGTGACGGCGCGCACCCGCTGCTCGAACTCGCTGAGTTCCTCGAGCGAGCCAAACATCCACGCGTCGGAGATGTCGCTCATCACGGCGCCTCCACTCTCCTGCCGGATGGCCCAACTGCCCAGCGCCGAGGTGCGCGCACGGTGCAGCTCCTCTTCGGTCACCGGCGCCGCGCGCAGTTTCTCGAACTCCTCGAGCAGGCCGCGGCGCGCCTGCTCCTCCTTTTCGGGCGAGGTGGCGATGTAGGCCACGAACTGGCCGGCGAGCGGCCGCACGATCGGCGTGGCGACGACCGTGTAGGCCAGCGACTGGCGGTCGCGCAGTGCCTCGAAGAAGCGCCCACCCAGCCCGCTGGCCACGCTGGCGAGCAGTGCCGCATCTATGCGGCGCGCGTCGCTGCGCGCCGGACCCGGATACGCCAGCACGAGTGCGGTCTGCGCCTTGTCGCGATCTTCCGCGTTCATGCCGCCTGCCGACGGCCACGTGGGCGGCTCGACGAGCCGACGCGGCGCCGGGGTCAGCGCGTCAAATGCGCCGGCCGCCATCGACGCCAGCGTATCGGCCTCGGCGTCTCCGACGATGACGACGACCTGCTCGCCGGTCAGCACCGCCTCGCGATGCCAGTCGCGCAGCTCGGCCGCACCGAGTGCGCCAAGCGTGGATTCACTTCCGATTGACGCGCGGGCGTACGGATGCTGGCCCCACGCCACCTGTGCGGCGAGGTGCATGGGGTAGTGGTACATGTCGTCGCGCAACTGGGCGAGCTGGGCCAGCGCAACCGTGCGCTCGCTGGCCAGGGCATCGTCGGGCATGGCCGGTGCCTGGACGACGTCGGCGAGCAGGGCGAGCGCACCCTCGAACTCGGCCATCGGCACCGACAACGTCCACTGCATCGTCTCGGCGCCCGAGCTGGCCCCGAGCGAGGCGCCGAGGCGCTCGCCCTCCTCGGCGATGCGGGCGGCATCACGCGTGGACGTTCCCTTGAGCGTGGTGCGCGTCATGAGCGTCGACACGCCAAGTTGCGACGCGGGTTCCGACACGGCCCCCGCCCGCACGAACACGCCGGCGTACGCGATGGGCGACCGTGGCGTGCGTCGCACGAGCACCGGCACGCCGGCCGCCGTGCGATAGACACGGACACCGGCCACCTCGCGCTCCACATTCAGGCGCCTGGGCGTGAGCGACGCCGCGGGATAGGCGCCGCTCGGCGAGAGTGCGGGGTGCGTCACACCGTCGAGTGCCGCGCGCAGTGACTCGGCGCTGCCACTGACCGCCGGCGATCCGCTGGGACGGTAGATGACGACGGCCGCGGAATCGGGGTCGAGCAGGCGCTGCGCGGTTTCGGCCACGTCCGCCGGCGTTGCGGACTGCATGGCGTCGAAGTATGCGCTGGCCCGGCGCCAGTCCCCGAGGGCTTCCCACGAGGCCAGGTGGTGGGCGCGACCCTCGGCGGTCTCGAGGCGGCGCAGCCACTGCGCGTCATGCACCCGGCGGAGCCGTTCGAGCTCGGCGTCCGTCACGTCACCGGCGCGCACGCGCGAGAGCTGGTGCCACGCCGCCGCCGCTCCCTCGAGCGCGCGCTCGGGGCGCGCGGTGGCGTGCACCACGAAGACGCCGAGGTCGATTGGCGCGTACTGGTACGCCGAGATGCTCGACACCAGCTGGCGCTCGCGGACCGCGCGGTAGAGGCGAGACGATCGCCCGGCGGACAGCGCGCTGGCGATGACGTCGAGGCGGGGCGCATCGGGGCTGACGAGCGGTGGCGTGCGCCACCCGATGGCGACCTCGGCCTGGGCAATGTCACCGCTCCACTCGCGCACGCGAAAGTCGCGCCGCGACGGCTCGAACGGGCCACGGTTGCGCACGACGGGCTTGTTGGCGAGCGCACCGTAGAGCCGCTCGGCGTGACGGAGCGCGTCGTCGACGTCCACGTCGCCGGCAATGGCCAGCACCGTGTTGCCCGGCTGGTAGTACGCGCGATAGAAGTCGTGGACGTCCTCGCGAGCGAGCGCGCGGAGCCCCGGTTCGCGGCCAATGCGCCAGCGGCGCATGCGATGATGGTCGTGCAGCAGCTCGAACAGCGTCTCGCTGGCCACGGCGTGCGCGCTGTCGGCCTTGCGCTTGGCCTCCTCGACGATCACCCCGATCTCGCGCGACAGCTCGCCGGCGTCGATGACCGAGTTGGCGTAGGCGTCGGCCTGGATCTCGAGTCCGGCGACGAAGCCCGACGCCGGGAGCACCGCGTAATAGCTCGTGTGGTCGTAGATCGTGCCGGCGTTCAGGTAGCCGCCCTGCGCCTTGGTGTCTTTCGCGATGACGCCGACGCCGCGCGAGGGCGTCCCCTTGAAGTACATGTGCTCGAGCACATGGGAGACTCCCACGACATCGTCGGGTTCGTCGAAATAGCCGGCCTTCACCCACGTCACGATGGCGACCACGGGCACGCGATCGTCGGGGGCGACGAGGACCGTGAGGCCGTTGGCTAGCCGGTGGCGGTGCACCCGTTCCGGCGCCATCACCGAGTCGAGGAGCCGGGACGTGCTCATCGGGCGAGCGGGAGGCGCCGCAGCGTGACGAGGCCGAGCACCAGGCAGGCACCGCCGTATCCAAGCACGTGCCATGCGTCGACAGCCGACCACGCCTGGCCGGCGTACAGCGCGTCGCGCACCGCGTCGAGGCGATGCGTCGGCGGAAGGACGCGCACGGCGGCGTGCAGCCAGTGCCCGTCCTTCAGGGCCGGCTCGACCTGGCGCAGCGTCAGCGTCAGCATCCAGCCGATGACGAAGGCCAGGCCGTCCTGGTAGGTGAGGGTGCTGAGCAGGAAGAGCAGGCTGCCCAGCAGGGCGAACGTCAGCGCGCAGGCCATCGCCGTGGCCAGGACAGGCTGCGGCGTCGAGTACCAGCCGATGCCGGCCGCTATCAGCGCGGCGCCGGCGGTGGCCAGTGCCGCGTGGATGAGGTACGCCGACAGGTAGAAGTCCGGTACCGGCACCGGCTTGGCGAAGAAGAAGCGAAAGAAGCCCTTCTGCCGGTCCTGCGCCACGATACCGTTCGTCCCCATCAGCACGGCCAGCGGGATGTAGATCGACATCGCCTGCCTGAGCATCATTCGCGTGAAGCGCCCGGCATCGTCGGTGGTCCAGAAGTCCGGACGGCCGGACGCCATCTCGTTCATGCTGTAGAACCCGGCGAACGTAAACAGCGCGGTCAGCCCGAGCGGAAGCGCGAGTCGTTGCCAGATGGCATCGAGCAGCTGCCACCGTGCATAGGCCATCCAGCGCAGGGAACGGGCGCTCATCGACGCACCGCCTCGCGAAACTGGTGCTCGAGCGACGATTCGTGCGGCGCGACGGCGGTGACGCGCGCGCCGGAGGCGATGGCCGCGCCCAGTGCGCGGTTCAGCGCGTCGAGATCGATGGCCCGCACCAGCCAGCTGCCGTCGGCGAGCGGCTCGCACGACGGAAAGTGCGCGGCCAGCTGGTCGGCGCCGGCGGTCAGCCGCACCACCCACGCGGTCGCCGCGACATCGGCGTCGCCGATGTTGACCACGCGCTGCATGCGGCCCTGGTCGATGATGACCACGCGGTCGCACAGGCGCTCGAGCTCGTCGAGGTTGTGCGACGCAATGAAGATGGCGCGCCCGGGGCGACGCAGTTCGCCGACGATGTCCTGGAAATGGTTGGCCCAGAGGGGATCGAGCCCGTGCGTCGGCTCGTCGAACACCATCACGTCGTTGTCGCACAGCAGGGCCTGGGCCAGGCCGAGGCGCTGGAAGTTCCCCTTGGACAGCGCCTTGATACGCTTGCGGCGGTGTTCGTCCAGGCCCATCCGCTCGAAGCCGCGCGTCACGGTGCCCTCATGCTCGGCGGCCGGCACGCCGGCGAGGATGGCGAGCCGGCGCAGCGCATCGTCGGCTCGCCAGAAGGTGGGAAGGGCCATCAGTTCCGGAAGGTAACCGACGCCGAAGCGCTCGACAAAGGCGCGCGGGGCGAGGCCGGCGATGGTGATGTCGCCGTCCGTTGGCGCGAGAAAGCCGAGGAGCATCGCAATCAGCGTGGTCTTGCCGGCGCCGTTCGGGCCGGCGATGCCGACCACCTCGCCGGCGGCGATCTCCAGGGAGAAATCGTCGACGGCGCGCACCGCCTTGCCGAGCCACGGCCGGTAGGTGCGCCCGACGCCGCGGAACGAGATCAGCGGCGAAAGAAGCGGGGCGGGCCGGGTCAGTGCAGGATGCGCAGGAGGCCCGCGTCCGCGCTGCCGCGCAGGAAGCTCTCGGCGTCGACGGTCGGTATCAGTACGCCCGTCAGCGAGAAGCCGCGGCGCGCCTCGGCCTGCATGAACTCGACGAGCGACCGGTTCGCCGCCGACGTGCTGGCGTCGCGCATCTGTTCCAGGATGGCGTTCCACGTGCCGTCGTACGCGCGCCCATCGCCGAACATCACGCGGTGCGACTCGGTAGCCGCGCGGTCGTCGGTGAGCCGGCCCAGCAGCGAGCCGAAGAGTTCCAGCTGGTCGCGCACCTCGCGTTCGCTCTGCTCGTTGAAGCGCGTCTCGAGTTCCGTGAGCAGTTCGTCCGTGGCGTCGGGCGCCGGCGCGAGCTCGGCCAGGCGCGACTCCCAGGCCTCGAGGGACGGGTCGCCGTCGGCAAGTCGCAGGTGCGACTTGCGCAGCTCCATCAGCCGCCAGATGCCCAGTTCGTCCCAGTGGTCGTCCGGCTCGGTCTGGTCGAGCTGGTAGAGCGCGGCCTCGTAATCTCCGCGATCATAGAGCAGGTTGCCCAGGTAGATGCGCGCCTCCGCAAAGCCGGCGTCGATCTTCAGGGCGCGGCGCAGCGTGTCCATCGCGTCGGAGTCGCGGCCCAGCCGGTGCTCGGCGTAGCCGACCAGCGCCACGGCCTCGGCGTTGTCGGGCGCCTGGCGCACGGCCACCTCGAAGTACTCGATCGCCTCTTCCATCTCGTTCTCGCGAAAGAGGGCGCGTCCCACCTGCAGCATGAGCTCGATGTCGTCATCGTATCCGAGCGCGCGAATTCGGGCGAAGGTCTTCTTGGCCGCGTCCACCTGCCCGAACCTGAGCAGCGTCTCGCCGAGCCCGGCGAGGCCGTCTTCATGTTCGTGGTCGAGCACCAGCGCTTCCTCGAAACTGCTCCGTGCCCAGGCGAATTCGTCGCGCGCCAGGCGGGCATAGCCGACACCGACGTGCAGGGCGACGGCGTTGGGGTACAGCGCCAGTCCCTCGCGCAGGATGACGAGCGCCTCGTCGAAATTGCCCTCGTCGTACTGCTGGTGCGCCCGTTCGTCGTACTCTTCGGAACTCAGGAACGCTGAGGACATCGTTCGACTGACCTCCTGCGCCGTGTGAGGGTTGACTGCAAGCTAAACCTGCGCGAACGGTGGATTCAACGGGGGTCGCGGTTCGAATTGTCCTATGGCGCCTCCCGGCAGGCGACGGCGATGCGGGCAGCGAGCGCGGCATTCGACTCGAGGAGCGCGAGATTGGCCTGCAGCGATGCGCCCGCCGTCTCGCGATCGACCGCGGCCAGCAGGAATGGCGTGATGGCGGCCCCGACGGTCCCTGCGGTCCTGGCGCCGTCGAGGGCACGATGAACCGCCGCGTCGAGTAGCGCGGCATCGAGCGCCGTTGCCGCCGGCGGCTGTTGCACGACCAGCAGTGCGCCGGGACGGCCGAGGCGGCGGTGCGCGCGAAAGACCCGCGCGATCTCGGCAGGATCGTCGGTGGACGCGCCGAGCCGCAGGCCGGTGCCGCGGGCAAGGAAGCCGGGGAACTCGTCGGTGCCGAACCCGATGACGGCGACGCCGTAGCTCTCGAGCCGCTCGAGCGTGGCCGGGACGTCGAGGATGGACTTGGCGCCGGCGCAGACCGTGATGACCGGCGAGCGTCCGAGTTCAAAGAGATCGGCCGACTCGTCGAACGCCGGCTCGCGATGCACGCCGCCGATTCCCCCGGTGGCGAAGACCTCGAGCCCGGCCGCGGTACACAGCGCCAGGGTGGCCGCCACCGTCGTGGCGCCATCCCGTCCGCGCGCAACCACCCATCCCAGGTCGCGCGCCGACACCTTGAAGATGCCGTCACGCAAAAGAAACCGTTCGAGGTCGTCACCGTCGAGTCCGATGGTGGGCTGGCCGCGCACCACCGCGACGACCGCCGGCGTGGCGCCGTGTGCCGCAACCGCGGCGCGCATCCGGCGGTCGGCCTCCCGGTTCGATGGAATCGGCAGGCCCTGGGCAAGCACCGAGCTCTCGAGGGCGACGACGGCACCATCGCGGCGTGCGGCGGCGATGGCTGCGGACCAGCGAACAGCGGGCGGGATGTCGTCCACGACGCAAGCATACATCGCCGTGCGCACCCTGACAATTGCCCGGCGATTTCCCCGTGCGAGGGTCAACCCCTGCGGCTATCTTGTGCCTCAATGAGAACCCCCGAGGCCGGCCTCGCGCAGGTTCGCGACGATCAGTTCTTCCGCAAGCTGGTGGAGGCGGCGCAGGACTTCATCGCCGTCATCGACCACGAGGGAAAGGTGACGTACGTCTCGCCGTCGATGCAGCGCATCCTGCGCTTCGAGCCGGCACAGATCTACGGCCACTCGGCGTTCGAGTTCATCCACCCGGAAGACCACGAGGCAGCCCAGCGCGCACTGGCCGACGAACTCGCCGGCACCCAGCCCGCGTGGTACATCGACGTGCGACTGCTGACCGTCGAGGGGGAGTGGATTCCCGTCGAGGTCAAGGGCTGGCTCGACCGCTCCGGTGGGTCGCCGCGCGTCATCGTGCACGCGCGCGACCTGCGCTGGCGCAAGACGATGGAGCGCCTCATCAGCGAACAGGACGCGTGGATGCGCGCGCTCGTGACCGCGTCACCACTGGCCATCATCACGGTGGACACGGCGCTGATGGTACGCAGCTGGAATCCGGCCGCCGAGCGCATGTTCGACTGGAAGTCCGAGGAAGTGCTGGGACTGCCGCTGCCGGTCCTGCCGGAGGGGCAGCCCGAAGAGCGCGACCTCCTGTGGAACGCGATCAACGGAGGCAAGCGCTTCGATGCGTACCCGACGCGCCGCGCCCGCCGCGACGGTCGGCTCATCGACGTCAACGTGTCGGTCGCCCCCATTCGCGACGCGGAGGGGCGCATCACCGGGGCCATCAAGCTCGTGGCCGACACCAGCCAGCAGCGCGCGCTCGACCGCCAGTTCCAGCAGTCACAGTCGCTCGAGACCGCGTGGCGGCTGGCCGGCGGCATCGCCCACGACTTCAACAACCTGCTGGCGACGATCCTTACCTCGGCCGAGCTCCTCCTCGAGGAACTGCCCGCGGCATCGCAGTCCCGCGCCGACGTGGAGTCGATCGTCGGCGCCACGGCCAGGGCCCGCGAACTGACGCAGCGTTTGCTGGGGCTGGGGCGGCGCCCGCAGCACCGCGTTCAGCGAATCGAGGTGGGTGCTGCCCTGCAGGGACAGATCCCCGATATCCGCGACCGGGTGGATCGCCGCATTCGCGTGGAGAGCGCGATCAGCAATGAAGAGTCATTCGTGCTGGTGGATCCCGACCAGTTGCGGCAGCTGGTGGATCACCTGGCCCAGAACGCCTGCGACGCCATGCCCCACGGCGGCACGCTCACCATCGAGTCGACGCCGGTGCTGCTCGACCGCGACACCGCGGTGGGCGATGCGCGCATCCGGCCGGGGGAGTACGTGCTGCTGGCGATCTCCGACACCGGTGAGGGCATGAGCGCCGAGACGGTGGCGCGAGCCTTCGAGCCGTTCTTCACGACGCACGATGACGGCCGGCACCAGGGACTGGGGCTGGCCACCGTGTACGCGATGGCGCGGCAATTGAGTGGCGGCATCGCCATCGTCAGCGTGCCGGACGTGGGCACGACGGTGCGGGTGTACCTGCCGCGCGTCGAGAGCGAGCCCACCCGCCGGGTGAGTGGCGAGACGCGCACCCTCATCGGCGATCTCTTGCCCACCGAGAAGCCGACGATCCTCCTGGTCGAGGACGACGGCACGCTGCGCGCCTCGATCCGGCGTGCGCTGCTGCAGGCGGGATTCGAGGTGCTCGACGCCGCGGGCGGCGCGGAAGCGCTCGTCGTCAACGAGACGCACCAGGAGAAGATTCACCTCCTCGTCACCGACGTGGTGATGCCCGACGTGTCGGGGCGGGTGCTGGCGAACCGGTTGCGTGCGCTGCGCCCCGAGCTGAAGGTGCTCTACATGTCGGGATCCAGCGCCGAGGCGATTCGCGCGAGCGGCGGACTGGGCAGCCGCGAGGCGTTCGTGCAGAAGCCGTTCACGCCGACCGCGCTGGTGGGGGCAGTGAGAGGACTGCTCGAGTTTCTTTAGCAGAGAGAACGACAGAGTACTACAGAGTACTACAGAGTACTACAGAGTACTACAGAGTGCGACAGAGTGCGACAGGGAAAGCGGGTCTCCCGAGTGTCTGTCGTGCTCTGTCGCACTCTGTAGTACTCTGTCGTTCTCTATGCGTCATCAAACTCGTCGGCCTTGCGCGTGCCCACCAGGTTCCGCTCGCGCTCCTCGGGATCGATGATCGCCAGCAGCTTGATCGTCTCACCCGCCCAGCAGTCGAACGCCTTGCCGGTTCCCTTGATGATCTTGATCTCGTGCCCGTCCTCGAACTTGAGGACGAGCTTGGGATACTCGGCGTTCACGTACTGCTTGCGGAGTTTCGGCGGGGGCGTCGGCATGCCGCGAAGCTACCGGCAGCCGGAGCGGGACGCAACACCCCGCCGGCGCTCCGCCACGGCGAAAAGCGTTCCCTACGTGACCGTCGACGCGCGTCCCTCGAAGGCGCGCCACGCGTCGGTGCGCAGGATGTCGTCGATTTCGCCGACCACCTGGTCGACCTCGGCGTCGCTGGAGTAGAAATGCGGGGCTACGCGGATGCCGGCGCCCGGGCGAAAGTCGATCACGACGTCGCGGGCGATGAGCGCGCGGGCCACCTCGACGGCGTGCGGCACGTCGAAGGCCACCGTGCCGCCACGCCGGCTTGCGTCGCGCGGCGCCGACACGGGATAGCCGCGCGCATCGGCGAGCTCGATCAGCCTCGACGTCTGACGCACCGACTTGCCGCGCACGGCGTCGATGCCGGCCCGGCGCAGCACCCGGGGGCCCTCGATGTTCGCGTAGAGCGCCGGCACCACCGGCGTTCCGCCCAGCCAGCGCTGCGCGCCGCCGGCATAGTCCATCTGGCCGGAGAACGCGAAGGGATGCGCGTGCGCCTGCCATCCGGTGAGCGCGGGCGCGCATCGCGCGTTCATCTCCGGCGACGCCCACAGGAAGCACCCGCCGGGTCCGCCGCAGAGCCACTTGAGCACCCCGCCGCTCAGGAAGTCGCAGCCGATGGCCCGCACGTCGACGGGGATCACGCCAACCGCGTGATACGCGTCGAGCGACACCACGGCGCCCATGGCGTGCGCACGCGCGCAGATACGCTGCACGTCCATGATCGACGCCGAGCGGAACAGCACGTGCGAGATGGCCACCAGCCGGGTGCGCTCGTCGATGGCGGCGCACAGTTGGTCGGTGTCGATGGTGATGCCGTCGTCGCTGGGCACGACGACCACGCGCGCGCCAAGTCGCGGCGCCATCTGGTCGATGGCATAGCGCACCGAGGGAAAGTCGAGCGCCGTCATCACCACCGCGTTGCGTTCCGCCGGATACTCGAGCGCCGACAGCACCGACAGCTGCGCCAGGGTCACCGTGGGCACCATCGCCACTTCCCCCGCGCCCGCCCCGAGGAGCGGAGCAATCTCGTCCCCCACCGCCAGGGGCATCTCCCACCACCCTTCGGCCCAGGCGCGCACGCCGCGTTCCGACCACGCGTCGACGTACTCGGCGAGACGTTCCGGGACGCCGCGCGGCATCGCGCCCAGCGAGTTGCTGACCATGTAGCAGCAGCGCTCGAGTATGGGAAACTCGGCGCGAAAGGCGAGCAGCGGATCCACGGCCCCTACTTGCGGCGGAAGAAGAAGAGGACGGTGGCCACCACCAGCACATAGCCGACCGAGCGCCACTCGGCCGCCGTAATGCTCGTCAGCAGCCAGATGATCACCACGCACGTGAGGATGTGGATGGTCGGGCCCAGCGGCAGGTTGAACGGCGTGGTGCCGTCGTTCTGGATGCCGCGCCGGCGAAGCTCCCAGGCGGCCACTGCGCAGGCGAAGTAGAGCAGCAGCGCCGACAGGTTGGCCAGCACCGCCAGCGCCTCGAACTCGTTGGCGACGGCGAGCCCGCAGACGAGCGCCGACTGCAGGACGATCGCCAGCCACGGCGTGTGGAACGACGAGTGGAGGGCGGCCATCTGCCGGGGCAGGAAGCCATCGCGCCCGAACGCGAAGAGGGTGCGCGGCATCGCCAGCGTCATCCCCGACATGTACCCGAACGTCGAAATGGCCGCACCGATCAGCAGGAGGAGGCGCCCCGGCGAACCCATCAGCCGTTCGGCGACGGCGGCAAGCGGCGCGGTCTTCGCGGCGGCCAGCGCATCCACGCCCAGCACGCCCTGCGCGACGAGATGGATGGCCAGGTACAGCACGGTGACGCCGATCATGGCGATGGCGATGGCGCGTGGCACCGTGCGCGACGGGTTCTTCATCTCGCCGGCAGGGACGAGCGCGCTCTCCACGCCGGTGAAGGCGAAGATGAGCACGATGGCCGTGCGGGCAAACGAGCTCGCCGCCGGCAGGCTGGCCATGGCCAGGTTCGCCGGGGCCACGGCGAGAGCGCCGACGG
>JBBTJT010000041.1:0-22367 GCA_038059315.1 Gemmatimonadota bacterium
GGCAATCGGGGCAAACTATGTGTGTTGTCCGCGAAGGTGTCAAGCTGGGCGCTCACCCCCTGGGCGCTCACCGAAAGCGCAGCCCGACCCACTCGATTTCCACCCCGTAGGCGCCGACGGGTGACGGCGCACCGGACTCGCTGCGCAGCGAGAACTGCAGCCGTTCCACGTCGGCCAGCCGCAGCGCGTCCCCGGCGCCGCCGCGTCCGCTCGCCGGCGCAATCCAGTAATTCCAGCGTCCGGGAAATCCGGCAGGGAGCGTGACGCCACGCGCCGGGACGAACGCCGTGAGGGGAATGAAGCGTTCATTCCACGCGCCATCGAGCGCCAGCGGCGCGCTCCAGCCCGTGCCGTCCGCCTCCACGAGCGTGACGTGCAGCACCTGCCGCGGCCCGAGCCCGCGCGCCCGCACCGCCAGTGCCGCGCCGAGCGCGAGGTCGGCGCGCCGCGCGCCGATGCGATCCTTGACGATCAGCGACGCCGTGTAGTCGTCAAGCCGCGCGCCATCCGCCGAAGGCAGCTCCATGTGAAACGCCGGCAGCCCGCTCCACCCCGAAGGCACGACGCGGAAGAGACCGCTTCGCCCGCCGTCACCGATACGCGTGAACGCCATGCGCTTCACGTCGGGCGCCGGATCGAACAACACCACCGGCGACGCCGACGGCACCACCTGAACGCTCCACACCATGCTGCGCTGGAAATTCCACTCCCATGGCGACCGCCGCTGCGCGCCCGGCCAGGTGGTCGTCAGCTCGCCCGTCGTCACAGTGATCGCGTACTCCCACATGCCCTGGCCCAGCGAATCCGGAACGACGGCAGCGTACTCGTAGCCGCTCACCCGGCGCATCGGCAGGCGACGGACGCCCATCCACCCCTGGGTGCGCAGCGACAGCGTCACCGAGTCCGGGGGTGCCGCGGTCACGATGCGCGCGCGAAAGTCCGCCGGCGCGCCTGCACGAAGCGTCCCGGGCACCAACGACTCCACCTGCGGCGGGACCGAATCGCTCGGCGCCGGATGGTACTCGGCGAGGCCCACGCGCCCCACGAACGCGGGCAGCGTCGA
Organism: Gemmatimonadota bacterium; assembly: GCA_038059315.1. Lineage (GTDB taxonomy): Bacteria > Gemmatimonadota > Gemmatimonadetes > Gemmatimonadales > Gemmatimonadaceae > PNKL01. The sequence continues at coordinate 1,064 of JBBTJT010000041.1, forward strand.
CGCATCCACGGGACCGCGGGCGCTGAGCACGTGCACCCCGGGACGCACCAGGAACTCACCCGCGCTCGCCGTCCCTCCGCCCGACCCTCCGGCCAGTGTCGTGACGGTGAACGCCGCCCCGAGGTCGGGCAGCGTGATGCGCATCGGCCACGAGCGCTCGATGGCGCGCGTCACGATCTTGTCGGCACTGGGCATCTCGAACGGATCGCGCACCGGCACGGCGTCGGCATGCACCTCGAGGCGCCACACGCCGTCGCGCACCTTGTCGAGGAAGTAGATCCCCTCGCCTTCGTAGCCGACCACCGGCGACGAGCCGTATCCCGCCACCCGGCGCAACCGCTCGGCGTGCAGCGGCGCCGTGCGCGTGGCGCCGGCGTTCATGTAGGCGTCGTCGGCGACGAGCTCGCCGAGGTTCTCCTCGTAGCTCACGCGGAAGTCGCCGAACCGCGTGTTGGCCGGGTATGCGGCGTCGGACGACGCGCGTGGCAGCCGCCGCAACGCCTCGCCAGCGATGATCGCGCTCATCGCCTTGCGCGGCGTGTAGACCATGTTGAGGTAATGCGTCTGCCAGCCGAGGTTGCGTGACGCGGTGGCGAGCATGTCGTACGCGAACATCGCGGCGAACTGCGTGCCGACGGCGCGGAAGGCGCGCGCCATCGCCGGATACATGTAGCCGGTGCGCAGGTCCGGCGAGTCGAATTCGTAGACGATGCGCGGCTTTCCGACGAGCGCCGGATGGCGCATGCGGTCGTAATCGTCCACGGTGCGCAGGTAGTTCCCCTGCAGTTCGTGCCCGGAGTTGAGCCCCGTGGGGTACCAGCCAAAGGAAATCCCCTGCACCCCGGACTCCTTGATCGCCGCGGCGATCCCGAAGTCCTGGCTGACGTTGTGGAACAGCAGCTTGGTGCATCCGGTGCTGCGCACCGCCTCGGCGAGGGCGTTGATGTACTTCACCGAACCGGCGAAATCGGCCGGGTGGTGCACCGGCTCGTTGATCATCTCGATGAACAGGATCGCCGGCTCGTCCTTGATCTTCGTGCCCGTATAGGGGTTCACGTGCTCGAGGATCTGGCGCAGGTAGTTCACCTGTGCGGCAATCGCCGCCGGGTTCGTGCCCAGCTCGTCCCGGCGGTAGTGATTGCCGAAGCCCGGCGGCGTGGTGTCGCCGAGTGCGTCGGGCCAGTTGGCGTTGTAGGTCTGGATGGGGCTGAGCAGCATGTAGATGCCGCGTTCGCGCGAGCGGGCGATCAGGTAGTCGAAGAGGTCGAGGTGATCGTTGGCGATCAGGTTCCCCGCGCGGTCGGCGTTTTCCCAGTCGCCCCACAGCGTGAGGCGCATGCCGTCCCATCCCATGCGGGCGAAGTGCGCCATGTCGTCGTCGATGGCGCGCTTGCGATCGGCCTTGATGTAGCCAAGGGCGCGATAGTCCGAAGCCGACGGCACGATGTAGTTGGCGCCGAACAGCGCCACTTCGGAACGGTCATCCTTCCAGCGGATGACGCCCTGTGCGTCGAGGAAAACCGCCCTCGTCGCCGGCGGCGGCGCGGCGGTGAGCGGCGCTTGTGCCAGCGCGGGCGACGCGAGCATGAGGCACAGCAGGGCGGTGCGCGCGGTCGATTTCATGGTATTCCCGGGTGCCGTTCGTTGTCGCTCGAGGCTGCCGTCAACGAGACATAAAATCGCCTGAACGGGCGCCGACCGTCAGTCCCGGGATCGTTCAGTTGCGTTTTCCTGTCGCATTGGTCAGTCGCATCGCCATCTTCCGCCGCCGCTTGAACCGCCGTATTCTGCGGCGGCAGCTCTCCACGCTGCCGCCCCACCAACCGGATCCGCGCGATGAGCCCCGACGAAGACCTCCTGGAAGCGACCGAACCCCAGTTGGCCGAGCTGGCCGCGCAGTTTGAGGAGTCTACCGGCGTCGACCGGCGGCACTTCCTCTTCTATTCGCTCGTCGCGGCGGCGGCGAGCACCTTCGGCGCGGCCGGAGCGCGCGCCATGGGAGCGCCGGTTCCGGATGACTGGACTCCGGGGACGGAGTTGCCGTTCTCCCAGCTCCAGCAGCAGAGAGTCCCGCCGCTCCCGCTGGGCAACGGCGAGGCGCCGGCGCTGCAGTTCCAGCCGTATCCGGGAGGAACCGGCGCGCTGATGGAGAAGCTCGCGCGCGAGCGCGGACGCGCCGCCTTCGACCGCGCCGTCTTCAGCGTCGCGCCGTTTACCGGCGTCGTCCCGACGTCGGACGAGGACATCGCCTTCCTCCCCTCGCACCGGCAGGCGGCGCTCATCAGGGCGCGCAAGCTCACCTCCACGCGCCTCACCGGGATTTACCTGGAGCGGATCAAGCGCCTCAACCCGACGCTGCTCTGCGCCGTGAGCGTCATGGAAGAGTCGGCGCGCGCCGCCGCCAAGCAGGCCGACGCGGAGATCGCCGCGGGCAAGTACCGCGGACCACTGCACGGCCTGCCCTACGGCATCAAGGACCTCTTCTCGACGAAGGGCGTGCCCACCACCTGGGGCGCGGCCGACTTCCAGGATCGCATCATCGACGAGGACGCGGAGATTGTCGTGCGCCTGCGCGACGCCGGCGCCGTGCTGGTGGCCAAGCTCTCGACCGGGCTCTTTGCGCAGAACGACCAGTGGTTCCGGGGGCGCACCAACAACCCGTGGAACCTCAGCATCGGCTCGAGCGGCTCATCGGCCGGTCCGTCGTCGGCGACCGCCGCCGGGTGCGTGTCGTTCGGCATCGGCACCGAGACGCAGGGTTCCATCGTCTCACCGGCCATTCGCTGCGGAGTGAACGCGCTGCGCCCGACCTTCGGCCGGACCACGCGGCACGGTGGCATGGTGCTCGCCTGGTCGCAGGACCGCGTTGGGCCGATCTGCCGCACCATCGAGGACTGCGCCATGGTCTTCAACGCCTATCACGGCGTCGATGAGAAGGACCCGTCCACCGTGATGGCGCCGTTCCGCTTCGAGCGCACCATCAACCTCGCGTCGCTGCGCATCGGCGTCGATCCGGCGGCGCCCAGGGAGTTCGTCGACAAGCTCAAGGCGCTCGGCATGAAGCCGAAAGAGGTCGGCGCGCGTCCCACGGTGCCCGGCATCGGCGGCGGTGGCCTCAACGTGGAGTACGCGGCGGCGTTCGACGCGTACGTGCAGCGCAAGGCAAAGGAAATCGGGCTCGATCTCGATTCGCTCCCCGCGCCGACGCCCGGGAGGCAGCCGGCGCCGTTCGGCAACGCGCCCGCGAGCACCAGCCCCATGGCCCCCGCCGACTGGAACCCGCGGTTCGTTGGCGGACGCACCGTGAAGGCCTTCGAGTTCCTCCAGAACCAGCGCCGGCGCATGGTGCTGGTGCAGAAGTGGGGCGAGTACATGAAGGAGCTCGACATGTTCATCGGCACGCCGACCGCCGACGTGGCGCCGAACGCGCAGACCGGGCATCCGTGCGTGGTGGTGCCGTACAAGTTCGACGTGCCGCAGTTCGGCGGTCCCGGTGGCCGCGCTCGCGACACGACGGTCGCCCCCCCGGTCTACGAGCCGCAGCCCATCTGCGCGGTGATCGTCGGCGCGCTGTTCAACGACGACAAGATCCTCTCGGTGGCCCATCGCTTCCAGCAGGCCACCGACGTGCACCTCAAGCATCCTGCGCTCTAGGAGAGCCGTCATGACATCCAACCTGGTTCGCATGCCCCGCCCCGCCGTCGTCCGTTGCGCCTTCGCGCTCCTCGCCCTGCTCGCCCTGCTCCCCGCCCTCGCCGCCGGCCAGTCCCCGCGGCCGATGACGACCGACGACCTCATGCGCATCAAGGGCGTCGGCGGCGTCGCACTCGCCCCCGCTGGCGATCGCGTGCTCTACACGGTGTCGGCGTGGGAGCATCCCAACGCCAAGGGCGACACCGCGCTCGGCGACCGGCACGAGCGGCGCTCCCACATCTGGGTCGTCCCGTACGCCGGCGGCGCGGCGCGCCAGCTCACCTCGAGCGAGCGCGGCGAGACGCAGCCGCAGTGGTCGAGCGACGGGGCAACGATCTCCTTCATCAGCGCGCGCGGGACGGCCGCCGGCGAAGAGGGCCCCAGGCCGCAGATCTGGCTCCTCCCCGCCGACGGTGGCGAGGCCACCGCGCTCACCACCGCCCGCGATGGCGTCGTGGCGTATGCGTGGTCCCGCGACGGCAAGCGGATCGCGTACCTGACGCCCGACACGCTGACGCGGGACGCCGAGGCCAAGGCGAAGCGCCGCGACGACCCGAAGGTCTACGAGGGCGACTTCCGTCTGAACCACCTCTGGGTCATCGACGTGGCGAGCAGGAAGGCCGTGAAGGTGACGAGCGGCGCGTTCACGGTGCGCGGGGCGCCCTCGTGGTCGAGCGACGGCACCCGGCTCGCCTTCGACGCGTCGCCCACGCCGATGATCCGCGACGAGCGGCGCGATGCGTACGTGGTCGAGGTCGCGTCGCGCGCACTCGACCGCATTACCACGACCGGCGAGGTCGAAAGTACGCCGCAGTTCTCGCCCGACGGCCGCACCCTCGCGTTCACCGTCCTGCCCGACGAGTGGAAGCCGAACAAGGACGGCATCATGGCGCGCACGCTGCGGAACGCGCGCCTCGTCACTTGGGACATCGCGGCACGCGCGCTCACCAACCACGCTTCGGCGTCGTTCGACGTCAGCCCCGGCCAGCCGCGCTGGTCGGCGGACGGCAAGCACGTGTGGTTCATGGCATCCGACCGCACGTACAACAGCGTCTACACGTACGACTTCGCCACGCACGCCTACACGAAGGCCACGCATGACGTCGTCGCGCAGGGCGCATCGGTCAGCCGGGACGGCACCAAGCTGGCGTTCGTGTTCGACACGCCCGAACTCCCCGCCGAGGTCTACGTGAAGGATGCCGGCCCGGGCGAGCCGCGTCGCATCACCAACACCAACCCGTGGCTCGCCGACGTGACGCTTGGCGCCTCGCAGGTCATCACCTGGAAGAGCAAGGACGGCTGGCCGGTGGAAGGCGTCCTCCTCACGCCGCCGGGGTATGCGCCCGGCCAGAAGGTGCCGCTCGTCGTCTCGGCGCACGGCGGCCCGACGGGAGCGCACACCAACGGCTTCAAGGGCGGCACGGGCCCCGGGCAGACGTGGGCGGCGCGCGGCTGGGCGGTGCTGTACCCCAACCCGCGCGGCTCCACCGGCTACGGCGAGAAGTTCATGCGCGGCAACCTCAAGGACTGGGGCGGCGGAGACTACCGCGACATCATGACCGGCGTCGACGCGCTCATCCAGCGCGGCATCGCCGACTCCACGCAGATGGCGTTCGAGGGGTGGAGCTACGGCGGATACCTGACCTCGTGGGTCGTATCGCAGACCGGGCGCTTCAAGGCGGCGATGATGGGCGCCGGCCTCCCCTCGCTGCTGTCGATGGCCGGCACCACCGACATTCCCGGCTACATCAACACCTTCTTCGACGGCCTGCCGCAGTACGACGGTTCCATCGTCAACCCGAGCCTCAAGTTCTATCTCGAGCGCTCGGCCATCAGCTACACCGACAAGGTGACGACGCCCCTCCTGATGCTGCACGGCGGCAACGACGAACGCGTGCCGATTGGCCAGCCGATGGAGTTCTATCGCGCGCTGAAGGACCGCGGCAAGACGGCGGAACTCGTCTTCTACCCGCGCGAAGGACACGGCTTCCAGGAGTACTATCACCAGCTCGACCGGATGAAGCGCGAGTACGAGTGGATCGCCAGGTACACGCTCTCGGCAAAGCCCCTGCCTTAAGCGCGTCGCCCCTGCTCCCGCCCTAGCCAGAGTCCGAGCACCAGCCAGACGGCCGCGATCGGCACCGCGGCGTAGGCAATCCCCGACATGCCAAGGCCGAGCGCGGTGAGACCCGCGAAGCCCCACGCGCCAATCTGGTCGCCGCCGCGGTAGACGAACGTCTCGATGAAGTTCTTCGCCTTGTACTTGTCCTCGCGCGGCACCACGGTGAACAGGATCTCCATCGACGGGTTGTTGAGCGCGAAGTTGCCGGCGCGCCGTGCCACCGCGAACGTGGCGACCGTCAGGAACACCGGCCACGTGCCGAGCGCCGCAAATCCCACCATGCTCACGAACGGCAGGAACGCCAGCGACGCCGCCAGCCCGAGCCACCGGATCAGCCGCCCGGTGAGAAACACCTGCGTCACCAGCGTGAGCGACTGCACCACCAGCTCGATGCGCGCCAGCACCGCCGTGCGGGCGGCACGGTCGGCATAGGCCTTGCCAATGATGTCGGCCTGCTCGAAGTACAGGATCGTCGAGCCGATCGTCAGCAGTATCAGGAACGCCGAGATGCCGAGCAGGTACGGCGACGCGATCACGCGCGTGATCCCGGCCCACGTGCTTCCACCGATCGGCAGCTCGTCGCGCAGTTCCACGTGGTCGTCGCTGGCGCGCTGCCGGGCCGGGAATCGCATCACGCACAATACGGCGAGTTCAATCAGCACCGCCGAGATCAGCAGCAGGTTCGCCGTGCCGATGGTCGGCGCGAACCGGGCGGTAGCCGCCGAGCCGAGCACCGAGCCGAGCGTGCCGCCCACGGCGATGAAGCCGAAGAGCCGCTTGGCCTGCTCGCTGCGGAACGAGTCGGCCATGAACGCCCAGAAGATCGACACGACGAACAGGTTGAAGACGCTCGTCCACACGAAGAACACGCGCCCGATCCACACGTCGCCCACCGACCCCTCGGCCGGCGCGACGACCTTCATCAACACGTAGAACGCCAGGATGCAGGCGATGAACACGTGGTACGCAATGGCGATGAACCGGCGCACCGGAAAGCGCACGATGAGCCAGGCGATCAGCGGATTGGCGATCAGCACCGCAGCCAGCGTCCCCGCAAAGAGGAACGGCAGCTTGTGGACGCCCGTCGCCACCGCCACCGCCTCGCGAATGGGACGCAGCACGAACCACCCGCTCAGCACGAAGAAGAAGTACGCGAACGACACGAGCATCGCCCGCACTTCCTCGGGCCGGACGTCCACGACCCGGCGCAGCAGGGCGTGGAGCCGGCCCGGCGCCGGCTCGCTCACCCTGGACCCGCCGTCTTCAGCTTCGCGTGCCAGGCGGCCAGCACCTCGGCTTCGCGCTTCATGTCGAGCCCTCCGACTGCGCCGCGCAGCGTGGCGTCCTGCTCGGCCTGCGGCCGCGTGCGGTGCCAGTCGAGCGTGGTCCTGGCCGTGTCGGCCAGCGAGCGGAACGTGAGCCCGGCCGCGATGGCCTTGGACGCGTTGCGGCGCTGGTACCCCGCGGTCGCCCCGTACGGCGGCTGCCACACGGTCATGTGGCGCCACGGGCGCACGCCCTGCTCCTTCAGGAACTCCCACGGCACCCAGGTGAAGAAGCCCGGGGTCGACGTGATCGACTTCACGCCGTACAGCATCTCCGCGATGGTCATCGGCTTCTCGGGGCCTATGGCGTTGTATAGCCCGAACGCCCGCGCCTCGGCCATGCGCACCGAGAACTCGGCAAGGTCGCGCACGTCGATGAACTGGCAAGGATCATCCGGCTTGTCCGGGGCGACGATCTCGCCTCCCTGGTCGATGCGCGCCGGCCAGTAGGTGAAGCGGTCGGTGCGGTCGAGCGGCCCGACGATGAGGCACGGGCGAACGACCGTCCAGATCCCTGGATACTGTTTCGCCACCTCCTGCTCGGCCCTCACCTTCAGCGGGCCGTAGTAGCGCGACGCATGCGCCGGATCGAGCGTGTACGGGTCGATGTCTGCCGGCAGCACACCCACCGGGCTGTTCTCGTCGAGCCCGATGATGCTCTGGTCGCTGTACACCGACGTCGTCGACTGGAAGATGTAGTGCTTGACGTTGCCGGCGAGCTGCTGCGCCGCGTTGCGCACCCACGCCGGGAGCGTGGTGGGGTTGTCGAGCACGACGTCGAACTGCCTTCCCTTCAGCGCGCTCGTGTCGTTGTTGAGATCGCCCTGTAGTTCCTCTGCGACTTTTCCCTTGAAGAACCCCGGGCGCGTCTTGTTGCGGTTGAACAGCGTCACGCGGTGCCCGCGGGCCAGCGCGTACTCCACCTGCTCGGGGCCCGTGAAGCCCGTGCCGCCGAGGATGAGGATGTTGAGCGACGCCGGCGCCCTGGTGACCGGCTGCGGCGTCAGGAGGAACGGATCGTGCTGAGCGAGGAGCGACTTGGGGAGCCCGCCGAGTCCAAGCGCTCCGCCAATCATGGCGCCCGTGTGCAGGAACGAACGGCGGCTACTCATGGTCCGGCCCTCCCTTCTGCGTGGCCTTCCAGGCGGCCAGCACCTCGGCTTCCTTCGACGCGGCGAGGCCGGCCACGGCGCCTTCCATCAGGGCCTTCTGTTCGGCTTCCGTGCGCGTCTTGTGCCAGGCAAGCGTCTCGGCGGCGGTGACGGCGAGCCGACGGAAGGTGAGCCCCTTGGCGACCGCGCGGTCGTTGTTGCGTCGCAGGAACCCCGCCGTGGGCCCGGTGGGCGGCAACCACACCGTCATATGACGCCATCCGCGCACGCCCTGCGACGTCAGGAACTCGGCGGGAATCCAGTGGAACTGCGCGCCCGCTGTGGTCACCGCCTTGATGCCGTACAGCAGCTCCGACATCGGTCGCGAATGCCCCACCGCGTTGAACGTGCCGAGCACCTTCTGCTCGGCGAGCCGCACCATCCACTCGGCGAGGTCGCGCGAGTCGATCCACTGCGTCGGATCGTCGGGCGTGCCCGGCGCCACCACGTCACCGCCCCGGTCGATGCGTGCCGGCCAGTACGTGAACCGGTCGCTGCGGTCGAGCGGCCCGACGATCAGCCCCGGCCGCACGACGGTGACCTGCCCCGGGTAGTGTCGCTCCGCCTCCTGCTCGGCGAAGGTCTTGAGCGCGCCGTAGTACTTGCCGGCATTCTCGCGCACGAGCGTGTACGGATCCACGTCGGCGGGCATCGGCGTCGTGCCGTCAGTCTCATCCATGTTCGGCCGGCTGTTGTCCGGATACACCGACATGGTGGAGATGAAGATGTAGTGCCCGATGTTCCCCTTGAGGTGCTGGGCCGCGTTGCGCACCCAGGCCGGAAAGGTCGTCGGATTGTCGAGCACCACGTCGAACTTCAGGCCCTTGAGCGCGCTCACGTCGTCGTTGAGGTCGCCGACGAGCTGTTCGACCTTGCCCTTGAAGAAATCCGGGCGCGTGCGGTTCCGGTTGAACAGCGTCACCTTGTGGCCGCGCGCGAGTGCGTACTCCACCTGTTCGGGGCCGGTGAACCCGGTGCCGCCGAGGATGAGGATGTTGAGCGCCATGGGCAGCGGTTACCGGCGAAAGGAGTGAGGGTGGAGCCGAACGGTCACTGTCTCGTCTGCTTCAACGCGTCATCGACCAACTGCTTCAGTTGCTCGAAACCGAAACTCGGCAGGGGCTTGCCGTTGACGAAGAACTCGGGCGTCATCGTCACGTTCAGGGTGCGGGCGTCGTCGAGGTCCTGCGCGATCAACTGGGCAATCTCCGGAGAGGCCATGTCGGCCAGCAGCTTCTCCCGGTCCAGGCCGAGGCCCTCGAGCTGCTTCATGGCCGCTTCCGCCTGGGGCGTATGGCCGGGCGACCAAACAGCCTGCGTGGCCAGCAGCGCTTCCAGCGCAGGCCAGAGCTTGTCCTGCTTCCGCGCCGCTTCCAGCATGGCCACGACGTCCTGCGACCCGTTGTGGAACGGCGCCCATCGCAGCACCACGCGAATCTTGCCGGGATTGGCGGCCATCATGTCCTTGACCATCGGATAGAACGTCGCGCAGGTCTCGCAGGCGGGATCGAGAAACTCGACGATCGTCACCACCGCACCGGGCGGGCCGAGCGTCGGGGAATGCGCACGCTCCAGCGCGGCCAGGGTCGCCTCGGGAATCGGCGCATTGGACGCCGTGTTCGAGAGCTTGTACACCATTGCCGCCCCGACGAACACCACCACCATCGCCGCCACGGCGCCGACGAATATTGTCTTCTGCTTCACTTGGAACTCCTGAGGTAGGCAATCATCAGCAAAGCTGCAATCGTCGCAAAGGCCACCAACGACAGCAGCGGGATCGTCACGAAACCGAACCACTCAATCACCGTCTCCGAGCACGGCACGCCCTGCTTGCACGGCTCCAGGCGCCTGGGAATGACACCTGCCACCAGGAGCACCTGAAAGGCCGCGATCACCCCGCCGAACAGCGCCAGCGGCAGCGCGGCCCGCACCACGTTCCGTTCGAACGGGAACAGCCCGAACGGCAGGATCAGCGCCAGTGGGAACATGAAGATGCGCTGGTACCAGCACAGCGAGCAGGGGGGGAGCTGCATGACCTCGCCGAAGAACAGCGCGCCGAGCGTCGCGGCGGCGGCGAGCAGCCAGGCGCAGAATACCAGCGTCCACGCCCCGGGGTCGTTGACCCGGCGATCCGTGCCGGCCTGGCCTTCAGTTTTCCGCATTGCCGACCACCGGGGAAGACGTAGCCGAAGAATCTACTCCCCTGCAGAGTGCGGCAACAAAGGATGCGCGACTCGCCGGCAACGGAGTCACCCCGGATTGCGTCCGCGGCTACGGAAAGAGGCCTTCCACGGACAGGTACCGTTCTCCGGTGTCGTAGCAGAACGTGAGCACCCGGGCCTTCGCCGGCAGTTCGGGGAGCTTCTTCGCCACGGCGGCCAGCGAGGCGCCGGACGAGATGCCGACGAAGATCCCTTCTTCGCGTGCCGACCGTTGGGCGTAGCTGAACGCCTCATCCCTGGTCACGGTGATGACGCCGTCCAGCACGTCGCGGTGAAGGTTCTTCGGGACGAAGTTCGCGCCGATGCCCTGCAGCGGATGCGGCCCCGGTTGTCCGCCGCTGATGATCGGCGAGGCGGCGGGCTCCACTGCGAACACCTTCAGCGCGGGCCATGCTTTCTTCAACACTTCGCCGACTCCGGTGATGTGGCCGCCGGTGCCGACTCCGGTGATGAGGAAATCGAGTCCATCGGGGAAGTCCCTCACGATCTCCTCGGCCGTCGTGCGCCGGTGCACCTCGATGTTCGCCTCGTTCTCGAACTGCTGCGGGATCCAGGCGCCCGGGGTCGAGGCGGCGAGTTCGGCGGCGCGGTCCACCGCTCCGCGCATCCCCTGCTCGCGGGGGGTGAGTTCCAGCGTCGCGCCGTACGCGGTCATGAGGCGGCGCCGTTCGATGCTCATCGAATCGGGCATCACCAGGATCAAGCGGTATCCCTTCACGGCGGCCACCATCGCCAGCCCGATGCCCGTGTTGCCCGACGTCGGCTCGATGATGACGCTTCCCGCGTTCAGGATACCGCGCCGTTCGGCATCCTCGATCATCGAGAGGGCGATGCGGTCCTTGATGCTGGCTCCCGGATTGGCGCGTTCGAGCTTCATCCACACCTCCGCGGCGCTGCCGAAGAGGCGGTTGATGCGGACGTGGGGCGTGTTGCCGATGGTCTCGAGAATGGACTGGGCTTTCATGACGCTGGGGCTCCCTACCGTGTGCTCTAGATGGCGTACAGGTCGGTGGCGTCTGAATCCTTCGGCCGAACGATCGCCTTGCTCTCCTGGTGCACGTACGAATAGGGCGGAACGCTCTCGGTGAGCCAGACGTTGCCGCCGACGACGCTGTCGTGGCCGATCACCGTGTCGCCGCCGAGGATGACCGCCTGGGCGTAGATGACCACGTTGTCCTCGATCGTCGGATGCCGCTTGGAGCGGGCGAGGCTCTTCTTCACGCTGAGCGCGCCGAGCGTGACGCCCTGGTAGATCTTCACGTTGTTCCCGATGACCGCCGATTCGCCGATGACGATTCCCGTGCCGTGATCGATGGCGAACGAGGTCCCGATGGTGGCCCCGGGGTGGATGTCGATCCCGGTCACCTGATGGGCGAGTTCGCTGAGGAGCCGGGGGAAGATCGGAACACGCAGTCGGTACAGTTCGTGCGCCGGCCGGTGAATGGCGATCGCCGTGAACCCCGGATAGGCGAGGATGACCTCGTCGAGGCTCTCGGCGGCCGGATCGCCGAGGTTGATGGCCTCCGCGTCGAGCAGCAGTTGCGCATGGATGCCGGGGAGCGCGGCGCTGAAGGCGACGCCCACCTCTTCCGGCGTGATGGCCGCATTGGCCAGCAGCGGGGCGATCATGCGCTTCAGGTCGCGCTCGAGCAGGGCCAGCCGGGCCTCGATCTCCTGAGCCGTGAAGTACGTCTCGCGGCAGAAGTGCGGGAAGAGGACGGCGAGCAGTTCGTCGGTGAACTGCTGGGCGCCCTGCTTGAGCTGGACCCCGAACGCCAGCGAGTCCCGGCGCTCCTTGAGTTCTGCGGCAAAGGCTTGAAGGTGCGGGGAGGGTTTTGTGGGCATGGTCGCGTTCATCGTTGGGTACCCTGAGTATAAGGACAATTTTGCATCCGAAGTTCCCGTCTGGTTCAGTTGCGGGCCGTTCGCCGATTCTCGGGCGGTGTCACGCCATCTCTTCCAGCAGCCACTGCGTGGCGCTCGCCCACGTGAGGCCTCGCGGCAGCCGCTTGCCCGGCGGCGTCGCGTCGAGCGTGACGAGCACCGCACGCGCCTTTCGATGCACCGCCCGTGCGGCCTCGAGTGAGCGGACCTCGCGGGCCCACGTCGCGTCGTCGCTGGTCTCGAGGCACACCTGAATCAGGAGCGGAGCGTCGCCCGCGCGGTGCGCCAGGAAGTCCACCTCCCATCCCTCGTTCGTGCGCACGTAGGAGACGTCGTACCCGCGCCGCTCCAGGTCCAGGAGCACGGCCGTCTCGAGCGCGCGCCGCTGCTGCTCGCGGCCGCTGCGCTCGAACAGCGCAATGAGCCCCGGGTCCACCGGGTAGGCCTTGCGGGGATTCACCATGCGCTGCCGTTCCGACGCGCTGTGCATCGCGACCGTGCGCACGAGGAACGCATCCTCGAGGTGTGCGAGGTACTCGTGCATCGTGTCCTTCGCGACCGACACTCCCTGCGAACGCAGCGTGTCGTAGTGCTTCTTCACCGAGAACGCGCCGCCCGGGTTGGCCAGGAGCTGGCGCTGCAGCCAGCGCAGGGCCAGCGGATTGGAGACCGCGTGACGGTCGATGACATCGCGCAGGACCACCACATCCACGTAGCCGGCGAGGAGCGCCGCGCGGTCGCGCGGTGCGGCGCCCTGCGCTTCAGGGAACCCGCCCTCGACGAGGTACCGGCGCAGCGCGTTGTCGAGTGCCACCCGCTCAGCCCGACGCAGGCGATTCCATGGTTTGGCCGGCTCGGCGTCGGCGTGTCGCAGCGCTTCGCGAAAACTGAATGGAAACACCAGCACTTCCATCGCCCGCCCACGCAGGCTGGTCGCCACTTCGCGGCTCACCAGCCGAGCCGATGAACCCGACACCAGGAGTTCGACGTTTCTCGCATCGACCAGCCGGCGCACCAGTCCTTCCCATCCGGGGAGGACCTGCACGTCATCCAGGTAGAAGGTGACGGCGCCGGATTCGCGCAGCCCCGGGTGCAGTCGCGCGTGTTCATCGAGCAGCCAGGCAAGATCGGCGACCGTCATGCCCGAGAGCCGCTCGTCCTCGAGCGATACGAGGAGCTGCGATTCCGGCGCTCGTCCGTCGGCGAGTCGGTCCGCCTGGCACTGTCGCAGGAACGACGTCTTGCCGCCGCGCCGCACTCCGATGACGGCGAGCGCCTTGCCGCGGATGCCGGGCAGGCGCACGTCGCGCCGGGTGAGGGGCGGCGGGGTTGCCGCCATCGACTCGGCGAGCTTGAGGCGCAGGAGATCGCGAGATGTTGTCATGCTTGCAAGGACAGTATATGACTCTTTTGTCATTTTGTCAAGGACCACATACTGGTCGACCCTTCGCTGAATCGGCGCGATGGCGTCACCGCCGCGACCTGGCGATGCCGGCCAAGCGAGACGCGCCGACCCGGTGCGGATCGGCGCGTCTCGCAAGAACATGGAGCGCTGCTGCCCGAGGCGCGCAGCAGCGTTCATCGTGGCATCGTGTGCCATGAGTACATCCATGCTCGTGCCCTCGTAGCCACGTCCCTGCATCAATGCCTCGAGCGCCAGCAACCCGGCTTCGCGCCTCACCGGTCGCTCACCGGGAAACCTCAGGTCGCGCTCTCGTCGCCACCGATCGCGGCGCGTTCGCGCAGGCACGCCTGCCGCAGCGACTCAAGCTCATGTTCCACAATTCGCGCAATCGTCGAATCGTCAACCGCATCGTACTCGTGGCGGAGGACGTTCCCCAGGCCGCGAATGCCGCGCCACGAGACCTGTGGCTGGCGGGCCTCCATCGCGGGCCCGAGTTTCTTGGCCGCTTCACTGATCCGTTCGAGACACCGCTCAACCGCGTCGCGCGTCTTGTCGTCGAGTTCCGCATCGGGGATCACGGTCGCCAAATGAGCCCGGACCCGATCGATGTTGGTGATGATGTCCCCAAGCCGCTCGCGCGGAACGTCAGAAGGCATACACCGCTTGCGCCTCCGCGCTTGGCCGCACGTGCGGCCTCAAGCGATCCCGTCGCGCGACGTCGACGTCTCGACCCACGATCTGTTCGAGATCGGCGGCGATTCCGGCGTACGCGAAGAAATCGCCAGCCACATCAGGCGTGAGATCCACGAACAGGTCAACGTCGCTATCGGGGCGGTGCTCCGAACGCACGACCGAACCGAACACCGCCACGTGCACAACGCCCCGCGCCCGGAGTTCGACTTCGTGGGCGCGGAGACTCGCGAGGATGGTCGTGAGAAGCGACATGCGTGGAAACTACCTCCGCCGCGCTGCGCCTACAATGCGGTTTCCATTGTCCCGGACATGGGTCCGCAGACCCACCGGGCGAGGACGCGAGCGGCGTCCTGTCGGCTTCCTGAAAGAAGAAGGCCCGGCGAGTACTCCGCCGGGCGCCCTTTCCAAACTCGTGTGAATCAACCGCTTATCCAATCGGGACGGCGGGATTCGAACCCGCGACCCCCTGAACCCCATTCAGGTGCGCTACCGGACTGCGCTACGTCCCGTCCGCCGCCGGACTCTCACCCGCACGGACAGTCACTGAAACTACCCCCCGGGCTTCCACCAGACAAGCGTTGACGGGCGTGCCGTATACCCGGCCCTCAGAACCTCGGATTCACCACGTTGTTGTAGATCGACCCGAACGTGTAGCTCAGCCCCAGTCGCATGTAATACTGGAAACCGCTGAGCAGCGCTCGCCGCCGCAGCAGCACGTCCACCGCGTCCGTTTCGCCGCGCGGCAGGTACACCTGGTCGTGGATCCACTCGTAGCCGCCGCCGGCGTTGATGCTGAAGCCGCGGAACAGGCGGACGTTGAACCCGGTCTTGATTTCCGTGGTCCGCTTCGAGGCGTCCGTGAGGAAGTTCCGGTGCTCGATGTTCACGTTCGCACTCCCCCACGGCTGCCGCGTGCGAAACTCGAGCTCTACAAAGTGGCTCGGCAGCGTTTCGCGAATCTTGTCGAAGATCGTCGTGTCGGCGTACCGGTAGCTCGTCACCCCCACGCCGTACCGCAGCATCAACTCGCGCCGCGTCGCCTCGGCGTACGGGAAGATGTCGTACTCCACGGCCGCACGGAGTTGCGCGCGCAGGTCCTGGTTGCGGAAGGTCTGCGATGCCACCTCGACGTGCCCGCCGACCGACCAGTGGCCGGAAAGGCTCTTCACCTGCAGCAACTCGACGTTCCAGTCGCGCTGCAGGTTCTCGTACGTCGAGTCCGACGTCACCGTGCCGACGCTGTCGAACTCCTGCACCGTCACCTGGTTGTCGCGGTACGAATGCGAAAAGTCGAAGTTGGTCTTCCAGTCTTCCGTCACCCGGTCGGCGGAGAAGTGGGAATTCACGTTCTTGCTCTTGTAGTACCGCTCGCCGTCCGTCGAACCACTGAGGCTCACCGAGAACACCCAGGCCTTCCACGGATCGCGCGCCGGCAGCATCTGCGAATTGCCCCCGGTCGTCGTGTCGCCCCGCAGCACGCGCAACGACTGGCCGGTCGGCGTGCGCGCCACGAACTGCACGAGCCCCAGCGCAAGCATTCGCGTCACCCCGCGACGCGACTCGTCGCTGGTCGTCGTCGGGTTCGTGGTAAACGTCAGCGTGTCGCCACGTCCGCCGAATTGCCGGACACCGAGGAACGCCGCCGTGAACTGCTCGCCGCCGGCGCCGGAGCGCTGGCTCGTCAGCAGCACATGGACGTCGGCGACCTCGCGGTCGCGCACCCAGTTCACGTACGTGATCTCGGTGCGGATCAGGCTGCCGTCGCACGATGCCCGGCAGTCGAGGTACACGGCGACCGGACCGGCGGCCGGCGTGGCCTGCCCCTCAAGCGTCGGCGCGCTCGCCAATGCACATACCACCAGCGCCGTGATCGCCCGGAACGTGGCGCGCGACGAGGACACAGCGGCGGCGAATTGCATGGGCCGAAATATCACCCGGCGGTCCGTCGACGGCGACTGCCTGCAACAAATAGAACGGCCCGGAAACCGTTCTCCGGGCCGCTCCGTTCTGGTTCGTCTGCCGTCTGCCGTCTACCGTCTACCGTCTACCGTCTACCGTCCACCGTCTACCGTCCACCGTCTACCGTCTACCGTATCCCCGCCCCCGCCCCCGGCGCCTTGTACGCCCACCACTGCGGCGCAAGCTTCTTCTGCCGCGGATACACCTCGTCCAGCGTGTTGCCGTCGAACAGCCGGCCGTTCATCATCACCAGCGACACGGTGTTGCTGTTGCGGATGTTGGTCAGCGGGTCCTTGTCGAGCACCATGAGGTCGGCCAGCTTGCCCACCTCGATCGACCCGACGTCCTGCGCCAGGCCAATGGCCTCGGCGCCGACGATCGTCGCCGACCGCAGCGCGTCGTGCGTCGACAGCCCGCCGCTCTGCAGCAGCCAGAGCTCCCAGTGCATGCCGAGTCCCTGCAGCTGGCCGTGGCTCCCCACGCCAATGCGTCCGCCGGCGGCCACCGTCCTGGCCACGTCCTCGGCGTGCTGCCACATCGCGTACTCCTCCTTCACCGCAAAGCCGGCCGGTCCGGGGGCGTTGCCGGTGCCGCGACGGCGCACCTTGCCGTCGAAGTCCACCGGGTGCGTGAAGTGGCGCAGCTTCTTGTCGCCCAGCAGGTCCTCGCTCTGGTAGAACCACCCTTCGCCGAAGGGGCCGCCGTACTCGACGATCAGCGTCGGCGAGTTGGTGACGCCCGTGCCCTTGTACCACTGGAACACGTCCTCGTACTTCGGCGTGATCGGCAGCGTGTGCTCGATGCCCGGGTAGCCGTCGATGCCGTGCGTCATGTTCAGCTTCTCGTCCAGCCCGCCCTCGGTGGTCGGCATGATGCCAAGCTCCTTGGCGGCCATGATGATCCACTGGCGCTGCTGCCGGTTGCCGCTCATGTACATCTTGAGCGTCTTGGTGTCGTAGTACTTGGCGTAGCGCGACAGGATCTGCCGGGCGTGCTCGAGGTCGCGCACCGGCTCGGCGGCAAAGACGCCCGGGCCGGTGGTGTAGATGCGCGGGCCCACCATGTCGCCCATCGCCACCCGGTCACCGTACGTCATGAAGTCGGTGGTCGACGTCTGCGGATCGCGCGTCGTCGTGCTGCCGTACGCCAGCGTGCTGAGGTACTGCCAGGTCTGCGTGTTGTGCACCTGCGGTGTGAGCCACTGCGGATGGTAGTGCGTGTCGACCATGCCGGGCATGATCACCTTGCCGCTCACGTCGATCACCCTGGCGTCGGCCGGCACCTCCACGCTGCCCCGCGCACCCACGGCGACGATGCGGTTGTCGCGCACCACGATGTCGGCGTTCTCGATGATCTCGTGGTCCTTCATGGTGATGGTCTTGGCGCCGCGCAGCACCACGGTGCCGCGCGGTGTGTCACGCGTGGCCGCCACGCTGATGCGGATCTCGTCGGGCTTGTAGCCGGGCTTCACCGGCTTCTTGCCGCCCACGGTATCGGCCTTGGCCACGGAATCGGCGCGGGCGATGCTGTCCTTCTTCGTCGGGTCGAGGCGCAGCAGCGCCTTCGCCTTCGCATCGATCTTCAGTGAATCGTCCACCGCCTTGCCGCGCGCGAGGTCATAGGTCCACAGGGCGTTGCCCAGCGACCACATCACCTGCTTGCCGTCGGCGCTCCACGAGGGGAACTCGCCGCCCACCTCGTTCAGCTTGCGCACCGGCACCGATGCCGACGCCGGGTCAGCCACCGACACGGTGGGCGCCGTCGCGCCGACCTGCGGAATGGTGATCGTGTAGAAGTTCATTCCCACCATGGCCAGCGCCTGGTCGCCCGAGGGCGACATCAGCACCAGACCGGCTGGCGGCGGCTGCGGCGGGGTCGGCTCCATGGGATCGAGATGCGTCGGCGCCGCCTCGGCCACCGGACGTGACGCGCGGCCGCCAATCCACTGCTGCGCGGCCTTGGCGTCCAAGCCGGCGTCGAGCGTCATCGGTGAGCCGCCCGCGCCCGGAGGCAGCGGGCCCGTCACCTTGAGATGCGTCTTGAGGTCGGTGCCGTCCCAGCGAAACGAGACCAAGCCCTCGCGCCCGTACGCGTAGATGCGATCGGGGCTCGACGTGAAGTGCGGATTGCCCATGCCGCTCGTCGGCATGATGGCCGTCACCGCGCCGCCCGACGCGTTCACCCAGACGAACTCTGCCGCCGCGGGGCCAAAGAACGCGCCGCCCGCCTCCTGCATTTCGCGCTGGGCGGCACGCACGGCGATGATCTTGTCGCCAGCCGGTGACCAGGCGATGTCGGTGTACAGCCCGCTGCCGGTGAGGGGCTTCGTGCTCCACACCTTCCTGGCGTCGAGCGTCGAGCGCATCAGCATGCCGCCCTTGGCGTCGGTCCACGTGGTGTAGGCCAGCGACTTCGAGTCGGGTGACCACGCGGGCATGAACTCGCCGACGTCGTTCTTCGTGACGCGCTGCGGCGTGCCATTGGGGAGGTCCACCACGTACAGCCGGTCGAGCGCCGAGAACGCCAGACGCGTGCCATCGGGCGATGGCGCGATGTCGCGAATCTGCTTGGCGGTGAACGACGTCGCCGTGTCCACGCGCCAGGCGAACTTCACCTCGGGCCCCATCTCCAGCTTCACTTCGGCCTCGAACGGGATCTTCGACGGCGCGCTCTTGTCCACCGGCACGCGCCAGATCTCGCCACCGTACGACACGACGATGGCCTTGGAGTCGGGCGTGAAGGCATACCCCGGATAGGCGTCCATGGGCGCCCGCGACTCGGTCTCGTCGCGCTGCACCGGGTACGCCAGCCAGTCTTCATCCTGCGTCTCGAGATCGCGGATGCGCAGGCCCGTTTTGGTCTCGAAGCGCGACGCGTACACCAGGTACTTGCCGTCGCTCGAGAGTGCCGGGCGGAACGCCGAGCCGACGCGCTTCGACATCTGCGACGTGCGCCCCGTCTCGCGATCCCACACGTACAGCTGGTACTGCGGGCCGACGGCGTTGTACTGCCAGTCGCCCGTGCGCGCCGCGAACCACGTGTACCGCGGGTCCTTGCCGAAGGCCGCGCCAAGCATCTTCAGCGCCGGCGGCGGCGCGGGAATCGCGCTCAGCGCCACGCCCTTGCCGCCGTCCACGTGGTACATGTAGAGCTTGGCCGTGCCGAACGTGCCGCCCGAGCGCGACGTCACCACGTACTTGCCGTCGGGCGACCACACCGGCGAGATGTACTGGTTGAGGTTGCCCGTGGTGAGCGCCGTCGTGTCCTTGCCGTCGGCGTTCATGATCCAGAGGTTCTCGCCCCCCGACCGGTCGGAGACGAACACCACCTTCTTGCCGTCGGGCGAGAAGCGCGGCTGCACGTCGTAGGCCATGCCGCTGGTCAGGCGTGTGGCCTTGCCGCCCGTGATCGGCAGGGAGTAGAGATCGCCGAGCAGGTCGAAGATGATCTGCTGGCCGTCCGGCGACACGTCCAGCGAAATCCAGGTGCCCTTCGTCGTGGTGAAGGTGTGGGTTCGGGCCATCTTGAGCGGCAGGCCGGCGGCGGGAGGCGCGCCCGGCGTGGCGGCTGGGCCACCCTGGGCGGCGGCCGTGAATCCCGTGGCGCACAGGAGTGCGACCAGCACGAGCAGACGTCGGTTCATAGGGGAGCACCGATTGGCTAGGGCAGAAGCGCCGGGTTACGGAAGCTGCGTCTGCATTCTAAGGAGATGTGGTCGTCCTGCGGAAGGACCCGGGGATTTCGAAGTCGCCGGGTCCGGAGAAGCGCTCAGCCGGCCGCCGCCGCTGCTGCCGCCGCCGCTGCCGCCGCCGCCGCTGCCGCCGCTGCCGCTGACGACCGCTCCATCCGTTCGCGCGTCAGGTGCGGAATGCCGCCCACCAGCCGCAGGATCAGCATCAGCTGCGCGCGATGGTGCATCTCGTGCTCCTTCACCGACATGATGCTCTCGAATCGCGTCTTCGGGTTCTGGCCCGTGTGGTCGGTGTAGGTCTCCTTGAGGAATTCACCACTCAAACCCCCAACCCAGGCGGCGAATTCCTCGCCCGTGCTCTCGAGCAGCGCCACCACCTCGGCCTTCGTGCGGGGCTGCGCCTCGAACGCCGCGCCTCCGGCCACGAACGCCCCCCAGTCGTACCCCTGCAGCGTCGTCGCGCGACGGTCGCGGTGCACGTCGTACTGCAACGCCGGCCCCCACGCGATGTGCGCCAGCAACGCGCGGACCGGCTTCAGTCCGGGCGCGGCCACGAAATCGTACTTGTCCTCAGGAATGTCCCTGGCCACGTGGACGGTGTTCCTGCGCACTGTGCGAAACGCCGCGGCCAGTTCCTTTGCGCCGTAGTTGGTCATGTGCCTGCTCCTTTGCGCGGGGGGGAGCGCGCCTTACGTCGCGCGCTGTCGCGAGGAAATATACGCGCTCACCAACCAGCCAACGAGCGCGATGGGGAGCACCACCCTGAGCAGCAGCCCCACCACGGCGAAGCCGATGGCCAGCACCGCGCCCAGCACGCCGAAGACCACCGACAGCACCACCACCGCGAGCACCGCCGTCAGGAACACGGGAATTCCGACGAGGGCGAGCACGACCACCACCGGCACCGTCAGCGCCATCAGCGCCGCCATCACCGGCAGGCCAAGAGTGAGGAGCACCAGCCCGAGCGGGATGAGCAGGGCCACCGAGGCAAGGCCCATGAGGAAGTACTTCAGGAAGGCGCGCACGGGAGGGTCCGGAGAGGAGTCACCATCAAGTACGCCCACGAGTCGCGCGCGGATTCACCCCGCACCCATCCCCTGCACTTCACTCTGCCCCTTCCCCTGCACTTCACTCTGCCCCTTCCCCTGCACTCCACTCA
>JBBTJT010000042.1:0-15081 GCA_038059315.1 Gemmatimonadota bacterium
AGGCGGCGCTCGAGCTGGACGAGATGCTTGAGGGCGAGCCGGACCTGGAGATGATCGCCGAAGTGGAGCGCGAGACGGCGGCGCTGCGCGAGGACGTGCAGGCCTTCAAGCTCCGGTCGCTGTTGCAGGGTCGCGATGACTTCCGCGACGCCCAGGTGGAGATCAGCGCCGGCGCGGGTGGCACCGAGGCGCAGGACTGGGCGCAGATGATCATGCGCATGTACACGCGCTGGGCCGAGCGCCGCGGATACGACGTGGAAGTGCTGGACGTGTCGGAAGGCGAGGAAGCGGGCATCAAGGGGGCGGTGCTGGAGATCCGCGGCCTGTACGCCTTCGGCTTCCTGCGCCCGGAGTCGGGAGTGCACCGGCTGGTGCGCATCTCGCCCTTCGACTCGCAGGCCCGGCGGCACACCAGCTTCGCTTCGGTGTTCGTGTATCCGGTGGTGAACGAGGAGATCAACATCGAGATTCGCGACGAGGACCTGCGCGTGGACGTGTTCCGGGCGAGCGGCGCTGGCGGCCAGCACGTGAACAAGACCAGTTCGGCGGTGCGCCTGACGCACATCCCGACGGGCATCGTGGTGTCGTGCCAGCAGCAGCGTTCGCAGCACAAGAACAAGGAACACGCGATGAAGCAGCTGAAGAACAAGCTCTACAATCGCGAGGCGGAGAAGCAGGCGGCGGCCAAGGCGGTGCTCGATGCCACCAAGTCCGAGGTGTCGTTCGGCAGCCAGATCCGCAGCTACGTGTTCCAGCCGTACACGATGGTCAACGACCATCGCACCGAGCTGAAGATCACGGACGTGCAGAAGGTCATGGACGGCGCCATCGACCCGTTCATCGAGGCATACCTCAAGCTGGCCGGCAACGCGGGAGCAGCCCGATGAGCGACGAACTCAACTACGTGCTGCGCTCGCGTCGCGACAAGCTGGAGGCGCTGGCGGCCCTCGGCATTCCGGCGTTCGCCTACAGCTTCGTCCGTTCGCACCACGCCGCCGAGTGCATCCCGCTGCTCGGCGACGCGGCGGAGGGACCGGAGGTCAGGCTGGCCGGGCGCGTCGTCGCCTGGCGCGCGCACGGCAAGACGACGTTTGCGCACCTGGGCGATCCGTCGGGGCGCGTGCAGCTCTACCTCAAGAAGGACGTGCTCGGCGAGGACGCGTGGGCGCTGTGCGACCTGCTCGACCTCGGCGACGTGATCGGCGTGCAGGGCGCGCTGTTCCGTACGCGCACGGGCGAGGTGACGGTGCGCGTGGAGCGGCTGGAGCTGCTGGCCAAGTCGCTGCGTCCGCTGCCGTTCGGCAAGGAAGAGACGGTGGACGGCGAGGTGGTGCGCCACTCGGCGTTCGCCGACGGCGAGCAGCGGTCGCGCCAGCGGTACGCCGACCTGGCCGTGCATCCCGAGGTGCGCGCGTTGTTCACGGCGCGGTCGCGGATGAACGCGGCGGTGCGCACCTTCCTCGACGGCCTGGACTTCCTGGAGGTGGAGACCCCGGTGCTGCAGCCGCTGTACGGCGGCGCGGCGGCCAGGCCGTTCGTGACGCAGCACAATGCGCTCGACATGCCGCTGTTCCTGCGCATCGCCGACGAGCTGTACCTCAAGCGCCTGGTCGTGGGCGGCTTCGACCGGGTGTACGAGATCGGGCACGACTTCCGCAACGAAGGCATCGACCGGACGCACAATCCGGAGTTCACGATGCTCGAGTTCTACCAGGCCTACGCCGACTACACCGGGATGATGGACCGCGTGGAGGCGCTGCTCATCGCGGCGGCCACCGCGGTGCGCGACACGCTGCAGGCCGCCGGACTGTCCAGCGATGCGCCGGCCTTCGACCCCGCCGTGCTGCAGGGGCCGTTTCCCCGCGTCGAATGGCTGCCGTCGCTGTCGCGCGCGCTGCGCGTCCCCGACGTGACGAAGCTGACGGACGCCGAGCTTCGCGCCGCCGCCGAGAAGGTGGGTGTGCACCACATCGGCACGCTGTCGCGGCCGAAGCTGATGGACGAACTGTTCCAGCATCACGTGGAGAGCCGGATCGACCGCCCGACGTTCGTGGTGGACTATCCCAAGGAGCTGTCGCCGCTGGCCAAGCCGAAGCGCGGCAACCCCGAGCTCACCGAGCGGTTCGAGCTGTTCGCGCGCGGCAAGGAGATGGCGAACGCGTTCAGCGAACTCAACGATCCCATCGACCAGCGCCAGCGTTTCGAGGCGCAGGCGCGACTGAAGGCGGCCGGCGACGAGGAGGCGAGCGGCGTCGACGAGGACTACCTGCGCGCCATGGAGTACGGCATGCCGCCGATGGGTGGCGTCG
This sequence comes from Gemmatimonadota bacterium, assembly GCA_038059315.1. Lineage (GTDB taxonomy): Bacteria > Gemmatimonadota > Gemmatimonadetes > Gemmatimonadales > Gemmatimonadaceae > PNKL01. The sequence continues at coordinate 2,310 of JBBTJT010000042.1, forward strand.
GCATCGGCATGGACCGGCTGTTCATGTACCTGACCAATACGTCGCACATTCGCGACGTGATCCTGTTTCCTACGATGAGGCCGGAGTAACGGGTCGGGACGGAGTGCGGGGTGCGGGGGTTTGGGAGGGGGGACGAGTGGGGTGCGGGGGAAGACGGACGGGGGCACAGGTTTGGGCATGGGAGCGTGGTGAACCGACTGGAACTTGAAATCGCCTGGCGCTACCTCCGCGCGCGCGGCCGCACGCGGTGGTTGTCGTTCATTTCCGTCATCGCCATCGGCGGCATCGTCATCGGCGTGAGCGCGCTGATCCTGATCATCGGCGTGATGAACGGGCTGCAGACGGACCTGCGCGAGAAGATCCTGGTGGGGAGCCCGGACCTGCGCGTGCTGGTGTACGGTGACGAGCTGAAGATCACCGGCTGGCGCGCGGTGCAGGCCAAGGTGCGCACCATCGACGGCGTGGTGGCGGTTGCGCCATTCGTGCTGACGCAGGCGCTGGCGAATGCCGGGCACGACTACACCGAGGGCGTCTCCGTGTCGGGCATCGATCCGGCCGGGGCGAGCGTGCGTCCGGTGACGTCAATCCGCGAACACGCCACGATGGGCGACTTTTCGTTCGTTACGAAGGACGGCAAGCGCCGGGGTGCGGTAGTGGGCAAGCTGCTGGCCGACCGGCTCAGCGCCTACCCGGGGGCGCACCTGACGATGGTGTCGGCGGCCGGCCTCAAGCCGGATGCCGTGCTGGGCGCGCTGGTACCGCGCATCGCCGAGTTCGAAGTGACGGGCGTCTTCGAGACCGGCATGTACGAGTACGATAATTCGTACGTCTTCGTGGACCTGTCGGCGGCGCAGGAGTTTGCCGGGCTCGACAGCGCGGTCACCGGCCTCGAGGTGGCCACCGCCGACCGCTGGGTGGCGCCGGCGGTGGCGGAGCGGATCGGCACGGCGCTCGAGTTCCCGTATCACACGGTGGACTGGCAGGAACAGAACAGTTCGCTCTTCCGCGCGCTGAAGCTCGAGAAGATGGGGATGGGCGTCATCCTGCTGCTCATCATCGTCGTCGCGGCCTTCAACATCGTGAGCACGCTGACGATGGTCGTCCGCGACAAGACGCGGGAGATCGGCATCCTGAAGGCCATGGGATTCACCGAGGGCGGGATTCGGCGGGTCTTTCTCATCCAGGGCGTGGTCATCGGGCTCGTCGGTACCGTGCTGGGGACGGCGCTGGGCGCCACCCTCGGCGTGGCGATCGACAGGTACCGGCTGATTACGCTCGACCCCACGATCTACTTCATCGACCACCTGCCGGTGCGTCTCGAGGTGGGCGACACGCTGATGATGGCGCTCCTTGGCTTTGCGGTGGCGGCGGTGGCCACGCTGTATCCGGCGTGGCAGGCCTCGCGGCTGTACCCGATCGAGGCGATCCGCGACGAATGACACCGATACTCGAGGCGCGCGGCGTCACGAAGATCTTCACCGGTGGCGACGGCGGCGAGATCCGGGTGCTCGACGGCGTGGACCTGCAGGTGGCCCGCGGCGAGATGGTGGCGATCGTGGGCGCCAGCGGGGCTGGCAAGAGCACGCTGCTGCAGGTGGTGGGCGCGCTGGAGCGTCCCACGGGGGGCGAGGTGGTGCTCGACGGCCGTGCCGTCAGCACCGTCCCCGACGACGACCTTGCCGGCCTCCGCAACCGGAGCGTCGGCTTCGTCTTCCAGTTCCACCACCTGCTGCGCGAATTCTCGGCGCTCGAGAACGTCATGATGCCCCTGCGGATTGCCGGCGAGTCTTCCGGCAAGGCACAGGCACGGGCACGGGAGCTGCTGGAGCGTGTCGGCCTGTCGGCGCGCATGCACCACCGGCCGGGGGAGCTCTCGGGCGGAGAGCAGCAGCGGACGGCCGTGGCGCGCGCGCTGGCGGCGTCGCCGCCGCTGCTGCTCGCCGATGAGCCGTCGGGGAACCTGGACCATGCCAACGCCGAGCTGCTGCACGACCTGTTCGCCGCGCTGGCGGTGGAAATGGGCGTCGGTCTGGTGGTGGTGACGCACAATCGGTCGCTGGCGCTGCGCGCCCAGCGCATCCTGCTGCTGGAAGACGGACGGCTCGCCGAGACGCACGGCGAAGGGCTGGTCTGATGTTGTGCGATTCCTGCCGGGAACGGGATGCGGTGGTGCATCTCACGCAGATCGTGGAGAACGCGGTGACGCAGCTCCATCTGTGCGAGAAGTGTGCCGCGGCCAAGGGGATCGAGACCACGATCGCGATGCCGAAGCACCCCCTCGGCGACTTCCTGCACGCGGTGCAGCACCCCGTGTCCCCGTCGGCCGGCGACCAGACGCGGTGCGCCTACTGCGAGACGACGCTTCGCGACTTCCGTGCGTCGGGGCGCCTGGGATGCGCGCACTGCTACACGGCGTTCGAGGGGGCGCTGCGCGAACTGCTGCGCCGGGTGCAGGGCGGCGCGAGGCACGCCGGTCGCGAGTACACGGCGCCGGTGGTTGCCGGTGACGAGCGTGAGGCGACGCTGGCGACGTTGCGCACCCAGCTGCAGCAGGCCGTGGTCGCCGAGGAGTTCGAGACGGCGGCGGCGCTGCGCGACCAGATTCGGGCGCTCGAATGACGCTCGACCTGTCGCTGCTTCCCGACGGCGGCATGCCGTGGATCACGGCCAGCGGCGCCCACGCCGACATCGTGCTTTCGTCGCGCGTCCGCCTGGCGCGCAACGTCGCCGGCTTCGCCTTCAGCCCACGGGCCCGCGACGGGGAGCGCCTGCTCGTCCTGCAGCACGTGCGCGAGGCGGCGGTCCATGTGGACCTGCTGTCGCAGGCGGTGTCGCTGCGCCTCGACGAGATGACGGCGAACGAGCGCCGCCTGCTGTACGAACGGCACCTGGTGAGCAGGGAGCTGGCGGAACTGGACGCGGCGACGGCGCGCAGCGGCGCGGCGGTGCTGGGGGGAGAGGAGGCGGCGCTGATGGTGAACGAGGAGGACCACCTGCGCCTGCAGGTGTTCCGCTCGGGCTTCGACATCGGCGGCGCCTGGGAGCGGGCCGGACGGGTGGACCGCGAGCTGGGCGCGGTGCTGCCGCTGGCCTTCCACCGGGAGTTCGGGTTCCTGACGTCGTGCCCGACGAACGTGGGCACCGGGCTGCGGGCCTCGGTGCTCGTGCACCTGCCCGGGCTCGTGCTGACGCAGGAAATCGGCAAGGTCCTGACCGGCCTGCAGCAAATGGGGCTGACGTACCGGGGACTGTACGGTGAGGGGAGTGAAGTGGTCGGGAATTTCTTCCAGATCTCGAACCAGACGACGCTGGGACGGGGCGAGGACGAACTGTGCGACCACCTGGAGCGGGTGGTCTCGCACGTGATCTCGCGGGAAGAGGAGGCGCGCCGTGTCCTGATCCGGGACGCCGGTTATATTATTGAGGACAAGCTGTGGCGGGCGTACGGCACGTTGCGGTACGCCCGGAGTCTGGGCGTCGACGAGGCAATGAACCTGCTGAGTGGCGTGCGTCTGGCGGTCGGTCTGAAACTTGTTGCTGGCTTGAGTGTTTACACGCTCAACAAGCTGCTGGTGTACAGCCAGCTTGGGCACCTCTCGCTGGCCGAGGGGCGCGTGTTGACGGAGAGTGAGGCCGGCCTGGCCCGGGCGCGCCACGTGCGCGGGGTGCTGGCCGGAGAAGGGGGTTCGGCCTAGGCCGACGACTGCAGCGACGGGGGATCTGATGAACGGCTACAACTTCACCGAACGAGTCCGGAAGGTGCTGGCGATGGCTCGCGAGGAGGCTGCCCGCCTCCACCACGAGTACGTCGGCACGGAGCATATCCTGCTCGGGCTGATTCGTGAGGGTGATGGGGTGGCGTCTGCCGTGCTGCAGCACCTCAACGTCGACCTCGACGAGATCCAGCAGAAGATCGAGGAGACGGTGAAAAAGGGGAAGGCGGCGCAGGCCACCGGACCCGACCTGCCGTACACGTCGCGCGCCAAGAAGGTTCTCGAACTGGGCATGGGCGAGGCGCGTGAACTTGGCCATTCTTATGTGGGCACGGAGCACCTGCTGCTCGGCCTGCTACGCGAGGAGAAGGGCATTGCGGCGCAGGTGCTGGCCGATGCCAACGTGACCCTAGAGGCGGCGCGCGCCGAGACGCTGCGCCTGCTGGGCACGGAAATGCCGCAGGGCCAGACGCCGGCCTCGGGGACGCCAACCCCGGCACCGGGCGCGCCGGCCAAGGGCGAGAAGAAGTCCAAGACGCCGGCGCTTGACCATTTCTGCCGCGACCTGACGACGCTCGCCGCCGAGGGGCAGCTCGATCCGACGATCGGGCGCTTCAAGGAGATCGAGCGCGTCATGGAGGTGCTGACCCGCCGCAAGAAGAACAATCCGGTGCTGATCGGCGAGCCGGGCGTGGGCAAGACGGCGATCGTCGAGGGGCTGGCCCAGCTCATTGCCAACGGCGACTGTCCCGATTCGCTGCGCAGTCATCGCGTGCTGTCGCTCGACATGGCGGCGGTGATCGCGGGCACGAAGTATCGCGGCCAGTTCGAGGAGCGCCTGAAGGCGGTGATGAACGAGATCGCGCTGAACAAGCAGGTCATCCTGTTCATCGACGAGCTGCACACGCTGGTGGGCGCCGGCGCGGCCGAGGGCGCTATCGACGCGAGCAACATGCTCAAGCCGGCGCTGGCCCGCGGCGAGCTGCAGTGCGTGGGGGCGTCGACGCTGAACGAGTACCGCAAGTACATCGAAAAGGACGGCGCCCTGGAGCGCCGGTTCCAGACGGTGGTGGTCGAGCCGCCCTCGATCGACGAAACGGTGGACATCCTGAAGGGGCTGCGGAAGCGCTACGAGGATCACCACCGGGTGACGATTCCCGACGACACGCTGGTCGCCGCGGCCAAGCTGTCGGAGCGCTATATCACCGACCGTTTCCTGCCCGACAAGGCGATCGACGTGATCGACGAGGCGGGAGCGCGGGCGCGCCTGGCGGCGCAGGTGCCGCCGCCGGAGGTCGCCGAGCTGAAGACCCGGCTGGACGCGGTGACGGCCGACAAGGATGCGGCGGTGCGCGACCAGAACTTCGAACGCGCGGCGGCGCTGCGTGACACCGAGCGCGAGCTGCAGGCGGAGATCCGCACGCGGCAGGAGGCGTGGGAAGAGCGGCGCCAGTCGTTCCGCCCGGTGCTGGGGGAGGAGGAAATTTCCTTCATCGTGAGCCGCTGGACGGGCATCCCGGTGACGCGCCTTCGGGAAGCCGAGACGGCGCGCCTGCTGCGCATGGAGGAGGAACTGCACGAGAGCGTCGTCTCCCAGGACGACGCCATCGCGGCGATCGCCCGGTCGATCCGGCGCAGCCGCGCCGGGCTGAAGGACCCCAAGCGCCCCATCGGGTCGTTCATCTTCTGCGGGCCGACGGGCGTGGGCAAGACGGAACTGGCCCGTGCACTGGCCAAGTTCCTGTTTGCCGACGCGTCAGCGCTCATTCGCGTGGACATGAGCGAGTACATGGAGAAGTTCTCGGTGTCGCGCCTCATCGGCGCGCCCCCGGGGTACGTGGGCTACGAGGATTCGGGGGCGCTCACCAAGGCCGTGCGGCGCAAGCCGTACAGCGTGGTGCTGCTCGACGAGATCGAGAAGGCGCACCCGGACGTCTTCAACATCCTGCTGCAGGTGCTCGACGAGGGCCACCTGACCGACAACTACGGCCGGGTGATCGACTTCAAGAACACGGTGGTGATCATGACGTCGAACGTCGGCGCCAAGGACATCACGAAGAGCCGCACGCTCGGGTTCGGCACGTCGGACGGCGCCTCGCGGTTCGAGAAGATGGCCGAGAAGGTGCGGGAGGAACTGCAGCACGTCTTCAACCCCGAGTTCCTCAACCGGCTGGACGACACCATCGTCTTCCATCCGCTGCAGAAGGAGCACATCGCGCAGATCGCGACGATCCTGATGCGCGACGTGCAGAAGCGGCTCTCGGAGGAAGAACTGGTGATGAAACTGTCGGACGCGGCGCTCGACTTCCTGGTGACGCACGGGTACGACGAGGCCTACGGCGCCCGGCCGCTGAAGCGGGCGATCCAGCGCTACATCGAGGACCCCCTGTCGGAGAAGATCCTGATGGCGGAGTTCGCGCACGGCGACGAGATCGACGTGGACGTGAGCGTCGATGGCACCCGTCTCGAGTTCCGGGTTCCCGCCAGCACGCCCAAGGCGTGACGGGAACCCCCCGGGGCCGGACGGGTTGCAGGTGAACCCGACCGGCCCCTTCGTGTATATTTCCCAGCCTATGCTTCGATTGACGTTTGCCGCCCTGGCGCTGACCGTGCTGGCGGGGGCCACTCCACTTGCCGCGCAACAGCCCGACGACGGCCGCTGCCAGACTCCCGACTCCATTGCCGTCACCGGCAATCGGCGCGTCCCGGCGTCGACGATCCTGTCGGATGCCGGCCTGACGGCCAAGACGGCGCTGAACTATCCGACCCTGCAGCGGGCCATCCGCGGCGTGTTCCAGGGCGGCCAGTTCGACGACGTCCAGATATCCTGCGTGCTGTCGAGCGACGCGGCGCAGGCGACGCTGGTGATCAAGGTGGTGGAGCGTCCGCTGCTGGCCGACGTCGATGTCAGCGGACCGTCCGAGGTTTCGCTGCGCACCGTCAAGGACAAGGTGGACCTGTTGATCGGCCGCCCGGTGGACCCGGCGGCGGTGGCGGCGGTCATCACGCGCATCGACTCGGTGTACCAGGCCAACGGCTTCTACCTGGCGCAGGTGAAGCCGGAGACCACGACGGTCGGCGAGAAGATCAAGCTCGTGTTCCGGATCGACGAGAGTCGCCGGCTCGCCATCGCCGGTGTGCAGGTGATCGGCACCAGGCAGGTGTCCGCGTCGGCGGTCGTGAAGTCGATGAAGACGCGCCCCGAGGGGTTCTGGTGGTGGCGCAAGGGCGCGTTCGACGAGGACAAGTTCGCCGGCGACCTCGGCGAACGGATCCCGACGCTGTACGCCAAGCAGGGCTTCGTGGACTTCCAGTTCCTCAAGGACACCCTGCTCGTGGACCGCGCGCGCGGCAAGGGCCTGGTGGAGCTCACCGTGAACGAGGGGAGCCGGTACAACGTCGGCGCGTTCGCCGTGGACGGCAACAAGCACTTCTCCACCGAGGATGTGCAGCGCTACTTCCCGTTCACCAGCGGCAAGCCGACGTTGCCGCAGCGGGTGGTGGGGCTGGTGCGGCGCAAGCCGGCGGCGTCCAACCTCTTCGACCGGACGCAGTGGGACGACGCCACGCAGAAGGTCCGGACGCTGTACAGCAACGAGGGATACATCTACGCGCAGGTGCGGCCCGTCGTCGAGCCGGCGTCACTGGACCCGGACTCGACGCCGCGCGTCAACCTGCGGTGGGAAATCACCGAGAACCAGCCGGCGATCATCAATCGCGTGGATATCCTCGGCAACGACTACACCAACGAAGCCTGCATTCGCGACCAGCTGTTCATCGTGCCGGGCGACGTGTTCAACCAGGACCGGCTGATCCGCTCGTACCAGAGCATCGCCAACCTCGGGTTCTTCGAGACGCCGCTGCCGCCGCCCGACACCAAGCCGGCCAACGACGCCGGCGACGTGGACGTGATCTTCCGCGTCAAGGAAAAGCGCACGGGCAACATCAATTTCGGCGCGTCCATGGGGCAGGGCACCGGCGTGGGCGGCTTCATCGGCCTCGAGCAGCCCAACCTGTGGGGGAACTGCAAGCGCGGGTCGCTGCAGTGGCAGTTCGGCCGGTATATCAACGATTTCAACCTGAGTTACACCGACCCGTCGATCAAGCGCGGTCGCGTGTCGGGGACGCTGTCGGCGTACAACTCGCAGGCGCGCTACCGCATCGCGGACCTGGGGCGCTCCATTCGCACCGGCGCCAGCCTGCAGGTGGGATTCCCCATGCCGAACTCGCGCTTCACGCGCCTGTTCGTGACGTACGGCGCCGAAGCGGTGAAATTTGGTTCTGACGGCCTGCTGGGGACGGTGACGACCGGCACCACGTGCACGCGCTGCTTCCGCTCCAACGTGGGGCTCTCGCTGCAGCGCGACACGCGCGTCGACATGCCGTTCGCGACGCAGGGAAGCCTGCAGTCCATCCGGGCCGACTTCAACGGCGGCCTGCTGGGCGGGTCGTCGTCGTTCCAGCGCTACTACACGGAGATGCGTTCGTACGCGCTGCTGGGATCGATCGGCGGCAAGAAGCCCGGCTCGCAGCCGCTCAAGTTCCTGGTGGGGCTGTCGAGCAAGGCCGGAGCCGTCTTCGGCGACCCGGGCGCCTTCTTCTACTCCCAGTCGTTCTCGCTGGGCGGCGTGCAGTTCGGCGAGTCGCTGCGCGGCTATCCCGAATTCTCCATCACGCCAGCCGGCTTCTCGGGGAGCACCGGCACGTACAATGCGCAGCGCGGGTCGTTCGGCAACTCCTTCTTCACGTCGACGGCCGAGGTGGGACTTCGCGTGAGCCAGCAGTTGTACGTCAACGTGTTCTATGACGCGGGGAACATCTGGACGCACCCCCGCGAGTTCGACCCCTCGCGCCTGTATCGCGGCGCGGGCGTGGGCGCCTCCGTCGTGACGCCCCTGGGGCCGCTCGGCCTCGACTGGGCCTACGGGTTCGACCGAACGGACCTGTTCGGCCGGCCCGATCCGAAATTCCAGTTGCACTTCCGTCTCGGTCAGTTCTTCTAACACTTGGAGTCAGCAATGCACGCCAGTTTTCACGCACTTCGCAGCGTCCTGTTCGCCTCGATCATCCTCGTGCCGGCCGTCGCGGCCGGCCAGGGCGCCATCCCGAAGTTCGCGTACGTCGATTCCCGCGAACTGCTCGACAAGGCCACGGGCCGCGCCGACGCCGATGCCCAGTGGAAGAAGGAGGCGCAGGCGATGCAGAACCAGGTGACCCGCATGCAGGACTCGCTGCAGGGCATGATCACGGCGTACCAGAAGGCCGAAGCGGGGCTGAGCCCGGCGGCGCGCGAGGCGCGACAGAAGAGCATCAGCGAGCGGGAGCAGGAGTACCAGACGCGCACCCAGGCGCTCGACCTCCAGGCGCAGCAGCGCCAGGCCGCGCTGCTCCAGCCGATCATCGAGCAGATCAAGGTCGCGCTCGAGGACATCCGCAAGGAAGAAGGGCTGACGGCGATCCTCGACGTGGGCGCGCAGGGAAACCCGATCGTGGCGATCGACAAGAACCTGAACATCACCGACAAGGTGCTGGTGAAGCTGCGGACGATGCCGGCTCCCCTGCTGAACCTGCCGCAGACCGCCAAGCCGCCGGTCCCGCCGGCCGGCCCGGTGGCCACGCCGGCCGGCGCGGCAAAGCCGAAGATCCCGCCGACGCGCTGAGGCGCGCCACCCCTTCGCTGAGCGTCCCATGCCGCTCACGTCGACCCCGCCATCCCTGACCGCCGCCGAGCTTGCCCAGGCGACGGGAGGGGAGCTCGTGGGCGATGGCATGGTTTCGGTGCAGGCCATCGCGCCGCTCGACCGCGCCGGCGCCGAGCATCTGAGCTTCTTCACGTCGGCGCGCTACGCGGCACTGATGGCCGATTCGCGGGCCGGCATCGTGCTGGTGTCGCCGGAACTCAGGGACGCGCCGGGTACGTGCCAGACGCGCATCGTCGTGGCCAACCCGCACGAAGTGCTGATGTCGCTGATCCCGCGCTTCTATCGCCCGGTGGTGCATGCAGCGGGTGTCCACCCGTCCGCACACATCGGGCGCAATGTGCAGTTGGGCGACGACGTCTGCGTCGAGGCGGGCGTGGTGGTCGAGGATGACGCCGTGATCGGCCACCGCACGTGGATTGCCGCGCACACCGTCATCGGGGCGGCGGCCACCATCGGCGACGATTGCCTGGTCTACCCGCTGGTCACCATCTATCCGCGCACCCGCGTCGGCCATCGCGTGATCCTGCACAGCGGCGTGCGGCTGGGCAGCGACGGCTTCGGCTATGTGCAGAAGCTCGTCGACGGCCGGATGGCCCACGTGAAGATCCCGCACGTCGGCCGCACGATCATCGGGAACGACGTGGAGATCGGCGCCAACTCGGTGATCGACCGCGGCAGCGTGGACGACACGGTCGTTGGCGACGGCACCAAGATCGACAACCTCGTGCACGTGGGCCACAACGTGCGCATCGGCCGCCTGTGCCTGTTGCTGGCGCAGGTCGGAATTGCCGGCAGCACGCGCATCGAGGACGGCGTGATCATGGGGGGGCAGGCCGCGTCAGCCGGACACCTGACGATCGGCGCCGGCGCGCGCCTGGCCGGCCAGTCCGGCGCCATCAGTGACGTGCCGGCGGGCGAGACGTGGTCGGGGTATCCGGCGCGCCCGCACAAGGACGCGCTTCGGGCGACGGCGGCGCTCTTCAGGCTACCGGCGTTGTTGCGCCGCATCGAGCAGCTGCTCGAGCGAGCCAGGCTGTGAGCGGTCGCCGGACCATCGCGCGGTCCACGGCGGTGGACGGTGTTGGGCTCCATCTCGGACGGCCGTGCCGCCTCTCCTTCGAGCCGGCGGCGCCGGGACGCGGGGTGGTGTTCCGTCGCGTCGACCTCGAGGGGAGCCCGGAGACGCCGGCACACGAGTCGGCCGCCGCGGCCGCCGAGCGTCGCACGCAGCTCGGGGAGGGCGAGGCCGCGCTCCACACCGTGGAGCACGTGCTGGCCGCGGTTGCCGGGCGGGGCATCGATGACGTGGTGATCGTCATGGACGGGCCGGAACCGCCCATCCTGGACGGCAGCGCGCTGCCCTTCCTGATGGCGCTGGAAAGTGCCGGCGTGGTGGAGCAGGGCGGCACGGTGGAGTACCTTCGTCTCGCCGAATGCGTGCGGGTGGTCGATGGCGCGTCGGTGTACGTGGCGCATCCGGCCAACGAGCTGTCCCTGGAGGTCGAGATCGAGTTTCCGCACCCCCTCGTCGGGATGCAGAAGGGGACGTGGCGCGTGACGAAGGAGACGTTTGCCCGGGAGCTGGCCCCGGCGCGGACCTTCGGGTTCCTCCGCGAGGTGGAGGCGTTGCGGGCGAAGGGCCTGATCCAGGGCGCGTCGACGGACAATGTCGTCGCGCTTGACGACCAGGGGGTGGTAGGGACGACCCTGCGGTGGCCGGACGAGTTCGTCCGGCACAAGGCGTTGGACTGCGTAGGTGACCTGGCGCTGGCCGGCAAGCGGGTGCTGGCGCGCATTACGGCCATCAAGCCCAGCCATCGCGGAACAGTCATGCTGGTGCGCGAGATGCTCGCGCACGCCCGGCGGGAGGGAGACGTGCTCGGAATCGAAGACATCATGAAGGTGCTGCCACACCGCTATCCGTTCCTCTTCGTGGACCGCGTCCTCGAGATGGAACCGAACAGACGGATCGTCGGCATCAAGAACGTCACCATCAACGAGCCGTTCTTCCAGGGGCACTTCCCGGGGCATCCCATCATGCCCGGCGTGCTGATCGTCGAGGCCATGGCCCAGGTGGGCGGCATGCTGCTGATGGGCACGGTGGATGACCCGGACAGCAAGGTGGTCTACTTCATGTCGCTCGACAACGTGAAGTTCCGCAAGCCGGTGAAGCCCGGCGACCAGTTGCGTTTCGAGCTCGAGATGCTGCAGGTGCGCGGCAAGATCTGCCGGATGAAGGGGCTGGCGAAGGTCGATGGCGAGGTCGTCTGCGAAGCCGAGATGGCCGCCATGGTGCGCGATCGATGAGCGCCCGCATCCATCCCACCGCGATCGTCGACCGCGGCGCCGAACTGGGCGCCGGCGTCGAGGTCGGCCCCGGCGCGATCATCGGTCCGCACTGCACCGTCGGGGCGGGCTCGGTGATCGGCACGCGCGCCGTGCTCGAGGAATTCGTCCGCCTCGGCGAACAGGTCAAGATCGGCGTTGGCACGGTACTCGGCGGAAAGCCACAGGACCTCAAGTTCAAGGGTGAAGAGACGTGGGTCGAGATTGGCGACCGGACGACGGTGCGCGAGTACTCGACGATCAACCGCGGGACGTCCGAGTCGTTCAAGACGACGGTCGGCACCGATTGCTTCCTGATGACCTACGTGCACCTCGCGCACGACTGCCACATCGGCAACGGGGTTATCATCTCCAACGGCACGCAGCTGGCCGGGCACGTGAAGATCGACGACTTCGCCATCATCTCGGGACTGTGCGCGATTCACCAGTTCGCCAAGATCGGGCGGTATTCGTTCATCGGCGGCTGCTCGCGCGTGCCCAAGGACGTGCCGCCCTACGTGAAGGCGGTGGGCAATCCCATCAAGCTGTTCGGGTTGAACAGCATCGGCCTGGCGCGGCACGGTTTCACGCCGGAGGTGCTGTCGGAACTGAAGCGGGCGTATCGGCTGTTCTTCCGCAGTGAACTCAACATCACGCAGGCGCTGGAGCAGGCGCGGAGCGAACTCACGCCGCATCCCGAGGTGCAGGCGTTCGTCGACTTCATCGAGGCGAGCCAGCGGGGCATCGTGGTATGAGCGGCCCGCTGAAGGTGGGCGTGGTGGGCACCGGGGCGCTGGGGTACCATCACCTGCGCCACTTGCGCACCCTGACCGGGGCCGTAGTCTGCGGCTTCCACGAGATCGACGCCGCCCGCGCCGCCACCGTGTCGAAGGAGCTGGGGGTCGCGCCGTCCGCGTCGCTCGAGGCGCTGCTCGACGAAGTCGATGCCCTCTCCATCGCGGTGCCGACTCCCGCGCACTTCGCTGTCGCCCGGACGGCGCTGCGGCGCGGCAAGCACGTGCTCATCGAGAA
>JBBTJT010000043.1:0-40463 GCA_038059315.1 Gemmatimonadota bacterium
GCCATTGGGAGTCGTGTACGACGTCGTCGGATACGTCTTGCTCTATGTGGCCAGCGCGGCGGCGCGCGACACCATCCAGGCCTGCGTGGTCAGCGTGTCGAGCGACGCATCCCAGTATGACGCGTTGGGGTCGATGGTCGTCGTGCGCCCCTGCCGGTTGGCGTTGAACGCGATGGCGAACGGCGCGGCCTGCACCAGCAGGGGCTGTCCCGCCTCGCTGGCGGCCACCCGCAGGTCGGCCTCGATGCGCGCCACGGCGTATCGGGCGCTCTGGAAGGCGTCGAGCCGGCCGGCCCCGGCGTCCATGGCGCGGGTCTGTGCCCTGAAGAACGGGATGGCAATCGAGAAGACCAGCACGGTGATCGACACGGCGAAGATCATCTCCACCATGCTGAAGCCAGCGCGCGCGCGACGTCCGGCAGCCGGGAAGTTCATCAGAACGCGGCGATGACCAGCGACTTCGTGACCGTCGTGCTGGTTCCCGTCTCGGTCACCGTCACGGTGATGGTCACGTAGTCCGCCGTAGTCGTCGGCCCGGTGCGCACCACCGACGTCGTCCGCGTGTACCCGGGATATTCGGTCATCGGCGGGTTCGCGCCAGACGTGGCACTGGTCTCCGACGTCCCGTCGAAGGTCGCGACCAGCGTCGAGTACGTCCGGTGCTGCTTGATCGCCTCGAGCCGGGCCGCGGCCAGCTCGCTCGCCGATGCCAGCGCGGTGTGGTTGCCGGTCAGCTCCTGGAACCGGCGCGTGAAGTTGGAGAGCCCGATGAGCACGCCGCTGAGGATCATCACCGAGATGATGACCTCGATCAGCGTCATGCCCGCCCGGTTTCCAGACCTTCGCGTCATGGTCCCCCTCTCCACCTGGTTGAATTTGGCTCCCCGTTAGCGGGCAACGCCAGTCCTTTTTGGCCGGTTGGCCCGTTGCGTGGTAAGTTCAGGCGTCCGCCGACGACGGCGGCTCACACTCCACCCTCCCCATGGGCGTCATCGCCACGCTGCTTCCGCTCGACCGTTGCCTCCAGCGCGTGCACGTCGCCGTCCGGGGGCAGCACACCGTCACGCCGTGCCGAGGCTGGGACGAGCTCTTTGCCGCCTGTGCCCGCGAGCCGGTGCACCTGGCGGTCATCGACCTCTTTGCCGACGGTGCCGCGAGCTTCGAGCGGGTCCGCCAGTTGCGCACGCGCTTCCCGCGCCTGACGCTCATCGCCTACGTCACGGCCACCCCGCAGCGTGCCCGTGACCTGTTCGACGCCGGGCGCGCCGGACTCGACGGACTGCTGCTGGTGGACCTCGACGACTCGCCGCAGGCGGTGCGCACGGTCGTCGAGCAGGCCGAGGCCCGCGGCGTCGCCGCGCTGCTTCGCCACCGCCTCGCCGTCATGGATCCCATCGCCCGCGACACGATCCTCATCGTGGTCACCCGCGCGCACCTCCGGCTCACGTCGCACCGCCTGGCCGAGACGCTCTCCGTCACCAGGGGCAAGCTGCTGGAACGGCTCCGCAGCGAGCGGCTGCCCGCCCCGCAGAAGCTCATCGGCTGGGGACGCCTGATCGTCGCCGGCCAGATGCTCGACGACCCGAAGCGCAGCGCCGACGGCATTGCCCGTGCCCTCGACTTTCCCTCGGGGTCGGCCTTCCGCAACATGTGCCAGCGCTATGTCGGCGCCACGCCGCTGGAAATTCGCGAGCGCGGCGGCGCCCGCTACGTCACAGCGCAGTTCCTGCGCGCCATCGGCCGCGCCGAACTCGCCGACGGGCTGGAGCAGGTTGTCGCGCCGTGAAGTACAAGACCATCATCGAGCCGTTCCGCATCAAGACCGTCGAGCCGATCCGGCAGACGACCGAGGCCGAGCGCGTCGCGGCCTTGCAGGCGGCCGACTACAACGTCTTCCGGCTGAAGGGCGAGGACGTGCTGATCGACCTGCTGACCGACTCGGGAACCGGCGCCATGTCGGTGTACCAGTGGGCCGGGATGATGAAGGGTGACGAGACCTATGCCGGCGCCCGCTCGTTCTTCACCTTCGAGCGCGCCGTGCACGACATCACCGGCTTCGCCCACGTGATCCCCACGCACCAGGGACGCGCCGCCGAGCATATCCTGAGCAGCGCCATGCTCAAGGCGGGCGACATCGTGCCGAACAACACGCACTTCGACACGACGCGCGGCAACATCGAGCACCGCGGCGCCGTGGCCCTCAACGTCCCCATTGCCGAGGGACACCAGCCGCAGGTCCTGCACCCGTTCAAGGGGAACATGGACCTCCACGCGCTGGAGCGCGTGCTGCGCGACAATCCGGGCCGCGTCCCGCTGGTCATGACCACCGTCACCAACAACTCCGAGGGCGGCCAGCCGGTGAGCATGGAGAACATCCGGGGCACCTCCGCCCTGGCCCGCAAGTACGGCGTGCCGTTCTTCATCGACGCCTGCCGCTTTGCCGAGAACTCGTGGTTCATAAAGACCCGCGAGCCGGGGTACGCCGGCCGCTCGCCAATCCAGATTGCGCAGGAGATGTTCGCGCTGGCCGACGGCTGCACGATGAGCGCCAAGAAGGACGGAATGGCGAACATCGGCGGGTTCCTGGCGATGAACGACGACGCGCTCGCCGCACGCTGCCGCAACACGCTCATCCTCACCGAGGGTTTCCCCACCTACGGCGGACTCGCCGGCTACGACCTCGAGGCCATTGCCGTGGGACTGTACGAGGCGCTCGACCCGGACTACCTCCGCTACCGCATTCGCATGGTGGAGTACATGGCCGAGAAGATGGCGGCGGCCGGCATTCCGACGGTTCGCCCGGCCGGCGGCCACGCGCTGTACCTCGATGCCAGGCAGTGGCTGAGCCACATCCCGCAGTCGGAGTATCCGGGGTGGGCGCTGTCGCTGGTGCTCTACCTCGAGGGCGGCATTCGCGCCTGCGAGATCGGCTCGGTGATGTTCGGCCGGCAGCCCGACGGCACCGAGAAATGCTCGGACCTCGAACTCGTGCGGCTCGCCTTCCCGCGCCGCGTGTACACGCAGAGCCACATGGACTACGTGTGCGAGGTGCTGCTGCACGTGAATACGCTGGCGCCGCGCATCAGGGGCGTGAGGATCGTGGAACAGCCTCCGGCACTGCGGCACTTCACGGCGAAGTTCGCGCCCCTCGTTCCCGGCGTCATCGCCTAGCCGGCCGCCGTCAGATCGAGTCGCGGCGCCAGACGCCGCCGAGATACCGCCAAAGGCGGGTCCGGCCGGTGGCACCGGCCATCTCGATGCCGCGCAACGCCTCGGGGTTGCCGCTGAGGACGCCGACGTAGATGAATGCGTCGCCGCTGGCCGACCCGTCGGGACGAAAGGTGATCGTCGGCCCGGCTGACGTGGTGGAGATGCCCGGCCCCGTGGCGTAGTACGCCGTGGCCCCATCCACCGTCGTCGTCGGGATCGCGAACCTCGCTCCCTCGGCCAGCGCCCACGACTTCCAGGTCTCGGTCGCATCGGCCGCGCCGTTGGCATTGGTGTCCTGCACCACCCGCATGCGACTGGCCGCGTAGTCGACCACGAACAGCACGTTGGTGTTCTTCTGCACGGACGTCTGCAGGGCGGAAATCAGCGTGCGCTGCACCAGCCGCCCGTTGGCGTCCTGCCGGTAGCGCATGAAGGAAATCCTCGGCAGGGCCATCGCCGCCACGATGGCGATCAGCACGAGCACCATCAGGACTTCGATGAGGGTATATCCGGGTCGGCGCGGCACAACCGAACAAGTTGCACAGGGGACGTATGTGGCGCCATCGTTCCCGATGCTCCTGATTGGACTGACCGGCAACATCGCCGCTGGCAAGACGGCCGTGGCCCGGCATTTTGAGGCGTGGGGGGCGACGCTCATCGACGCCGATGCGCTGGCGCGCGAGGCGGTGGCGCCGGGCACGCCGGCGCTGCGCGCCATCACCGCGCGGTGGGGTCCGGCGGTGCTCGCCCCGGACGGTTCGCTCGACCGGGCCGCGCTCCGGCGCGTCGTCTTCGCCGACCCGGCGGAGCGCGCGGCGCTCGACGCCATCGTCCATCCCGAGGTGGCCCGGCTCCGCGACCTGGCGGTGGCGACTGCGCGGGCGCGCGGCGACCGGTTGGTCGTCTGCGCCATCCCCCTGCTCTTCGAAACCGGACTCGAGAACACCGTGGCCGGGATCGTCCTGGTGGATGCCCCGCGCGCGCTGCGGCTCGAGCGCCTGATGCGCGATCGCGGCCTCGACGCTGCCGAGGCGGCGGCGATGATCGACGCCCAATGGCCGAGCGAGCGCAAGCGCGCGCGCGCCGACTGGATCATCGACAACGCCGGGACTCCGTCCGAACTCGAGGCCAGGGCGCGCGTCGTCTTCGACGAACTCGCCGCGCGCGCCGGCTCCGCTTGACCCCCGGCGCTCGCGACGGGTAAACTTCGACCACACCACGATTTATCCGGAGCCTCCGTGTCTTCGATCCCAGCAGACCTGCGTTATACCAACAGCCACGAATACGTCAAGCCGACCAGCGACCCGTCCGTGGTGCTGGTGGGAATCACCGATTACGCCCAGGGCGAACTGGGCGACATCGTCTACCTCGAACTGCCCAAGCCGGGCGCGTCGTTCGGCGCGCACGGCTCTTTTGGCACGATCGAAGCCGTGAAAGCGGTCTCCGACCTCTACTGTCCGATTGCCGGCGAGGTGCTCGAGGTCAATGCGCGCCTCGACGGCGAACCGGCGCTGGTGAACGGCGATCCGTACGGCGAGGGCTGGATGATCAAGCTCAAGGTCAGCCCGGCCGACGTCGCGGGGCTGATGGATGCGACCGCGTACGCCGCCCACCTGGGCGGCTGACACGACAGAGTACGACAGAGTACGACAGAGGCCCGCCATCGAGTGATGTGCGGGCCTCTGTCGTACTCTGTCGTACTCTGTCGTATTCTGTCGTATTCTGTCGTTCTCTAGACGTA
Organism: Gemmatimonadota bacterium; assembly: GCA_038059315.1. GTDB lineage: Bacteria > Gemmatimonadota > Gemmatimonadetes > Gemmatimonadales > Gemmatimonadaceae > PNKL01. Next base: position 4,952 of record JBBTJT010000043.1, read on the forward strand.
TTCCCCGATCGGCGGGCACGAGCAGATCAGATTCCGGTCGCCATACGCGCCGTCGATGCGCCCCACCGCCGGCCAGAACTTGTGCGCGCGCACCCAGGCCACCGGGAACGCCGCCACCTCGCGCGAGTAGGCATGCGTCCAGGCATCCGCCACGCAATGCTCCATTGTGTGCGGGGAGTGGAACAGCGGATTGTCGTCCCGCGAAAGCGCGCCCGACTCCACCAGCGCGATCTCTGCGCGGATGGCCAGCAGCGCATCCACGAACCGGTCGAGTTCGGCCTTTGACTCGCTCTCCGTCGGTTCGATCATCAGGGTGTCGTGCACCGGGAAGGAGATGGTGGGCGCATGGAAGCCGTAGTCCATCAGGCGCTTGCCGATGTCCTCGGCCCCGACGCCGGCCGACTGCTTGAACCGGCGCGGATCGACGATGCACTCGTGGGCAATCGTCCCGTGCTTGCCCTTGTACAGCACGGGATACTCGGCGTCGAGGCGCCTGGCCACGTAGTTCGCGTTGAGGATGGCGAGCTTCGTGCTGAGCGTCAGGCCTTCGCTGCCCAGCAGCATGATGTACATCATCGAAATGGGAAGGATGCTCGCGCTCCCCCACGGCGCCGAAGCCACCGCGCCGATTGCCTGCTCGCCGCCGGTCTTCACCGCCACGTGACCGGGGAGGAAGGGGGCCAGGTGCCTGGCCACGCCGATCGGGCCCACGCCGGGGCCGCCGCCGCCGTGCGGAATGCAGAACGTCTTGTGCAGGTTCAGGTGGCAGACGTCGCCGCCGATGTCGCCCGGCCGGCACAGGCCGACCATCGCGTTCATGTTGGCGCCGTCGAGGTACACCTGGCCGTGGTGCTCGTGCACCTCCTGGCAGATCTCGGTGATGGCCTCCTCGAACACCCCGTGGGTCGACGGATACGTCACCATCAGGGCCGCCAGGTTCGCCGAGTGCTCTGCGGCCTTGGCCTTGAGGTCGGCGACGTCGATGTTGCCGTGGGGATCGGTCTTCACCACCACCACCTGCATCCCGGCCATCACCGCGCTCGCTGGATTGGTGCCGTGCGCCGACTGAGGGATGAGGCAGACGTTGCGGTGCCCATCGCCGCGGGAGCGGTGATAGGCGCGAATCACCAGCAGCCCGGTGTACTCGCCCTGCGAACCGGCGTTGGGCTGCAGCGACACCGCGTGGAAGCCGGTGATCTCGGCCAGCGCCCCCTCGAGCTTCTCGAACAGGGCCCGGTACCCTCCCGCCTGCTCCGTCGGCGCAAACGGGTGGATGTTCGCGATCTCCGGCCACGTCACCGGGAACATCTCGGCCGCCGCGTTCAGCTTCAGCGTGCACGAGCCGAGGGCGATCATGGAGTGCACCAGCGAGAGGTCCTTGGCCTCCAGGGAGCGCACGTAGCGCTGGAAGTCGGTCTCCGACCGGTACTGGTGGAACACGGGGTGCGCGAGGATCTCGCTGGTGCGGGCAAAACGCTCGTCGAAGCGCGCGTCCACTCCGGCCGCGGCCTTCGGCCCGCCACCGGCTGCGCCGCCGAACACGGCCAGCAGGTCGTCGACGTCCCCGGACGTCGTCGTCTCCCCCATCGATACGCCGATGGTGCCGTCGGCGAAGAAGCGCAGGTTCATCTGCTTCGCCTCGGCCGCCTTCTTCACCGTCTTCACGCCACCCTTGGGCGTAATGCGCACCGTGTCGAAGAAGTCGTCGTGCAGCACCGAGTGCCCGAGCGCGCGCAGGCCGGCCGCAAACGTCTCGGCACGGTGGTGCACCCGCTGCGCGATGCGCCGCAGCCCATCGGGTCCGTGGTACACCGCGTACATGCCGCTCATCACGGCGAGCAGCACCTGCGCCGTGCAGATGTTGCTGGTGGCCTTCTCGCGGCGGATGTGCTGCTCGCGCGTGCCCAGCGCCATGCGCATCGCCGGAGCGCCGTGCGTGTCGCGGGAAACGCCGATGATGCGCCCCGGCATGAGGCGCTTGAAGTCTTCCCTGGTGGTCAGGAACGCCGCGTGCGGGCCGCCGTAGCCGAACGGCACGCCGAAGCGCTGTGCGTTGCCGATGGCGACGTCGGCCCCCCACTCGCCGGGCGGCGTGAGCACGGTCAGCGCCAGGAGGTCGGTGGCCGCGACCACCAGCGCGCCCGCGGCGTGCACCTCGTCGCACAGGGCGCGGTAGTCCTCGATCGCGCCAAAGGTATTGGGATACTGGATCAGCACGCCGCAGACCGTCGCATCGACCGTCAGCTTTCCCGCCGCCTGCACCAGCACGCGTTTACCGCGCGCGGCGCCGCGCGCCTTCACGACGTCGATGGTCTGCGGGTGGCAGTCGTCGGAGACGATGAAGGTGTCGCGGGCATTCGCCGCGGCGTGCACCATTTGCATCGCCTCGGCGGCCGCCGTCCCTTCGTCGAGCAGCGAGGCGTTGGCGAGCGGCAGTCCCGTCAGGTCGATGACGGTGGTCTGGAAGTTCAATAGTGCCTCGAGGCGCCCCTGCGCCACCTCGGCCTGGTACGGGGTGTAGGCGGTGTACCACCCCGGATTCTCAAGGATGTTGCGCTGGATCACGGCCGGCACGTGCGTGCCGTAGTAACCCTGCCCGATGAAGCTGCGCCACACCTGGTTTGGGGCGACGAGCGCCTTGAACTCGGCCAGCGCGTCCTGCTCCGACAGACCGGCGGGAAGGTTGAGGGCGCGGCCGAAACGGATGTTCGGCGGCACGGTCGCGTCGATCAGGGCGTCGAGCGACGGGAACCCAAGGACTTTCAGCATGGCCTGCACGTCGGAGTCCGACGGGCCAAGATGTCGGGGGGCAAAAACGTCAGGCTGCGGAAGCGAAGACGAAATCACGGTGCGTGAGCTCCAGTGCGGCGCGCCATTCGGGGCACCCGGACGCGGGTGCAGGGCGGCGCGCGACGTCCTGAAAGCTAACCTCCCGGGCGAGCGGAGGGCACGTGATGCAGCCGCGCTCCCCGACGGGTATTTTTCGGCACCATCCGCCTGGAGATCTGCATGTCTGCCCGACAGGAAGCCACGCGCGCCGGTATCAGCTTCGGCTCGGCACTCGCCATCACCATATCATGGAGCACCAACCACTCCATCCTCTGGGCCATCCTGCATGGCGTGCTGTCGTGGATCTACGTCGTGTACTACGCGTTCACCCGCTGACGTGACGCCCTGGCGAGTGCTCGACACGGGAGCGCGCGACGGCGCGTGGAACATGGCCTGCGACGTCGCGCTGATGGAGCGCGCGCGCCGCACCGGCGAGTCGGTGTTTCGAGTCTATTCCTGGTCACGCCCCACGCTGTCGTTCGGGCGCCACGAGGCGGCGCGCGGGCGCTACGACGCCGCGGCAATCGCCGCGGCCGGCGTGGACGTGGTGCGCCGTCCCACCGGGGGCCGCGCGCTGCTGCACGACCGCGAGGTCACGTACTCGGTGACGGCGCGCGTCGATCCCGCCGTGTCGCTCCCGGCGAGCATGCGCCGCATCAACCAGTGGCTCCTCCGCACTCTGCACCGCCTGGGCGTGCCGGCGATCGAGGCCGACGAGCCCCGCTCGATGCGCCCGGAAGGGGCGGCCTGTTTTGCCGTGCCGGCGCCCGGCGAACTCACGCTCGGCGCTCGCAAGCTCGTCGGCAGCGCGCAGGTGCGGCAGGATGGCGCGTTATTGCAGCACGGGTCGATCCTGCTGGACGACGACCAGTCGCGTATCGCTGCTTTTGCGGTTGGCCCGTACCTGTCGGCGGCGCCCGCGGCCACGCTTCGCTCGGCACTCGGTGCGCAGCTCTCCTACGATGCCGTGCGCGACGCGCTCATGCACGTGCTCGCATCCGAGGTCTCGACCGGTAGCGCCACCGACCTTGTGTTTCCCGAGGATGACCCGGCATTGTCAGGCGGTTCGATGGAGGCCCCGCTCGCCCAGTTCCGCGATGCCGCCTGGACGTGGCGCCGCTGACGCTTTCGCCCTAACGTATCCCGCCGTGAACCCTGCCCAAATGCGCCGACTCGCCCTCGCCCTGTTCTGCCTTGCCGCGGCTTGCCGTGGCCGTGACGCCGGTTCGGCGGGCGGAACGCTCATCGTGTCCGCCGGCGCGGACGCCGAGACGCTCTTTCCGCCCCTGGCCGTGGGCAACCAGGGACGCGCCCTCATCGAGCTCATCTACGACAAGCTCGCCGACATCGGCCCGGCGCTCAACACAATCGGCGACGCCGGCTTCGTGCCGCGACTCGCCCAGCGGTGGGAATGGTCTGCCGACTCGCTGGTCATCACCTTTCACCTCGATCCCCGGGCGCGTTGGCACGACGGACGCGCCGTCACGGCGCGCGACGTGCAGTATGCCTTCGGGGTGTGGACCGACAGCACCGTGGGGGCCGCACAGCGCGCGTCGCTCGCCACCGTCGACTCGATTGTCACCCCCGACTCGCTCACCGCGCGCGTTCATTATCGCGTGCGGACCCCCGAGCAGTTCTACGCGCTGGTCTACACGCTGATCCCGCTCCCCGCCCACCGGCTGGCAGCGCTCGCCGACACCGCCCTGCGCGACGCGCCCGAGGTGCGGGCGCCGGTGGGCAGCGGACCGTTCAGGTTCGTCTCCTGGACGCCGCGCGCGCGTCTCGAGCTGGCCGCCAACGACGAGTACTATCGCGGCCGCCCGCGGCTCGATGGCGTCGTCTTCTCCGTCGCCGCGCAGGGCGCCACCGTTGCCGCCAAGCTCTTCTCGGGCGAAGCCGATTTCCTCGAGCAACTCTCCCCACCGGACTTCGCCCAGCTCGCGGCGCACGCCGACGTGCGGGCCCAGCCGTACGGCGGCTTCGACTACGGCTTCATGCAGTTCAACACGCGCGACCCGCGCGACGGCGCGCGCCCTCACCCGCTCTTCGCCGACCTCGCCATGCGCCGCGCGCTCACCATGGCCGTCGATCGCGCGACGCTCGTGCGGAGCGCCTTCGATACGCTGGCGAGGCCGGCCATCGGGCCGTTCTCACGGACGCAATGGACGGCCGACACTACGCTCACCGGCATTGCGTTCGACGCGCGCCGCGCCGCCGATCTGCTCGACTCGCTCGGCTGGCGCGTTGGCAAGGACGGTGTCTTTCGCGAGCGCAATGGACGAGCGCTCGCGTTCACGATCCTCGTGCCGGCATCGAGCCGCCCGCGGGTAGCCGCGGCGGTGCTGTTGCAGGCGCAGTTCAAGAGCGCCGGCGCCAGGGTGTCGCTGGAGCAGGTCGACTTCAACGCCTTCCTCGACAAGCAGCATCGCTTCGGCTTCGATGCGTTGATGGGAGGCGTGCGCACGTCGCCCAGTCCGCGCGGGGTCCGTGAATTCTGGGGTTCGCCGGGCCCGGGACGCGGCGCACAGAACTGGGGGCGCTGGAGCAATGCGGCGTTCGACGCGCACGTGGACAGTGCGCTCGCCGCCACCAGCACGGCCGCAATCCGCGCGCAGTTCCGCGTGGCGTACCAGGCGGCGATCGACGACGCGCCCGCCATCTGGCTGTACGAGCCGCGGATGTTCGCCGGCGTGCATCGCCGCCTGAACGTCGGCACGCTCCGGCCCGATGCGTGGTGGTCGGGCGTGGCCGACTGGTCCATCGATCCGGCCCAGCGTCTGCCGCGTGATCGCCGCGCCGCATCCACACCCTGAGGCGTGACTCGCCTCATCCTCACCAGGCTCCTCCAGGCCGCCGCCGTCTGCGCGGTCGTCGCAACGTCGGTCTTCGTCCTGCTGCAGTATGCGCCGGGCGACCCGTTCGCCGCGTCACTCGACGGCACCGATGTTCCCCCGAGCGTGCGCGCCGAGTGGCGTGCGCGCTACGGCTTCGACCTTCCGCCGGTAGAGCGCTTCACGCGATGGGCGGGCGCGCTGACGCAGGGGCAGCTGGGCTACGCGCCATCGCAGCATCGCGCCGTCTCCGCGGTGCTCGCCGATGCCATACCGCGCACCCTGTTGCTGGTGGGTGTCGCGCTGGCGCTGGGTTTTGCACTGGGCGTCCTCACCGGCCTGCTTCAGGCGCGACATCGCGGCCGGTGGCCCGACCGCGTCCTCGGCGCGCTTACGCTCGGTGGCGTGGCGATACCTGAGTTCCTGCTCGGGCTGCTCGCCATGACGTGGCTCGGCGCGCGCTGGCGCTTCTTTCCCGTGGCCGGCCTGGCCAGCGAAGGCGACGTGACCGCCTGGCCCCTGTGGGAACGGGCGCTCGACCACCTCTGGCATCTCGCGCTTCCGGCCGGCGTGCTCGCCATCTCGGTGGCGGCGCGCGTCGCGCGCCACCAGCGTACCGCGCTGCTTGGCGTCCTCTCGGAGGACTTCATTCGAACAGCGCGCTCCAAGGGACTCGGCGAGTGGGCGGTGCTCTGGCGCCACGCGCTGCCCAACGCCATCGGCCCGGTGCTCGCGCTGCTTGGTCTCGCCCTTCCGTCGCTGGTGGGCGGCGCCGTGCTCATCGAGAAGATCTTCGGCTGGCCGGGCATGGGGCTGACGCTCTTCGACGCGCTGCTCTCGCGCGACTATCCGCTGATTCTCGCCGCCACGCTGCTGGCAAGCATCATCGCCGTCGTGGCCCGCGCCCTCACCGACCTCGTGGCCGAACTCGTGGCGCCGCGCCGCGCACGGACCTCCTGAGGTGGCCGCGCGCACGTGGCGACGACTGTTCGACGACCGGCTGGCGCGTGTCGCGGCGACGGCGCTCGGCTGCGCCGCGCTCGCCGCGCTGCTCGCGCCGTGGATTGCCCGCCACGACCCGACGCTCCAGCCCGACCCTGTTGCCCTGCGGCTCGTCGCCCCGTCGTGGGAGCACCTGATGGGCACCGATCCATACTCCCGTGACGTGTTCAGCCGGCTGTTGCACGGCGCGCGCGTTTCGCTGGGCGTCGCGGCCGGCTCCATGCTGCTTGCGGCCACGCTGGGCACGGCGCTGGGCGCGCTGGCCGCCGTCGTTGGCGGTTGGGTTGACTCCCTCGTTTCGGGGCTGGTCGACGTCCTGATCGCCGTGCCGCGCCTGCTCATCGTCGTCGCGCTCGTTGCCACGTTCGGCGCCCTGTCCCCGTGGTGGCTCGTCGTGCTGCTCGGCGGCACCGGCTGGCTGACCACGGCGCGCATCGTCCGCGCCGAACTGCGCGAGAACCTGCAGCGCGAGTACGTGCTCGCCGCCCGCGCGCTCGGCGCCACGGAATGGCGCATCACCTGGCAGCACCTCCTGCCGGCGGTCGCGCCGCAGGTGGCCGTGGCCGCCGCGCTCGCACTCGCCGCGGTCGTTCCCCTCGAGGCGGCCCTGAGCTTCGTGGGACTGGGCGTGCAGCCACCGCTTCCCAGCTGGGGCAACATCCTGCTCGACGGCGCCGACTACCTGACGTCCGCGTGGTGGCTGGTCGTCTTTCCCGTCGCCGCCATCACCGGCACTGTCGGCGCCGCGCTCGTGCTCGCTGACCGGCTGCGCGCCGCCATCGCCGGCGAAGGGTACGAGTCGTGACCCCGTTGCTGTCGGTAACCGACCTGCGCATCGACATCCTGCATCGCGGGGCGCGAGCCGTGCTGGAGGGCGTCTCGTTCGACGTGGCCGCAGGCGACACCTTGGGCGTCGTCGGGGCAAGCGGCGGTGGCAAGACGTCGCTGGCCCTGGCCCTCATGGGCTTGCTGCCGCCCGGACTGCGTGCCACCGGCCGGGTGGCGTTCGAGGGCCGAGACCTGCTGACAGTCGACGACCGCGCGCGACGCGACCTGCGCGGACGCCGGCTCTCGATGGTCTTTCAGGAACCGTTCACCGCGCTCAACCCGAGGCAGCGGGTGGGCGCGCAGGTTGCCGAGATGGCCACCGCGCACGGAGAGCGCGACGCGCGACGTGCCCGGCGCGACGCCGTGGCCATGCTCGGCCGCGTCGGGCTCGCCGAACCCGACGTGCGCGCGCAACGCCTGCCGCATCAGCTGTCCGGCGGCGAGCGCCAGCGCGTGCTGCTGGCCATGGCGCTGCTGCTCGAGCCCGCACTGCTGATCGCCGACGAACCCACGTCCGCACTCGACGTCACGGTGCAGGGTCAGGTGCTCGAGTTGCTGCGCGAACAGCAGCGTGAGCTCGGCATGGCGCTGCTTCTCGTCAGCCACGACCTGGGCGTCGTCGCCGGCACGTGCAGCCGAACGCTCGTCCTGCACGAAGGGCGCATCGTCGAGGATGCGCCGACCAGGGAGGTGTTCACCGCGCCGCGGCACCCGCTGACGACCGCGCTCGTCGGCGCCGTATCGCGCATCACGGGGCGCGCATGAGCGCGCCCGTGAGCGCGCTGCTCGCCATCCGTGACCTCGTCGTCGAGTACCACTCGCCGGGTGGCCGCGTGCGGGCGGTCGACGGCGTTTCGCTCGACATCCAGCGCGGCGAGACGCTGGCGCTGGTTGGCGAGTCGGGGAGCGGCAAGACGAGCCTGGGACGCGCCATCCTGCGCCTCGTCGACCCTGCAGTCGGCTCGGTGTCCGGGTCGGTGTCGTTTGACGACACCGACCTGCTCGCGCTCTCCGGCGAGCCGCTGCGGCACATGCGCCGCCGCGCGCAGGTGGTCTTCCAGGATCCCAAGGCGTCGCTCGATCCGCGCATGAGCGTGGGCCGCATCATTCGCGAGGGCATCGACATTCACCGGATCGCGGCGGGCGCCGACGCCGACGCGCGCGTCGAGCGCCTCCTCGGCGAGGTGGGACTTTCGGCGCCCGATGCCGGGCGACACCCCGACGAGTTCTCCGGCGGAGAGCGTCAGCGCATCGCCATCGCCCGGGCGCTCGCCGTGGAGCCGGACTTCCTCGTGCTCGATGAGGCTGTCTCGGCGCTCGACGCCATCGTGCAGGCGCAGATCCTCGAACTCCTCGCCGTGCTGCAGGCCCAACGCGCCCTGACCTACCTGTTCATCGCCCACGACCTTGGGGTGGTCGAACGCATCGCCTCGCGCGTGGCCGTCATGCAGGGCGGTCGCATCGTCGAGTGCGCGGGCACCCGCGCGCTCTTCGACGCGCCCTCGGCACCGTACACCAAGTCGCTGCTCGCCGCCATTCCGCGACTGCCGTGGTGAAATGAAGACGGCGGCCCGAAGGCCGCCGTTTTCATGGAGCGATTCCCAGACGGCCGTCGACTCCTCGAGGCCTGCCGTCGACCGTCTGCTGTCTACTGTCCACCGTCTGCCGTCTGCCGTCTCATTTCACCCCATGCATCAGCTTCTGGACCCTCGGTGCCGCAAGCAGGAGTATCAGGCCCGCAGCCGACAGCGCCCAGAAGCCGAATGTATAGCCCTTCAGGGCCGAGGCCACGGTCATGCCGGTCTCGCCGCTCACCTCGCTGGCGAAGATGCCCGAGAGGTTGTTGCCGATGCCCGTCGACAGGAACCAGCCGCCCATCCCGAGCCCGACCAGTTTGATCGGGGCGAGCTTCGTCACCATGGACAGGCCGATCGGCGACAGGCAGAGCTCGCCAATCGACTGGATGAGATAGACCGCGACCAGCGTCCAGAACGGGATCTTGTTGTCGGCGCCCAGCAGGCTCGACAGCGCGAACATCAGCAGCAGGAAGGCCAGGCCGTTGAAGACCAGGCCCAGCCCGAACTTCCGCGGAATTGACGGGTTCGCGTTCACTCTGGCCAGCGCCACCCAGACCCACGCCACGATCGGCGCGAAGATGATGATCGCCACTGCGTTCACGCTCTGGAACCACCCCGTCGGGAAGGTCCAGCTGCCGAACTGGCGGTTCACGATCTGGTCGGCCAGGAAGGTGAACGAGCTGCCCGCCTGCTCGAAGAACATCCAGAACATGATGTTGAACACGAAGATCAGCAGCATCGCGATCGTCTTGTCGCGCGCCACGGCACCCTCGCGGATGCCCTCGACCATCAGCATCGCCGACAGGCCGATGAACATCGCCGTCAGCACGTACTGGAGGTTCTTGCCGCCCACGGCGAGCAGCGAGTAGACCACCGGCACGCACAGCACCGCGCCGATGGCCACGTAGATCACCCGCATCCGGTTCTGCTGGTCCGCCAGCGGCGCGCCGATGCCCTGCAACTGGCGGCGGCCGATGTAGAACCAGACGAGGCTGATCAGCATGCCGAAGCCGGCCGTCAGGAACACGACCTTGTATGCCGGCATCGTGTCGGTGCCAAAGACGTTCTCGGCCAGCCAGCTCGTGAGGAGCGGCGAGAGGAACGCGCCCGCGTTGATGCCCATGTAGAAGATCGTGAAGCCCGAATCGCGGCGTTCATCGCCCGACGAGTAGCACTTGCCGACGATCGTCGAGATGTTCGGCTTGAACAGCCCGTTGCCGACGACGATGGTGGACAGGCCGAGCTTGAAGATCGTCGGGTCGGGGAGCGTGATCAGGAACAGGCCCGCCGCCATGAAGACGGCGCCCGTCAGGATGGACCGCTGGTACCCGATCACCTTGTCGGCGACGTACCCGCCGAAGATCGCGACGGCGTAGACGAGCGCGAGGTACGACCCGTACGTCAGGTTCGCCTCGGCCTGGCCCGTGGGAGAGCCGCCATGGAACTGCGCGACGATGTAGAGCACCAGCGCCCAGCGAATGCCGTAGAACGCGAAGCGCTCCCAGAACTCCGACATGAACAGCATCCACAGCGGCTGCGGATGCCCCATCATCTGCTTGAACTCGGGAATCGACGTGCCGTCCCGGTTCGTGTCGGCTGCACCACTCATGCGTCCTCTCCAGAGAAATGGAAAATGGTTGCCTGACTCAATGCTGAAGTTGAGCTGGAAGTCGAGGTTGCCCGGCACGCGCCGACGCCGAAAAGCGCGTCGCACCACCGCGCCCAAACGTGGCGCTCAGAGCCCGATCCTGCCAGTAGATGCGTCAGGGGTGTGCGTCAGGGGTGTCAGGGGACTCCGGCGGTGGCCCGCTGTCCTACTCCTGCCCCATCCGGCGCTTCAGCTCCTCGAGCCGGGCGGTCGCCTCGACGTCCTTCTCCTCTCGCGCGCGGGCGCGGCGCATCGCGTCGAGTTCGGCGCGCAGCTTCGCGTCGTCGGGCAGCCCGAGTTCCTCGTCGGTCGGTCCGCGCGTCGTTCCCGCGCTCGCCGCGCCGGCGCCGACGCTTCCCGCCCCGGCTGACGCCGCCTTGAGCTGCACGAGCATCTCGTCGTAGTCGCGGCGCGCCAGCGCGGCCTCCGCTTCCTGCGCCTCGAGCTTGCGCTCCAGCACCGCGATGCGCTCGGCGTGCTGCGCCTGGAACTTCCCGGCGATCGTCACCGTTTCGGCGTCTTCGATGCCCGCCGCCAGTCCCTTGCGGCGGATGGCCGTTTCCAGCCCCAGTCGTTCGGCCTCGAGCTTGCGGCGGGTGATCGTGACGCCCTGCTCGAGATCCTCAACCCCCAGCTTCGCCAGCACCAGCGCCTGTTTCATGCCGTTGATCACGGCGCGGCGGTCGCCCGGGTGAACGCGGCCGCCCAGCAAGTCATCGATGGTGGATCGCAGCGATTCGAACACGAGAGTACGGGAAAGTGGTTGACCGCGCGGGCGCGTCGTGCGTACTGGACGCGCCATCCCTAACATTACGATACTTCCCCGCGCCGGTTCCGACTAATGCCCCGCCCGCTCGTCGCCCTTTCCGCCACCTCGGCGCCGCCCGAAGGCCCCGGCCACCCCACACGCGTACGCGTGAATGACGCGTACGTGCGCGCCCTGCAGGCCGCAGGCCTCGTGCCGCTGATCGTCCCGCCCAGCCTGGACGACGACGACGCCCGCGCGCTCGTCGCCGGGGTTGCCGGCATCGTGCTTTCCGGTGGCGAAGACGTGAACCCGGCGACCTACGGTGCGCCGCGCCACCCGGCCACCGCGCCGCCGCACACCGGACGCGACGCCACCGAGCGTGCGCTGGTCATCGCCGCTCGGGACGCGCGGCGACCGCTGCTCGCCATCTGTCGCGGCATCCAGTCGCTGAACGTCGCGCTCGGCGGCACGCTGGTGCAGGACCTGCCATCCGAGCGTCCCAGCGTCATCCGGCACGCACGCGCCGACGCGGCCGACCAGCGTGTGCACGGCGTCACCATACAGGCCGGATCGCGCCTGGCCGCGGCACTCGGCACCACGCACATCGAGGCCAATTCGCTCCACCACCAGGCCGTCGACCGACTCGCCGTGATGCTGCGCGCCACCGCCCACGCCAGCGACGGTATTGTCGAAGGCGTGGAAACCGCATCCGACGATTGGTGGGTGCTGGGCGTGCAGTGGCACCCCGAGGAACTCATCGGCGACCCGCGGCCGTGGGACAGAGGCATCTTCGCGGCGTTCGCAGCGCAGTGTGGATGACGGTCGGCGGTTGGCGGTTGGCGGTTGGCGGTTGGCCAACGGCCCGCTCCCCCCTCACCCCACCTCCACTCCTCCCCCGCACCAAACCCCCGCACCCCGCACCCCGCACCCCGCACCCTTCACCATATTTCACGTGGGCGCATTCTCCACCTCGACTCCGGCCGTGACTGGCGCGGCGGACAGCGGCAGGTCTTCCTGCTCGCCGTCGCCCAGCGCGACGATGGCCACGAGCCACTCGTCGTCGCCGCGCCGGATTCTCCGCTCGCCGGCCGGCTGAAGACCCTCGGCATCGCCAGCGCCGCCGTCGCCATGCGCGCCGACCTGGACCTGTTCGCGGTGCGTCGCGTGCGCCGGCTCATCTTCAAGTGGCATCCCGACGTGGTGCACGCGCACGATGCCCGCTCCCACGCCATCGCGCTCGGCGCGCTCATCGGCGCCGGCGTGCCGCTGGTCGTGACGCGCCGCGTGCCGTTTACCCCCAGGGGGTTCTTCAAGTACGGATCGCGCGTCGCGCACTTCATCGCCATCAGCCACGCCGTGCGACGCGCACTGCATCGAGGCGGCGTGCCCGACTCGCGCAGTTCCGTCGTCTACTCCGGCGTTCCGTCGCCCACGCCCGGCGTCCGGCGTGACTGGCGGCAGGAAGCGGGATGGCCAGCCGACACCGTGCTCTGCGGCGTCGTCGGCGCCATGACCGCCGAAAAGGGAATTGCCCGGCTCACCGAGATCGCCGCGGCCGTGTCGCCTGCCGCGCGCGCACGCCTGCGCCTGGTGCTGCTGGGCGGATCGGCCGTCGGCGCCGGCTCGTTTGGCGGCATCGACGCGTACCGCGCCGGATTCGTGGATGCCATTTACGACGCGATGGCCGGACTCGACATGCTCTGGCATCCGTCGGGAGCCGAGGGGCTCGGCACCGCCGTCATCGACGCGATGGCGCTCGGCGTTCCACCGGTGGCTTTTGCCACCGGCGGGCTCGTCGAACTGGTGGAACCGGGTGTGTCGGGACTGCTCGCGCCGCCCGACGACAACATCGCCTTCGCGCGCGAAGTCGAACGGCTCGCCACCGACACGGCCCTTCGCCAGCGCTTGGCGGAGGGCGGGCGTGAGCGGGCGGCGCAGTTCAACGTGCGTCGCATGGTGGACGGCACGAACGCCGTGTATCAGTCGGTCCTCGGACCCTCGGCAGCCCGCACCGGGTAAGCCCCGTAGACGCGCGACCCGCCGAACCGATAGCTTTCAGGACGGCGCCAACTCTCTGGCCCCACCCGACGCCCCCGTGCTCTACATCTGCATCCCCTCGCACAACGAAGCGCCCACCATCGGCCTTCTGCTCTGGCGGATCCGCAAGGTCTTCCAGGACTACTCGCGTGAGTACGAGATCATCGTCTACGACGACGCGAGCACCGATGAGACGGCCGCCGTGCTCGCCCCGTACCACAAGGTGCTTCCGCTGACCGTCATTCGCGGAGAGAGGCACGAGGGCTATGCCGGTGCGGTCGATGCGCTCTTCCGCGCCGCGGCGCAGCGCACGCGCTACCCGCGGCGCGACGCCGTGGTGCTGATGCAGGCCGACTTCACCGACCAGCCGGAACACCTCCCGGAACTCGTCAAGCGCTTCGAAGGCGGCGCCGACGTCGTGGTCGCGGAGAGCGCGTCGCTGCGAACCGCCCCCGCACCCGTGCGCCATCTCGCCGCGTGGGCACGGCGCGCCTCGCATCTCTGGCTGGTGAAGGCCCAGCTCACCGTGCCGGGCATCGCCGACCCCTTTGCGACGTTCCGGCTCTTTCGTGTCACCGTCGTGCGTGACCTGCTGCGGGCTGCCGGCGAAGCGCGCGTGACCGGCGGCCCGGTGCGCGTCGCCAATCTCGAGCTTCTCCGCCGGTCGGCGGCGCTGGCCCGCCGCGTCGAGGCGATCGCCGTCGAACCGCGCTACGACATTCGCCCGCGTTCCACCCGGGTGCAGCCATGGCCCGACCTCAAGGCGATCCTCCGCGCCGGATGGGCGGCCCGGAAGCGACGCGCGATCGCCACGGCGTGAGCCGCACCGCGCGCGCGCTGCTTGGCGCCTTCGCGCTGCTCCTGGTGGCGCCCCCGGTGGGCCGGCTGAGCGCCCAGTCTGCCGCGCTCCCGGTTGACGCCGCCGAGGTGCCGTGGGTCGTCGGCGAGCGCTTCGGCTACGACGTCAGGTTCGGCTTCATCAAGGCGGGCAGGGCCGAGATGACCGTCGTCGGCGTCGAACCGGTGCGCGGCCGCGCCGCCTGGCGCGCCCGCTTCACCGTGCGCGGTGGGTACCTGGCGCTGCGGGTCGACGACGTCCTCGAGACGTGGATGGACGCCATCACGCTCTCGTCGCTCCGCTTCTCGCAGGACTTCAGCGAGATCGGGCGCGACCGCCAGAAGCTGTTCGACATCTTCCCGGAGCGCGGCACGTACATCCAGCACGGGAAGCAGGAAAAGCCGACCGTCCCGGCGCCGCTCGACGACGGCTCGTTTCTCTTCTTCATTCGCACCGTGCCGCTGGTCGTCGGGGAGACGTACGAGTTCAACCGCTACTTCATTCCCGACCGCAACCCGGTGAAGATCCGCGTCCTGCGCCGCGAGCGCGTCAACGTTCCCGCCGGAACGTTCGACTGCATCGTGCTGCAGCCCATCATCAAGACGAAGGGCATTTTCTCGGAGAGTGGCCACGCCGAGATCTGGCTGACGGACGACCCGCGACGCATCATGGTGCAGATGAAATCCAAGCTCCAGTTCGGATCGCTCAACCTCTACCTGCGCAGCGTGACCGGACCCGCCGCGCCGGTGGCGGCGAAGTGAGCGCGCCCCGCGAAGCCGACCTCTCGAAGGTCCGCACCGTCCCCGTCGCCACGCGTTCCAACAAGGTGCGCGCCGAGGAGTTTGCCTCGCCGCCGGCCGCCGATCGCTCGTTCGCCGCCTTCGTCCGCTCGCTTCCGGACGTGCTGAAGTCCCGCGACTTCCGCCAGGTCGTCGACGCCGTGGTGCGCGCCAGGCGCGCCGGGCGCGCCGGGCGCGCCGTGCTCGTCATGCTCGGCGGACACGTGGTGAAGACCGGGGTGGGTCCCCTGCTCGTGGACCTGATGCGCCGGGGCATCGTCACCGACGTCGCCATGAATGGCGCGGCCGCCATCCACGACTACGAGATCGCGCGATTCGGCGCCACCAGCGAGGATGTAGCGACCGGCCTGCGCGATGGCACGTTTGGCATGGCCGAGGAAACCGGGCGAGGGCTCAACGAGGCGTTCACCGCTGGCATGGCCCACGGCTGGGGAATGGGCGAGAGCGTGGCGCGCGCCCTGGAGGGGATGCCGTCCCTCCCGCACCCCGACCTGAGCCTCATCCTGCAGGCGAGGAAGCTCGGCGTTGGCGTCACCGTCCACGCCGCGCTCGGCGCCGAGATCATTCACCAGCACCCGGCGGCCAACGGCGCCGCCATCGGCGACACTAGCCACCGCGACTTCCGCCGGCTCGCCGCCAGCGTCGAGTTGCTGCACGACGGCGGCGTGGTGCTCAACTGTGGCAGCGCCGTGATCATGCCCGAGGTCTTCCTGAAGGCGCTCAGCGTCGCGCGCAACCTGAACGCCGGCCGCCCCACCGATTTCGTGGCGTGCGACATCGACATGCAGCGCCACTACCGGCCGCACGTCAATGTGGTGCAGCGCCCCACGCTTGCTGGAGGCGCCGGCTACGAACTGACCGGGCACCATGAGATCATGCTCCCGCTGCTCGCCTGGGCGATCACAGACAAGCTGACGGACGGCGGCTAGCAAATAGCGGTTGGTGGCTGGTGGCTGGTGGCTGGTGGTTGGTGGTTGGTGGTTGGTGGTTGGTGGTTGGCGGCGAGCGGCGAGCGGCGAGCGGACCGATGGACACGACAGAGGGGCGCGATTGCCGGGTCGCGCCCCTTTTTCGTCCATCGTCCATCAACTATAAACATCGTCCATCGTCCATCGACTACTTACTTGCCGTTGAACTTCTCTTCCAGGCTCTTCGCGGTGTCCGGCATGAAGAGGCGGATGAAGAAGTAGATGACGGCGCCGACGATCGCGATGCGCACCGCCCACCACAGCAACACGAAGAAGAGCCCGAACAGGACGCCAAACAGCCCGAAGAAGACCTTGAGGGCGAACAGGCCCAGCAGGGCGATGGCGCCAATCCCAAAAATGGTGCGCAGCATGTGAACCTCGGTGCGAGTGCTGCCCTCCATACGAACCGGTGGGCCGAAGGTTTCGACGCCGGCGACGCGACGATCCGACCCCCGAACTCGGGCGTCCGCGTGGGGCATGATTCGAGACAGACGCCTGGAACACTGTTAATTAACGCTAACCGTTAAACCTATTTTTAACGGTTACTACCTCTGGTTGCCGTCGGCGGATACCACTAGGTTCCTGTTCTCGCGCCGGATATGCCGACGCGGTTGACCTCTGGCCCCTGAAGGAGCATGAGCGAGACCCTCTACCAGATCCTGGGGCGCCATCGAGACGAGCCGCTGCCCGAACGCAAGCCGTCCTGGCTGAAGGTGAAGGCGCCTGGTGGAGGGAACTACCTCCACCTGAAGAACCTCATGCGCGACCTGGAGTTGAACACCGTCTGCGAAGAGGCCCACTGCCCAAACGTCGGCGAATGCTGGGAGCATGGCACCGCGACCTTCATGATCCTTGGCGACGTCTGCACGCGAAACTGCGCCTACTGCGCGGTTGCCCACGGCCGTCCGCCCAGGTTCGACGCGGCCGAACCATCCCGCGTGGCCGAGGCGGCCCGCAAGATGAGCCTTCGTCACGTCGTGCTCACGTCAGTCGACCGCGACGACCTCCCCGACTTCGGCGCTTGGGCTTTCGCCGAGACCGTCCGCCTGATCAAGGCCGACAACCCGGATACCTCGGTGGAATGCCTCGTCCCCGACTTCCAGGGGAACGAAGACTCCATCCGCACGGTGCTCGAGGCCGGGCCCGACATCTACAACCACAACACCGAGACCGTGCCGCGCCTCTACAAGAAGGCCCGTCCCGGCGGGCGGTACAAGCGGGTGATGAACATCTTCCGCGCCGCCAAGCGGCTCGCGCCCCACATCCCCACCAAGACGGGGATCATCGTGGGCATGGGCGAGACGAACGAGGAGATCGTGGAGGTCATGAAGGACCTGCGCGAAGTCGACGTCGATATCCTCACCATCGGGCAGTATCTGCGCCCGTCCGACGACCACATCCTGCTCGACCGCTACGTCACGCCTGGCGAGTTCCGATGGTTCTACGAGCAGGGCATGGCGCTGGGCTTCAGGCACGTCGAGTCGGCCCCGCTCGTCCGTTCGAGCTATCACGCCTGGGAGCAGGTCCAGGCGGCGGGCATCCAATAACAACGCACATGGCCATCAGGAAGAAGAGCGACGCGAAGAATGCCTCCGACCCGGCGCTCGACCGCGAGATGCTGCACTCGATGCTCGTCCAGCGCCGCTTCGAGGAGAAGGTCGGCGAGGCGTACGCGCTGGGCAAGATCGGCGGCTTCTGTCACCTGTACATCGGGCAGGAGGCGGTCTCGACGGGCATCATCGGGCAACTGCGCCCCGACGACTACGTCATCGGCACCTACCGTGACCACGGCCAGGCGCTTGTGCGCGGCGTGACGCCGCGCGCGGTGATGGCCGAGCTGTTCGGGCGCATCGACGGCTGCTCGCACGGCAAGGGCGGGTCGATGCACATGTTCGACCGGCACACGAACTTCCTCGGCGGCCACGGCATCGTCGGCTCGCACGTGCCGTTGGCCGCCGGTGTCGGCTTCGCCATCAAGTACCGTGGGGGCGATCAGGTGATCGTCTGCTTCATGGGCGACTCGGTGGTCAACATCGGGGCGTTCCACGAAGCGCTCAACATGGCCGCGCTCTGGAAGCTCCCCTGCCTCTTCGTCATCGAGAACAACCGCTACGGCATGGGCACGCCGGTGGAGAAGGCGGCCGCGGTCGACGACCTGTCGAAGCGCGCCGACGGCTACAACGGGATGGATGGCATCGTCATCGACGGTATGGACGTGCACGCGGTGCGCAGTGCCGCGGCCGCCGCCATCGAGCGGGCGCGCACGGAGTCGCTGCCGTCGCTGCTCGAGGTGCGCACCTACCGCTTCCGCGGCCACTCGATGTCCGATGCCGTGAGCGGTACGTACCGCACCAGGAAGGAACTCGACCTGTACACGCAGCTCGACCCGATCTTCGCGCTCAAGGCGGGCATGATCGCCGCCAGCACGCTGACCGAGAAGGAATGGGAGGCGCTGGAACACGAGGTTGCGGCCACGGTGCAGGACGCCTGGGAGTTCGCCGACCAGAGTCCTGAGCCGCCGCCCGCAGCGCTGTATGAAGATGTCCTGGTAGACACGACAAGCTGATCTCTACCGTCCACCGTCTACCGTCGAATCCCATGCCTGTCATTACCTACCGCGAAGCCCTCAACCAGGCGCTGCGCGAAGAGATGTCCCGCGATGACCGCGTCTTCCTCATGGGCGAGGAAGTCGGTGTCTACCAGGGAGCCTACAAGGTCTCGAAGGGACTGCTCGAGGAATTCGGCGAGAACCGCGTCGTCGACTGCCCGATTGCCGAACTCGGCTTTGCCGGCGTCGGCGTCGGGTCCGCCATGGCCGGCCTGCGGCCCGTCATCGAGTTCATGACGTGGAACTTCGCGCTCCTCGCCATCGATCAGGTGGTGAACTCCGCCGCCAAGATGCTCTACATGTCGGGCGGACAGTTCAACGTGCCCATCGTCTTTCGGGGGCCCAACGGCGCGGCGCTGCAGCTGGGCGCGCAGCACTCGCAGGCGTTCGAGAGCTGGCTGGCCCACATTCCCGGCATCAAGGTCGTCTCGCCGGGAACGCCGTACGACGCCAAGGGCCTCCTCAAGAGCGCCATCCGCGACGACAACCCGGTGGTGTTCCTCGAGGGCGAGATGCTCTACAACACCAAGGGCGAGGTGCCAGACCACGAGTACCTGGTTCCGCTGGGCAGGGCCGAGCTGAAGCGCGAGGGTGGCGATTGCTCGATCATCACCAGCGGCAAGATGGTGCTCGTCGCCATGCAGGTGGCCGACCAGCTGGCCCGGGAGGACATCCACGTCGACGTGCTCGACCTCCTGACCCTCCGTCCCATGGACGTCGAGTCCATCCGCGTGTCGGTGCGCAAGACCAACCGCGCCGTCGTGCTCGAGGAAGGGTGGGAAGTCTGCGGCATCGGCGCGCAGGTGGTGGACTACATCCAGCGCGACTGCTTCGACGACCTCGACGCCCCGGTCATCCGTGTGCACCAGGCCGACGTGCCGATGCCCTACGCCAAGGGCCTCGAGAAGATCGCCAAGCCCGACGTCGCCAAGACGATCGCGGCGGTCAAGCAAGTGATGTATCGCTCGTAGTCCTCCTGACTATCGTCTAACCACCATCGACTATCGACTGATATGGCCACCAAAGTGTTCATGGAAGCCCTCTCTCCCACCATGGAAGAGGGGCGCCTGGTCAAGTGGAACATGCGCGAAGGCGACGTCGTGAAGTCGGGCGACGTCCTGGCCGAGGTCGAAACCGACAAGGCCGTGATGGAACTCGTGGCCCGTGGTGACGGCGTGCTGCGCAAGCAACTGGTCACCGAGGGCGCCACGGCCCCTGTCGGTTCGCTCGTTGGCGTGATTGGCGCCGCTGGTGAGGACCTCAGTGCCCTGCTGGGGGGCACCGTGGCGGCCGCATCAGCGACGGCGGCAGGGGGCGCTCCAGCCTCCGCACCCACCACCCCCTCCGCACCGGCTCCTGCCGGGCCGATCGCTGTGCCTATCGCCGCACCCGCCGCGGCGCCCGCGAGCGCAAGCACCTCCAAGAGCTCTCCCCTCGCGCGCCGGCTCGCACGAGAAAGCGGCGTCGATCTTGCCGCCATGGCAGGCTCCGGCCCCGGCGGCCGCATCATCAAGCGCGACATCGAGGCTGCGGTTGCCGGCGGCGGTGCGCAGTCAGCGGTCTCTACCGTCCACCGTCCACCGTCTACCGTCTCCGATTTCACCGACCAGCCGCTGACGCTGATCCGCAAGACCATCGCCAGGCGTCTCGCCGAGTCGATCGGCCCGATCCCAACCTTCTACCTGACGGCCGAGTTCGACATGACGCGGACCGCCGAGATGCGGGCTTCCCTGCTGGAGCAGGGGGAAGAGTACAGAGTCTCTTTTAATGACATCATCCTGAAGGCCACCGCCACGGCACTGGCCCGGTACCCCGAGGTCAACGCCCACTGGCTGGGCGACAAGATCCGCTTCTTCAATCGCGTGCACCTCGGCATGGCGGTGGCGACGGACGACGGCCTCATCGTCCCGGTGATCTTCGACGCCGACCGGAAGGGGCTGCGTGAACTGTCCGCCGAATCGAAGGCGCTGGCCGGGAAGGCGCGCGCGCGGAAGCTGACGCCCGAGGAGTACACGGGCTCCACGTTTTCCGTGTCGAACCTCGGCATGATGCAAATCGACGAGTTCACGGCGATCATCAACCCGCCCGAGTGCGGCATCCTGGCGATCGGCGCCCTCGAGGACAAACCGGTGGTGATCAACGGCGCACTCGCCGTGCGCAAGCGGCTGCGCATCACGATGAGCTGCGACCATCGCGTGATCGACGGCGCCATCGGCGCCCGGTTCCTGCAGGACCTGCGAAGGATGCTTGAGAACCCTCTCATGCTGGTATTCTGACATGGCCAACTACGACATCATCTTCCTCGGCGGCGGCCCCGCCGGCTACGTCGGCGCCATTCGCGCGTCGCAACTCGGTCAGACCGTCGCGGTCATCGAGCGCGAGGGACTCGGCGGCACCTGCGTGCTGTGGGGGTGCATCCCGGCCAAGGCGCTGCTCGAATCGTCACACATCGCCAACCGCCTCAAGCACGCCGCGGAATTCGGCGTGAAGGTCGGCGACATCACGCTGGACTACGGCGTGGCCATGAAGCGCTCGCGCGACGTGTCGATCAAGAACTCCAAGGGGGTCGAGTTCCTGTTCAAGAAGAACAAGGTCACCTGGATCAAGGGCACCGGCGTGCTCGGCGCGGGCAAGTCGGTGAAGGTCACGACGGCGGACGGCAAGAGCGAAACGCACACCGCCACCAAGGCGGTCGTCATCGGCACCGGCTCGCGCGTGCGCGGCCTGCCGCAGGCGGGACTCGAGCTCAACAAGACCACGGTCATCTCGTCGGATGAGGCGCTGGTCCTCGAGAAGGCCCCGGCGACGCTCGCCATCGTCGGCGCCGGTGCCGTGGGCTGCGAGTTCGCCGATGTCCTGAACGCGTTCGGCACCAAGGTGACGCTCATCGAGGTGATGCCCCGCATCCTGCCGCTCGAGGACGAGGACGCCTCGGCCGAGGTCGCCCGCGCGTTCAGGAAGCGCGGCATCGACGTGCTCGCCGCGACCAGGCTGTCGGGCACCAAGGTGGGCAAGGACCGCGTGACGATGACCGTCGAGGTGAGCGGCGAGAAGAAGGAACTGGTCGTCGACATGGTCCTCGTCGCCACCGGCCGCGCGGCCAACGTGGAGAACATCGGCCTCAAGGAAGCGGGCGTGCAGCTCGACGACCGCGGCTTCATCAAGGTGAACGAGAAGCTCGAGACGACGGCCAAGGGCATCTACGCCGTCGGCGACGTCGCCGGCCCGCCGATGCTCGCCCACAAGGGTGAACGCGAAGGCATCGTCGTGGCCGAGATCATTGCCGGCGCGCACCACCACCCGATCAACTACGGCAACATCCCCAACTGCACGTACTGCTATCCCGAAGTGGCGTCCATCGGTTTCACCGAGGCGCAGTGCAAGGAGAAGAAGCTCGACTACAAGGTCGGCAAGTTCCCCTTCAGCGCCAACGGGCGGGCCCGCACGTCGGGCGAGACGGAGGGTTTCGTGAAGGTCATTCGCGACGCCAAGTACGGCGAGATCCTCGGCGCGCACATCGTCGGACCCCACGCCACCGAGCTGATCCACGAACTCCTCGTAGCCCGGCAGAACGAGTTCACGGTGGAGGAGATCGACCTCGCCATCCACGCGCATCCCACGCTCTCCGAGGCGATCGCCGAGGCGGTGCTGGATTCGATGGGGAAGATGATACACGCGTAACGACAGAGAACGACAGTAGACGACAGAGTGCGACAGAGTGCGACAGAGTGAAACTGAAGCCGCGGTGCGTTGTGGAACACGGTTGAGAGGAAGTCCGGAGAGAAGGACGCACGGCCCTCGATCTCGGAGGCGAAACATGCGTGCCGCGTGGTCCGCGCTTCCGCTGCTCATCGGCGCCTACCTGTCGCCCGACGCCGTCGCGCCCTCCACGCCGCACACGCCGCAGGGTGACACGGCCACGGCGCGCGAACTGGCGTCGGGCGTCGCCTACCGGCAGTTCACCGACGCCAGCAGACCGTGGGTGATGCACCTGGTTCGTGTCGACCTGTGGCGTGCGGACCTCGAGGTGCGGCATGCCCGCGCGTTTGACCAGCTCCGCGGGCGGGAGAAGCCTACCGACATGGTCCGTCGCGCGATGAGCGCCGGCACCACGGTGCTCACGGCGGTGAACGCCGACTTCTTCTGGCTGGCGACCGGGGAGAACGAGAACAACCAGGTGATCGACGGCGAGTGGTGGAAGGGACTCGTGACGACCGATTCGCCATACGACACATTCGACAACGCGCACGTGCAATTCGGCATCGACGCGGCGCGGCGCCCGATGATGGACCGTTTCACTCTCGACGGGACGGCCTGGGCGCACGGGGTGCCGACGCCGATCATCACCGTGAACTTCAGCCCCTCCGGCACTCCGCAGGAGGCGGCATTCTACACGTCGCGGTTCGGTACCATGACGCCGCGCGACACGTCGCGACGCGTCATCGAGGCGCCAATGGTGGCCGCCGGCCGGCGCGGCGATACCCTGCTCTACGTGAGGCGCGGCGCGGCGTCGGCCACGTCAGGGTCTTCGATTCCCGTCGGCGGCGCGGTGCTCGTCGCATTTGGCACCGGATCGAGCGAGTCGCAAGTGCAGGCAATGGCCGAGGGCGATACGGTGAAGCTCCTTCTCGCCACGCTGCCCCGCCCTGGCAACGACGCCGTGCCCGTGCTCATCATCGGCGGTTGGCCGCGCATTCTGCGCGACGGCGTGAGCATCGCGGGTGAATCCGCGACGCTTGAGGACACGATCTCGAGCAACACGAACTTGCGACACCCGCGAACGGCCGTCGGCTTCTCGCGTGACAGCGCGACGCTGTATCTGCTCACCGTGGCTGGGCGAACAGAGCGGAGCGTGGGCATGACGATCGCCGAACTGGCGGTGATACTCCAGCGCCTCGGCGCCTGGCAGGCGATGAACCTCGACGGCGGTGGCTCGACGACGATGGTGATCGACGGCCTGCTGGCGAACGCGCCCTCGGACCCCACGGGTGAGCGGACGGTGGGAAATGCGCTGTCCGTGGTGAGGAAGCCCTGACGGCGAGGCGACGCCGGAGTGACACGGCGTCCCCACGCGGGCACGGCATTCGCGCCGATTGCCCCACCGCGCAGTGCGGCATACGTTTGCGACGCACCACACGCTTCAAGGCAACCAACTTCGTCCTTCAGTCGCGGAGCACACGAACATGCCGCTGACATCGCGTCGCCTGGTGGTTCCGCTTTTGCTGGGCACCCTCGCCTGCTCCGGCGCGAGCCGGAGCGCCATCGGCAGGCCTGCTCCCTCTGGCCCCTGCTGTCTGGAGGTGGGTCGGCGCGTCGCAGCGGACAATCGCGTCGCCGCCATCACCGCGCGCCGGTTCACGCACGCGGACTACTGGGCCGCGCTCGACCCGCTTCTGAGGTCGAAGGCCCTGCGCGTGACACCGGTCGGCACGTCGACGCATGGTCGTGCCCTGCGCGCCATCACATTCGGCACCGGTCCAACGACGGTCTTCCTCTGGTCGCAGATGCACGGCGACGAATCAACGGCGACGATGGCGCTCGCCGACTTGCTCTCGTGGTTCGGCGAGGCGGAGGGCGCGCACGACGCGCTGCGCGACCAGATCGGCGCGCGCCTGACCGTCGTCATGCTCCCGATGCTCAACCCCGACGGCGCCGAACTCTTCCAGCGCGAGAACGCCGTGGGCGTGGACGTCAACCGCGACGTCCGCCGCCTGGCGACCGCGGAGGCGCGCACGCTCAAGGCGGTCCGCGACTCGATCAAACCGGCGTTCGGCTTCAACCTGCACGACCAGAATGCGCGCACACTCGGCCGGCCGGGTGGGCAGCGGGTCGGCATCGCGCTCCTCGCCCCCGCAGCCGACGCCGAGAACGGCTTCGGCCCGACGCGGGCGGCGGCCCGTCTCGTCGCCGCCCGGATCCGCACCGTCCTGGAGCGCGAGATCCCGGGGCGCGTTGCCCGGTATGACGACGCCTTCAACGCGCGCGCCTTCGGCGACCTCTTCCAGAGCTGGGGCACCAGCACCGTGCTCATCGAGAGCGGCGGGCTCGCCGACGACCCCGACAAGCAGCGTCTGCGCACGGTAAACGTGATCGCGATCCTCTCGGCGCTCGACGCCATCGCGACTGGTGACTACAAGAACGAGGATCCGGCCGTCTACACGTCGCTCCCGGTCAACGACCGCTCCGCGGTCGACGTCGTCGTGACCGGGGCATCGCTGGTCATCCCGGGTCAACCGCCGGTGCGCGTGGACATCTCGATGAACTACGAGGATCCCCTGCGAAAGGGCCGCGCGCGTGTGCGCGAGATCGGCGACCTCGACGACGTCGTGGCCTTCGACACGGTGGCCGCGCCGGGGCTGTTCATCCATCCCGCCGAGTCCATGCTGACCGAGCAGCGAGGCTTCCGCTGGCTTCGACTCGGCGCCGCGGTGCAGCTGTCGATCCGCCGCGGACCGGAGCCGGGCAGTGCGTTGGTGCGCGAAATCGGGGGCAGTAGATAGGCTCGACCGAGTACTACAGCGTGAGACAGAAGACGATGGAGGGGTCGACAACGATGCCGGGCCTTCTGTCGTACTCTGTCGTCTTCTCACTTCGCCCAATGCCTGGCCTTCCTGCCGCTCCGCGCGTCGAACAGCAGCGGGTCGATGGCCACATCGCACATCCAGTCGTGGTACTCCTCGAGCTGGCGCCGCTGCCCGCCCTGCAGCATCTCCACCCGCGTGGCCAGCCATCCCTTGCCGACCTTCTCGAACTTGTCGAGATGGACGTCGAGCGGCGCTCGACCGCCGCTGCTCGCGATGATCATCCGCACCACGACGAGGCGCTCGACGTCCACCCAGAACTGCGCGCTCGTCGAGTCGCCCTCGGTGGTCGTGCCAACCACCCAGGCAATGCGCCCATTCCATGTCTCTGCGCGCACCGTTGACAGGTCGATGCCCAACGGCCCCACTTCGCGCGCCGTGCGCTCCGCCGGCTGCAGGTAGGCACCCTCGATGTACGGCAGGAACGGATTCCCGCTCCCTCGTACCGCCGCCAGCGTGTCGCCCCGGATGACCCACGTGGAATCCCAGGTGGAGATCGATGCGTTCCCCGAGGCGAGGGGCGCCACGTCGATGCGCAGTTGCGTGCCAAGCTCCGGAGTGAAACGCAGCGACTCGTACCACGTCTGCACGGTGTCCCGCCCGTCACGCATGCGAATGGTCGTCGTCTGGATGAACGTCAGCGTCCGGTACCAGCCGTCGCCGTACGCGGCGCGCATGCGGGCGAACACCTCGGTGCCGCTTGCCGGAACCGGTGCCTGCGACGGCGCGGCTCGCGCGGCCAGGACGATGGCGCAGACGGCAAGGGAACGTATCATACGGAGCATGCCTGCCTCGAACGGAGGGTGACGCTGGAAGCTACGCGATTGCGTTCCGGCCTGCCCCTGGCCTCCGCTTTGTTGCTGCGGGGCCTCGCTGGCATCTTTGCCGGGTGTGCCCTCGCTGCCTGCTCCTCAGGCGCCGGGGCGCCCGCAGCTCCGGCGCGACTGTACGTCTGTCGGGGCGGCATCGTCGCGTATCGCTCCGTCGACGCCGGGCACGTGTGGACGATCGAGCGCACCGTCGTCAGCTCGCCCGTCAACGGGCACCCCATCGTCTGCGATCCGTCCCTGGTGGGGCCGGCGCGGGGCTGTTCGTGTTCAAGACGGGAGGTTGAGTTCGCCACGCCTCCGTCGCGCTCTGTCGCCCTCTGTCGCCCTCTGTCGTTATCTTTCGATTGTGCCGTCCCGCCGCCTTCTCGTCGCCGATCTCGGCGTCATGCCCTACGCCGAGGCGCTGGCGCTGCAGCGCGAGGCGGCGATGGCCCGCCTCGCCGGTGGCATCGCCGATGACCTGCTGCTGCTCGTCGAGCACCCGCCGGTCATCACGCTCGGCCGCTCCGCCAAGGTCGGCAACCTGTTGGCGTCACCCGACCTGCTCGCGGCGCGCGGTGTGGAACTCTTCGAGGTCGAACGCGGCGGCGACGTCACGTTTCACGGACCCGGCCAGCTCGTCGGCTACCCGATCGTCGACCTGACGCGGCACCGGCAGGACCTGCACTGGTACTTGCGGCAGCTCGAAGAAGTGATGATCCGCTCGCTCGCCGCCAGCGGCATCGAAGCCAGGCGAAACCCCGGCAAGACCGGCGTCTGGGTGGGCGACCGCAAGATCGCCTCGATTGGCGTGCACGCGCGACAGTGGGTCACCTGGCACGGATTCGCGCTCAACGTCACCACCGACCTGTCGTACTTCGACCTCATGGTCCCGTGCGGCATCCAGGACGTGACGATGACCAGCGTCGAACGCGAACTGCTCGATGCCGCTGAAGGCACATGCCTCGCGCCGTCGCCGGCGCTCCTCGACGAAGTGCGTGCGCACACCGTGGCCGCGTTTTCCGGACTCTTCGACCTCACGCCGGAACCCGCGGACGCCGCCGCCGTCCTGGCGGCTGCCACGACGACCCGATGATGCGACGCCTCGTCCCCGCCCTCGTCCTGCTCGCTGCCTGCGGCGGCGGACGTCCTCCGGCGCCGGCACCGGTTCCGGTGGCTCCACCACCGGCCCCGCTCCCGCGCGCCCTCGAGCCGCGCAACTACGCCGCGCTCGACACGAGTTTCGCCCGGCTGATGATCTTCGTGGCCACCACGCGGCGCTCGGTGACCACCGACCGTCCCGGCGAGCGCTACGGCCCCGAAGACGCGGATTCGCTGCAGTTCGCGGCCATCGGCGTCAACGTGCCGTCGTACCGCGTGCGCGGCACGGGCGACCTGCCACGCCCCGGCAGCCTGCGCGCGAACGCGCTGACGTACCGTCCCGATCCGCAACGCGACTTCTACGTGACGTCCACCATTCCGGTGGACAGCAACCGCTTCGTGCAGCGCCTCGGCGCCGACCTCGCGCTCTCGCGCTCCCGCGACCTGCTGGTCTTCGTGCACGGCTACAACGTCTCGTTCGAGGACGCCGCCGTGCGTGCCGCCCAGGTGGCCGCCGACCTCAACTTCGACGGCTCCGTCGTGCTCTTCTCGTGGCCGTCGGCGGCATCGGTCACGGCGTACGTGCGCGACCAGCAGTCGGCGCGCAACGCCGGCTTCCAGTTGCTGCGCCTCTTGAAGAACCATGCGGTCGCCGTCCAGCCCGATCGCGTGCACCTGCTCGGCCATTCCATGGGCTCCGAGGTCATCGGCAAGGCGATTACGCTCATCGCTCCGGGCGATTCCCTGCTCCGGCTCAGCGAGGTGGTGTTCGCCGCTCCCGACGTGGATGCGCGGGTCTTCCGCCGGGAGATTTTGCCCCGGCTCACGCCGCACGCCAACCACGTGACGATGTACGCCTCGAGTGACGACGACGCGCTGCGCGCGTCGCGCGTCGTCAACGGCGCGGGGCGTCTCGGCCTCGGTGGCGATTCGCTCGTCGTCATCGACGGCATGGACACGATTGACGCCACCCGGGTGACGGCGGACGTGCTCGGGCACACCCTCTTCGGCAACCAGAGCTTCCTCGCGGATCTCGCGGTGCTGCTCGCCGAGGGAAAGTCGCCGGCGGAGCGAAGGCTCCTGCCGGTGCGCAAGGATAGGCTGACGTTCTACCGGTTCAGAGGCGACAGGCGGTAGAGCTGCTAGGGGCTGGGAGCTAGGAGCCAGCACCTGGTACCTGGCACCCAGCACCTGGCACCCAGCACCTAGCACCTAGCACCTAGCACTAGTACCCAGCACCTGGCACCTTGCTCCTGTCCTTCTTCGGCTTCGCTCGCGGCGGCGGCTCGCGCGTCCAGATGGCCACGAGTCCGCATCCCGAATCGCGCCCGCGGAATGTCACCGGCACCTCCGACGCGCCGCGAAAGACCTCGATCGCCTCGATGTGCGCCGGCACGATGTCGTCCACGGAGAAGGTCCCCGGCGAGATCAGGATGCCGTCGATGTAGTACTGCATGACGCAGACGTTCGGCGCCGCCGCGTTGCGGCGCGAAAAACCCGACATCGGATCGCGGCCCGACACGAGACGCGCGGGCTCGCCAGTCCCTCCGCTCGAGATCACCCGAATGCCCACGACACCATAGAAGAGGTCCGACGTCCGTGCCGGACGCCGGCGCTCGATATCGGCGCGGGTGATGAACACGCCGATGCCGACCTTCTTCCGGGCCCAGAACTCCCTCAGGCGACCGTTCGCGCCCTCGCGCGCCGTCACCAGCACGGTGTCGAGTTCATCCATCAAGCCATCGAGAATGAACGACACCTGTATTCGGTCGCCCGACGCCAGCGACAGAAGTACGCTGTCACGCCGGAATCCCAGGCGGCGCACCATCAACTTCACGCGGCCGCCGGGTGCACCGTCGAACCGGTACTGGCCCGAATCGCTCGTCAGCACGCGCCGGTTGGTGCCGTCCATCCACACCTCGGCGCCCGGAATCGCGACGCCCTGGGCGTTTCGCACTGCGCCGAACACGATGATCGGCGCCGGTGCCTGCGCGCCGGTCGACGACGACACCAGCGTCACGGCCAGTGCCCAACATACGATGCGATGCATTGAGTCCCCTCGGGTCGCACCCCCACCGGCGAGGTACCGATCCTGCCATGGACAACTCTGGCCACTCCCGGCCCCACGGACAAGGAGGGCAATCTCGCGGTGACACCATGCACCAGCGAGGAGTATGTGACGAACTGTCACCCACAGGGGACAGACCGCACCATCCTGCGGGGCCCGACCAGCACCCCACTGCCACCCATCCATATATTCAGGCACCGTGACCAACGATCCCCGCCTTTACGCCGCGCGCGCGCGCGAGGTCACCGCGCGCAATGACAGCGCCAGCGCCGCGGACGGCCTCAACGAGGCCCAGCGGCTCGCCGCGACGCACGGCGACGGTGCGCTGCTCATTGTCGCCGGTGCTGGCACCGGCAAGACACGAACGCTGGTCCACCGGGTCGGGGTCCTGCTCGAGCGAGGCGTGCGCCCGGAGCGCATCCTCCTGCTCACCTTCACCCGCCGCTCCGCCCAGGAAATGCTCGCCCGCGCCGAGCGCCTGGTGGGAAGCGTCAGCCGCAGCGTCCACGGTGGCACCTTCCATGCCACCGCCCACCGCCTCCTGCGACGGTTTGGCGAGCAGGCCGGGCTGCGCGGCGACTTTACGATCATGGACCAGTCGGACGCCGAAGACCTGATGCAGTTCTCGCGCGCCCGGCTTGGCCTTGGCGACAAGAAGCGGCGCTTCCCCAAGAAGCAGACCCTGCACCACGTCTACTCGCGTCACGTCAATACCGACATCCCCGTCGGCGCGCTCCTCCGCGAGGAATATCCGCAATTCGTCGAGCATGAGGACGAGATCGCCAGGGTCTACGCCGACTACACCACGCGCAAGCAGGAGCGCAACCTCGTCGACTATGACGACCTCCTGCTGTTCTGGGCCACCCTCCTCGAGCAGGTGCCGGCGCTGGCCGATCGCATTGCCGGCCTCTATCAGCACATCCTCGTCGACGAGTACCAGGACACGAACATCCTGCAGTCCCGCATCCTGCGGGGGATGTGCCGCACGCATCGCAACATCACCGTCGTGGGCGACGACGCGCAGAGCATCTACTCGTTCCGCGGCGCGACCATCCGCAACATCCTCGACTTTCCGCGGGAGTTTCCCGGAGCCACCGTGGTGACCCTCGAGGAGAACTACCGGTCCACTCAGCCGATCCTCGACACCACCAACACGCTGATCGCGCGCGCCGGCGAGCGCTACACCAAGAACCTCTTCACCCGGCGGACCGGTGGTGACAAGCCGTGGCTCGTCACCGCGCAGGACGAGCCCACGCAGACGCGGTTCGTGGTCGATCGCCTGCTCGAGCTGCACGAGGAGGGCACGCCGCTGCGCGAGATCGCCGTGCTCTTTCGCGCCGGCTATCACAGCGCCGACCTCGAAATCGAACTGACCGCGCGCAACATCCCCTTCGAGAAGTGGGGCGGCCTCAAGTTCCTCGAGGCCGCGCACGTCAAGGACGTGCTCGCCTTCCTGCGCGTGCTCGAGAACCCGCGCGACGAGGTGAGCTGGTACCGCCTGCTCCTGCTGATGCCGGGCATCGGCGAGGTCACCGCGCGCAGCGCCATGGAAACGATGGCCGAGCATGCGTGGTCGTCGACGGCCTTCGGCCAGTTCCGGGCGCCACCACGGGCCCAGGTGGCGCACCAGGCGCTCGGCACGCTCCTCGACACCCTCCGCGCCGGCCCGACCGACGACGAGGGCGCCGTGGCGCGCGAGATCGCCCGCGTGCGCGTGCTCTACGACGACATCCTGCGCGAGAAGTACGACCGCCCCGATCCGCGCCTCGCCGACCTCGACCAGCTGCAGAACATCGCCGGTGGCTATCCCAGCCGCGCCGCCTTCCTCAGCGCCCTGGCCCTCGAGCCGCCGCAGGGCACGCAGGACCTCGGGTTCGGCTCGGACAGCGAGGACGACACCCTCGTGCTCTCCACCGCGCACAGCGCCAAGGGGCGTGAATGGGACGCGGTCTTCGTCATCTGGGCGGTCGATGGCTACTTCCCGCTCTCCCGAGCCCTCGGCAGCGAGGACCAGGTCGACGAGGAACGACGCCTCATGTACGTGGCGCTCACCCGCGCGCGCAATCACCTGGCCGTGTCGTATCCGCTCAACGTCTACGACACGCGCCGCGGCGCCGATTACACCATCGACCAGGTGTCACGGTTCCTCGACCGCGGCGTGCGCGCCACGATGCAGCGTGTCGTGGCTGAGCCCCCATCCGCCTCGCTCCCCCCTGCGGATTCATCGGCCGCGCCCGTCGTCGACCTGCGCGCCATCATGCGGGGGAAGTTCGGCGCGTAGGGAGCTTCAGGGCGGGCTTCACGGGGCGCGCACGTACCGCGCGATGGCGCCCGCCTCGTCACCCTTCGCGGCCTTCGCCAGCTCAATGACCTTCGCGATGGTCTTTTGCAGGTCGCGTCCATGCCGCTCCCACACCACGTCGAAGTCGCCCAAGCCGCTCATGTAGATGCGACGGGCCAGCAGCGCCGCGTTGTTGAGCGGAACGCGAGACCCGTAACCCGGCGGATAGGTCGTTAGCGTCGGGGTCACGCTGTCCACCAGCTGCCGCCGCGCCCACGCGTACACGCTGTCGCGCGAGGCGAGCCGGGCCGGCCGGCCCGCCGGCCCCGGATGTGCGGCATAGGCGATCTCGAGCGAGTCCCGCACCCGCGTCCAGAACGCGGCCAGCCGCTTGTCGTCGTCCCAGCGGCGCTCGGTGCGCAGGGCATTCCCGGTGTCGCCACGCGCGCGGAAGAACGCCGCCGCGCCGCGCGCGCCCACGAAGCTGGCGAAGCTCTCGTTGAACACCGCGGCGCTGCGCGCGAAGAACCGGTTGTGCGTCAGCTCGTGCAACACAGTGTTGGCGATGTCCGACGAGTCGCCGCGCAGCGTGGTCGAAAGCACCGGATCGTTGAACCATCCCAGCGTGCTGAATGCCGCGGCCGGCCGCAGGTACGCGTCCAGCCCGCGCTCCCGCATCCGCCTCTCTTCGCGCACTGCCTCCCGCACGTCGAAGAACCCCTTGTACGGCACGTGCCCGACCACCGGGAACCACCACGTCACCGCAGCGAGCGTGTCGCGGGCCGCACCGCTGAGCACCAGCACCAGCGTGTCGCTCGGCAGCTGGGTGAACTGCGTGAACGCCTCGCGGGCCGGCAGGCCCAGCGAATCGTTGGCAAACGCGCGGGCGGCCAGCACCAGCGACAGCTTGCCGCGAGTGCGTGCATCGAGCCGGTCGCTGGCCACGAGGCCGGCAATGTCCCGCCGGCCACGGAGGATCTTTCCCTCCTCCCAGGCGGCGCGCACGAGATAGCGCCCGGTGCGCGTGGCGGCCGTCAGCAGGGCCACGCCGCCGAGCAGGCCAAGGAGCACCACCCCGACGCCGCCCCAGCGCATTCGCACCGACGCGCCCCTCAGAGGGAAGGGCTTCGCGCGACGCGCGAGCGCCATGTCACTCCCATGCGATGCACCGCACCCAGTGCGCCAAATCCTTGGTACGCGTAGTCCAGCGACCAGCCGCCGCGCGCCGCGCTTCCGCCGGCAGCCCACGGCGCGCGTGCCGTCTCCACGGAGTACGAGGCGGCCGCTCCGCGCAGCGACAGCTGCCAGCCGGTGACGCTTTCCCAGGTCCCCTCACCGCCCAGCAATGCCGTCGCGCCCTCGCCCTCCACCGACCGATACTCGGCGACCGCCCGCAGCGACGCGAGCGCCGTTCTCCACGCCGGACTCGCCGCCGCGCCGCGATATGTCCTCACCAGCGGAGAGCTCACCGCGCCCAGCTGGAGCATTCCCCCCAGGTGCTGCACCGCGGCGCTTGCCTCCCATCCATGCAGGGTGACGCCGATGCCGGCATCAAGGCCGGTCGCATGTCCGCTCGCATCCGCGACGTGCTGCGACACGTACGTCCCGGCCACTCCCGCGCGCCACGCGCCCACGCGACGGCCCACACCGGCGGAAATCGCCAACTCACTGGCGCCCACGCGATCGCCGGTGGCCGTCCCGCGCACTCCTCCGGTCAGCGGGTCCGGGATGATCTCGTCCGCCGACCCGTAGTCGAGCGCCTGCACGCCGACGCCGAAGGTCGATCCGCGCCACGGCAGCGCCACCGCCACCGTCGAGAACTGCGCGCCACCCAGCCACGTTCCGGCACTCGCCGAGACGGCACGCGTCTCGGGCATGTTGTGGCCTCCGTAGAACAGCGCGCTCGCGCCCGTCGCCAGCGGCGACGCGTCCGACGCGCCCGCCGCCCGGGCACTCGCCGGCAATGCCAGCACCACGCCCGCGCGCTGCGCCTGCAGCGACGGCGCCATCGACAGAATCACCAGCAAACCCAGAATGCCCGAATGCCTCACGCTGTCTCCACGAGATCCGCAACCACCCACCAACCACCAACCACCAACCGCCAATGCCAACTTCCTACCGTATTCGAAACACCCCGATCTGCGCCCCCTCCCCCGGCGCGAACGGCAAGCCGTTCGTCCTGAAGAAGTTCAGCACCGCCGGACCCTGCTCCGCACCCAACGGGCCGAGCATGCTGTACACCATCGTGCCCGGAATGATGGGGCCTTCGGCGTAGCCGCCGAAAGGCACGCGTACCGGCGCGATGGGAAACGCCCTCGAAAACCCGGAAACCGTCGCTTGCCGCGCCATCAGCTGCCGCAGGTTGCGGCTGAGGAACCGGTATCGCGACGCCACGACATTGCGCGGGGCTTCAGGGGTGCTGTCGGCGTACACGGCGATCGAGAAGTCGCCGAACAGCCGCGCGAACGGCTCGCCGGCGCGCGCCTCGATGTTCCCCACCCCGGTCATCGACGTCTGCACCAGGCGCTGATAGATGAACTCACCCTTCTGGTCGCCAAGCCAGCGCAGGAACAGCCACACCGCGCCGCGCTCCTCGATGGACCCCGACCCGGCGAACGTCGTGACCGAGTGCACCGCCGAGTTGTTGAGGTAGACGTACGAATTGAGCATCTGCGGCGAGATGAACCCGGAAGCCGAGTCAGGGAAGAGCTGAGACAGCGTCGACCGGCCCAGCGGTGCCGGATACCGCCGCTCGAACAGGCGCGACACGAGTTCTTCGGCGATATGGCTCAACCCTTCGTTGACCCAGTGCGTCTCAGTCTCGCCTGCCCGCGCCACGACGTGATGGAAGAACGAGATCATGTGCTGGAACTCGTGCACGAAGGTTCCCGGCACGAAGCGCATCACGTCGGGCGCCGAGTGCGAACAGCTGTACTGGCCGCCGGGGTCCGGGACCATCGCGTAGAAGATCTCGCCGCCGTTGGAGTTCGACAGCGACGGAATCAGGTCACGTCCGTAGAAGAACCCGGTCACGAAACCCTTCGCCCCACAGTCACTCGCCGGCACCAGCGCATTGACGCGCGGCGTCAGGAACACCAGCACCCGGTCGTTGCGGTCGATGTCCGATTCAGGACCGAACGCCTCCACGTCCGTGCGATACAGGTCGTTGTCGAACAGCTTGCCGAGCTGGTCGAGCTGCGTCTCGGTAAACGCCCCCGAGGCCGCTGTATCCACGTAGATGCCCAGGTGCTTCCCGAGCCACCGGAGTCGTCCGCTGGCCGCGCTGAACTTCTCCCCGTCGAGGTCGGAAATCACGCGAAACGTGCGCATGCTCCCCACCGTGAGCGCCATCAGCGGCGGACGGTGCGACTCCGCCCCTCTGGCGAGCGGGGCGAGTCGGCGCTCGGCTTCCCGCAGGCGGAAGTCCCAGCGTTCCTGGGCCCCGCGCTCGTCACTGCGCCACGCCGCGCGGTCCCCGGATCCGCCAAGCAACGCGGCCATGCCCTCACCGCCCGCCGAGACACGAACGATGGATTCCGTGGGCAGCGCCGCGTGCGACGCGAGTTGCGGAACGAGTATGTACTGCGCCCCCCCGCCCTCGGCCGAGAGCGTCGCGCAGGAGGCCAGCTCCCCGGCCCCGATGACGGCAACCTCGAAACGCTTCAGCTTCAGCGGCCCGCGACGCGGCACGAACACGATCGGCCGCGGCTCGGTCCACGCCGTGCCATTCAACACGCGCACGTTGAGGCCTCCTGCCGGCAGGCACGCGGGAACGATCACGCGCAGCTCGCCGTCGCCACCGCTGACCGGCGCCACTCGTACCGGGCCGATTTCCACCATCGCCCCCGCGCCACCAAGCATGCTCCCTGCCAGGGCCAGGGTGTCGCCTGGTCCGACGCTGGCCGGGAGCACACCACTCAACGTCGGCCCGCCGGATGCGATGGCCCGCAGCGCGACG
>JBBTJT010000044.1:0-15757 GCA_038059315.1 Gemmatimonadota bacterium
CAGGCCGGCGTTCCCCGCCCGCGGCTGGGTGCGCCCCGACTTCACCCGGCACATCCTCGACGAGCACCTGAGCGGCGCGCACGACTGGGGCGACCAGCTCTTCACGCTGCTCGTGCTCGAGGTCTGGGCGCGACTCGCCATCGACGGGTCGCTGCAGCGCACCGATCCGCTCGACGCGCTCATCGCCGGCGCCACGCTGCGCCGCACGGCGGTCACGCCGTTGCGCACGCTGCAGGTGGGAATGGAGTGGTTCGATGAACGGCCCGGGGGATTGAACCGCGTCTTCGCCGAGCTCGTGAACCGCCTCCCGGCGCACGGTGTGGGCGTGCGCGCCCTGGTCGTCGGCTCCGACGCGGTGGTGCGTGACACGAGTGGACGGGTGCTTGGCGTCGCGCCGCACACGGCGCCGCTGGTGCGCCGCCTGCGCCGCCTGCGCGACGAAGCGGCGCTGCAGTTGCGTGCCGATCCCGACGCCGTGGTGGTGGCCCACTTTGCGCTGTACGCGGTGCCGCTGCTCGGCCTGCTGCGCGACCGGCGCCGGGCGTTCGTGTTCCACTTTCAGGGACCGTGGGCGCAGGAGACGTGCGCCGAGAAGGTCCGGGGCGTCACCTTGTTCCTCAAGGCGCGCGTCGAGCGCGCGGTGTACCAGCGCGCCGATGCCTGCATCGTCCTCTCCGGCGCGTTCGGACGCATCCTCAACGAGTCGTTCGGCGTGCCGTGGGAGAAGATCTACATCATTCCGGGCGGCGTCGATTGCGCGCGGTTCGAGGTGAAGGAGACGCGTGCCGAGTGCCGGGCGCGGCTCGGATGGGCGGCCGACCGGCCGATCGTCCTGGCGGTGCGTCGCCTGACGCATCGCATGGGACTCGGCCAGCTCATCGGCGCCGTCGCCACGCTGAGACGGCGCGTTCCCGACGTGCTGGTGCTCATCGCCGGACGGGGCTCCATCGAGGATGAGCTGCGCGCGCAGATCCAGCGCGCGCAGCTCGAGGAGCATTGCCGGCTGGTGGGCTTCATCGCGGAAGACGACCTCCCCTACGCGTTTCGCGCTGCCACCCTGTCGGTGGTGCCGTCGGTGGCGCTCGAGGGCTACGGGCTCATCGTACCGGAGTCGCTGGCCACGGGAACGCCGGCCCTGGTCACGCCGGTGGGTGGACTGCCCGAGACCGTCGAAGGCCTGGCGCCCCATCTCGTGTTCAGGGACAGCTCGGCCGAAGCCATCGCCGAGGGACTGGCCGATGCCCTCACCGGCGTCGCGCCGATGCCGACCGAGGAGGAGTGCCGGGCCTACGCTCGACGACGCAACGACTGGCCGGTGATCGTGGAACAGGTGCGCCGCGTCTACGACGGCGCGAGGAGCCGATGACTGCGCGTGTGCTTGCGCTCGACCACGCCGGCGTGCTCGGCGGCGCGGAGCTTTCGATGCTCGACGTAATTGCCGGACTCGACGGGGACGTCGCGGTGCGGTTGTTCTCCGACGGTCCATTCCGCGAGGAACTCCAGCGGCGCGGTGTCGACGTCGCGGTGCTGCCGATGGGTTCGCTGGGCAACATCAAGAAGGGCAGTCGCCTGCCGTCGCCGCGGGCGCTGGTGGCCACCTGGGCGCTCGCCGGGCGCGTGGCCAGCGAAGGGCGGGCAATGCGAGTGCTCTACGCCAACTCGCAGAAGGCGTTCGTGGTGGCGGCGCTCGCCGGTTTCCGGTGCGAACGCCCGGTGGTGTGGCACCTGCGCGACCTGCTCGGGCCTCCGCACTTCAGCACGCTGAACACCCGCGCGGTGGTCATGCTCGCCAACCGCGGCGCGGCGCGCGTGATCGTCAACTCGCAGGCCACGGCCGCCGCCTTCGCGAACCACGGTGGCCTGCGCGCAAAGGTCCGCGTGGTGCACAACGGCATCGACGCGGCGCCGTTCGACGCGGTACCCAACGCGGCGGCGCGCGCGCTGCGTGAGCAGCTGTCGCCCGGCGCCGGTCACGTGCTGGCGGTGTTCGGCCGGCTGCACGCGTGGAAGGGACCGCAAGTCGCCATCGCCGCGATGCGCGACCTGCCCGGCGACTGTCACCTCTGGATCGTGGGGGCGCCGCTCTTTGGTGAACAGACGTTCGAACGGGAACTGCATCGCCTCGTGGCGCAGCACGGACTGGGGGAGCGAGTGCACTTTCTCGGTTTCCGCCACGACATCGCCCCGCTGATGCGCGCCGCCGACGTCGTCGTGCATGCGTCCACGCTTCCCGAACCGTTTGGCCGGGTGATCGTCGAGGGCATGCTGGCGCGGCGACCGGTCATCGCGACGGCGGCCGGTGGCGTCGGCGAGATCATTGACGACGGTCGCACGGGCGTGTTGGTGCCTCCCGGTGATGCCGCGGCCATCGCCCGCGCGGTGCAGGCGCTGCGGGACGATCCCGGGCGGGCCGCCGCGCTGGCGGCCGCCGGCGCGGCGCATGCGCGACAAGCGTTCAGCGTCGGCGCGATGGTGCGGGGCGTACGCGCGGTATTCGACGAGGTGGCCGGCTGATGCGCCTCGCCATCGTCCACGACTACTTGAACCAGGCGGGTGGCGCCGAGCGCGTGGTCGAGAGCTTCCATCGCATCTGGCCCGACGCTCCCATCTTCACGACGATTGCCGACCGCGACGCGATGCCCTCGTCGCTGCGCGACGCCGACCTCCGGCTGACGTGGATGCAGCGCCTCCCGGCGTGGAAGCGCCATTTTCGCGCCTACCTCCCGCTCTATCCGCTGGCCATCGAGGGCATGGACCTGCGCGGCTACGACGTCGTGGTGAGCAGCAGCAGTGCATGGGCCAAGGCGGTGCGTGCCCCCCGGGGCGCGGTGCACGTCTGTTACTGCCACACGCCCATGCGCTGGGTGTGGGACTATGATCGGTACGTGGCGCGCGAGGACTTCGGCATCATCGCGCGGCTGGCGCTGCCGCCGGTCATTGCCGGCCTTCGCGCCTGGGACGTGCACACCGCGCATCGTCCCTCGCACATCGTGGTGAACTCCCGCGTGGTGCAGGATCGCGTGCGGCGCTGCTGGGGACGACCGAGCGAGCTGCTGCACCCGCCGATCGAGACGGAACGCTTTGCCGCGGGCACCGGCGCTGGCCGCTATCACCTGGTAGTCTCGCGCCTTGCCCACTACAAGCGCATTGACCTGGCAGTGGCGGCGTTCACGCAACTCGGCCTTCCACTGGTGGTCATCGGCGACGGTCCGGCGCGCGAGTCACTCCAGGCCGCCGCAGGCCCCAACGTGACGTTCAGGGGACGCGTGG
The DNA here is from genome assembly GCA_038059315.1 of Gemmatimonadota bacterium. Classification (GTDB taxonomy): domain Bacteria; phylum Gemmatimonadota; class Gemmatimonadetes; order Gemmatimonadales; family Gemmatimonadaceae; genus PNKL01. The sequence goes on from JBBTJT010000044.1 coordinate 3,271, forward strand.
ACGATGCCGGCGTCGCGGCGGCCATGAGCGAGTGCCGGGCGCTCATCTTTCCGGGCGAGGAGGATTTCGGCATCACGCCGCTCGAGGCGAACGCCAGCGGCCGGCCCGTGATCGCGTACGGCGCCGGCGGTGCGCTCGAGACGGTGCGGGACGGCGTCACCGGTGTGCTCTTCGGCGCGCAGACCGCGGACTCACTGGCCGAGGGCGTGCGGCGCGCCGAAGCCTCGACATGGAACGCCGGCGTGATCCGGCGGCATGCCGAGTCGTATTCGGCCGCCCAGTTCGAGACGCGCTTCCGGGCCATCGTCGAGCGTGAGGCACGCCGGTGAGCACGCTACGCGTGCTGCTGGTGATGCCACTTGGCGAGTTGCTGGGCGGGGGCGAGATGATGTTCCGCCAATTGCTGCAGCACGGCCGCGACGGCCGCATCGAGTGGATCGTCGTCTTCACGCGTGGCGGCCCTATGGTGGACGAAGCCAGGGCGCTCGGCTACGAAACGTACCTCCTCCCGGCGGGACGCCTCCGGCAGCTCGGCCGCCGGTGGTCGGTCATCCGTTCCATCGCACGGCTGGCACGTGAGCGAAAGGTATCCATGGTCTTCGGATGGATGGTGGCGTCGCAGACGATGGCCGGCCCTGCGGCGTGGCTCGCCGGCGTGCCGGCGGCGTGGTACCAGGTGGGGCTGGTCGGGCCTGACTGGCTCGACCGGCTGGCGACGCTCCTTCCGGCGAGCGGCATTCTGGTTCTGTCGAAGGACTGTGCGGTCGCGCAGGCGCGCGTCTGGCCGCGTCGACCGCAGCGATTGGTGTATCCGGGTGCGTCGCTCGAGCGGTTCGACGCCGCGCGCGCGGAGTCACCGGCCGAGGCGCGAGCCGCGCTCGGACTCCCGCCAACGGGAGCGCTCATCGGCATCGTCGGCCGGCTGCAGCGATGGAAGGGCATGCATGTGCTCATCGACGCACTGCCGGCGGTGCGGGCGCGACATCCCGACGCGCACGCAGTCATTGTTGGCGGGGTGCACGAACCCGAGCCGGACTATCCCGCCGCGCTGCGCGCCCAGGTGCGCCGCCTGCAGCTCGACGACGCGGTGACCTTTGCCGGCTACCAGGCGGACGTCCCTCGCTGGATGCAGGCGATGGACATCATCGTGCACGCGTCCGATCGCGAGCCGTTCGGTATCGTGGTGATTGAGGCGATGGCGCTTGGCAAGCCCGTGGTCGCGGGTGCGGCGGGGGGCCCCGCCGAGGTCATCACGCCGGGCGTCGACGGCCTGCTCGCCCCGTTCGGCGACGCACCGGCGCTGGCCCAGGTCCTGCTGAGGTACCTCGAGGATCCCGCGCTCGCGGCGCGCTGCGCCCAAGGGGCCGCGTTGCGCGCCCGCGACTTTTCGGCGACTCGCTATGCTGCCGCGTTCACCGACGCGATAATCGACCTGCTGGCCACCGGCGCTCGCTGATTCGTCGACCGCGCACCGGCAGGTGAATGCCAGCGCGGGGTGTGCCTATCGCCAGCCGACGCCGAAGGTAAGTCGCGCGAACATCCCGTCAGGACCCACGTCGGGGCCGCCAATCACCTTGTTGCCATCGAGCTTCCACGCGGCGCGGTTCGGCGCAAAGCTCTTGCCAAGTCGCGCGCCGAGGGTGAGGCCGAGACGGTCGCCGACCGAGCGAAGCACCAGCCAGTCCGCGCCAATGGCCGGCTCGAACAGCAGGTAGTTGGCGACGACGAGCGACGAGTAGTTCGGGTGCAGCACGATGTCCGTGAACGTCGGGTCGACGCCGGCCGGCGGCGTGCCCCCACCGTTCCGGTCGGCCAGTGTCAGCGACATCGACCCGGCGCCGACACCGAGCATGGGGTAGATATTCAGGTGTCGCCCGGCCCATGTCGCGTACCCGACCTGCGCCAGGAAGTAGCGGCTCTTGAGCGCTGATGTCTTGCCGCTGACGGGATCGCCTTCCTCGCCGAAGTCGATCGCCGAGAACTCGCCGCCAAAGACCAGGCGTCCCCAGCGGCCGCGCACTCCACCGCCATACGAGATCGCGTCGTTGGATACCGCGAAGAACCCCGCCGTGTCGAGCCGCGCGTTGAGGTCCGCGGTCGTGGTGAGGCTGCCCCCCGTGGCGAAGAAGAACGAGACGTAGGGGAAGGTGCCTCCCGATCCTACGCCTTCACCGCGCGCGCCCTGGGCAGCAATCGCCGGAGCGGCGCACAAGACGAGGACGACGAGCGCAATGGTGCGCTGGACGGCGCTGGACAGGCGGTTCGGCATTCGTCTCGATGCTCCACTGGTGGCTGCCCGCCTCGCGCGGGCGACCATGAAAGTAGCGCGTCGGTGCAGGGATTGCTTCCCCGCGCTCTCTGCGACGTGAGGTGTCCAGGAAACTGGTGATGGCCTGTCGGCGGTCATGCGCCCCGGGTGCTGGGTGAGGAAAATCGCTCTAATGTACTGATATTGTCTGATTAATGGCGCGATAATGGCGCGATATCAGTGGTCAATTATGTCTGGTCGCCGATACTCCGTTATCCCCGGTCAGCAGTCTTACCGCCGCTGCCACCGCATCCGCGGTGCCGGCAAGCGCCAGCACATCGCCGGCGGCAATGGAGTCATGACCGCGGGGAACCAGAATGCGCGCGTCGCCGCGGGTAATGGCCAGCACCGCCGCGCCAGTACGTGCGCGCACGTTCAGCTCGCGCAAGGTGTGACCGGCGGCGGCGTGCCCCGGCGTGATGACCACTGCCACGGGTGCTCCCATGCCGGGGAGCAACTGCTCGGCGTGGGCGATGGGCTGCGGCTCCGGGCCCGGCACGGGATGCGTTTCGGTGGCCGCCATCTGGTGACGCAACGCCGACACGAGCAGTTGCGCCCCGGCCTCGGTGTGCCCCTGCAGGTTGGCGGCGCTGCGCCAGAGCAGCGCACCGATGACGAGTACGAGCAGGAGCAGCACGGCTGCGCCCCGCAACGGCGGCAGGAACGGTTGCGTGATGGCCACCACGGGCATGCCGGACACGAGCGCGATGGCGCCCTGCAGCGCCACCGAGAGCGCGCGGCGGGGCGCGAAGCCGAAGTCGGCACCGTGCGCCGGCACCGGCAGCGCCCGCTCGGCCAGCGATGCGCCGAGCGCGCCCGCCGTGCGGAACAAGCCGAGCACCAGCGGCGCAGCCGCGACCGCGGCGACCGTGAGCACCAGCAGTTGGGCCACGCTTTCGCGTGCGCCGATCCACCGCGCCAGCATCGCGGTGCCCCGCGGCATCTCCACCGCGGCGGCAATGACGATGGCCAGCAGGATGGCGACGTCGAGGGCCAGCAGCCGCAACAGCCGGCGCTCGCGCGACCGCTCCTGGTGCGGGACCGGCGACCGGCGCAGCGTCTCGAACCACGAACCGTAGAGCGCCACGAACGTCTGCAACGGCGCCGGCAGGCCGCGGTCGATGCGCTCGGCGACGGCGCCTGACGCCGCGATCAGCGCCGGGGTGGCCAGCGTGGTGATGGCCGAGACGGCCACGGCGATCGGCAGCAGGTGGTCGCCGATGGCGCCTGAGGCGACGCCCACGCCGACGATGATGAACGAGAACTCGCCGATCTGCGACAGGCTCATGGCGGTGCGCACGCTCGTGCGCACGTCGCGTCCCGCCAGGAAGGTCGCCACGGTGACGGTGCTCACCTTGCCCACCATCACCACGATGGTGATCACGAGGATCGCCCCCCAGTGGAGCGCCACCAGCGTCGGGTCGATGGACATGCCGACCGCCACGAAGAAGACGGCGGCAAAGAGGTCGCGCAGCGGCGCGAGCAGCGGCTCGATGGTGCGACGCGCCCCCGACTCGGCCACGAGAGCGCCGGAAAGGAAGGCGCCAAGCGCAACCGAGTAGCCGAAGGTCAGGGCGAGGAGCGCCGCGGCGAAGGCGAGCCCCACGGTGGCGACGAGCGTGGTTTCGTCGCTGCGCAGGCGCACGATGCCGCGGATGGCGCGCGGCACCACGAGGAGCCCGACGCCGATAAGGGCGGCAAGGAAGGTGACGAGCTGGAGCACGGTGCCGCCCATGGCGCGGGCGCTGGGCGCGTCTCCGCCGCCCAGCGTGGTCAGCGCGGCGATGAGCAGGATGGCGATGATGTCCTCGAAGACGAGGATGCCGAACACCGTGTCGCGGACGGCCGGCTCCACCGGGCGCTCGCGGAAGGCCCGGCCGATGATCGTGGTGGAGGAGATGGCCACCAGCGCGCCGGCGAACAGGCGCTCGCGCGGCGACCAGCCGAGCAGCTGCGCCGCGGCGACGCCGAGGCCGAACATGGCGCTCGTCTCGAGCAGCGCGACGAGCCCCGAGACCGGCGCCATGCGCATCATGTGGCGCAACGAGAACTCGAGGCCGATGGTGAACATCAGCAGGATCACGCCCAACTGGGCAAGGGCGTCGACCGTGGCTATGTCGGCGACGAGCGGTATCGGGACGTGCGGCCCGACGATCATGCCGGCCAGCAGGTAGCCGAACACCACCGGCAACCGGACGCGCTGGCACAGCACCGTGGTGACGGCGGCGACGCAGCAGACGACGGCCAGCGTGTACAGGAACGTGTCGTGGGATTGCATTACATGGAGAGTGGTGCTTCGGGGTGCGGCATGCAACATTTCACAGGCGGCTGCTCCCCTGGCGCCGCGCACGCGATGCGCGCGGGACTTTCCCTTTCGTCCGGCAACTTACGTGAGCACAGGTTATCAGACGCAGTCCCTGCGTGGCGCCACAGTGCTCGTCACCGGGGGCGCCGGCTTCGTCGGTTCGTCGATCGCCATGCGACTCGCAGCGGAGGATGTGGGGGCGCGCGTCGTGGCGTTCGACAACCTGAGGCGACGGGGAAGTGAACTCAACGTGCCGCGGCTCACCGAGGCCGGCGTCGAGTTCAGGCTCGGCGACGTGCGCAGCGCCGATGAGCTGGCACTGGACGGGCGGGCCATCGACCTGATCGTCGAGTGTGCCGCCGAACCGTCGGTCCTGGCGGGATACGGCGGCGGTTCGCGCTACGTGGTGGACGCCAACCTCGGCGGACTGGTGAACTGCCTGGAGCTGGCGAGGGAACGAAAGGCGCGCATGCTCTTCCTCTCGACCAGCCGCGTGTATCCCATTGCGCTGGTGAACCAGCTGGCAGTCGTCGAGACGGAATCGCGGTTTGCCCTGGCCGACCAGCCGGGAATGGCCGGGGCGTCGGCGTCGGGCATCAGCGAGGATTTCTCCCTGCGTGGCGTGCGCACGCTGTACGGCACCACCAAGCTGGCGGGGGAGCTTCTGCTGGAGGAGTACGCGGCGGCCTTCGGCGTGGAGCACGTGACCACCCGCTTCGGCGTGATCGCCGGACCCTGGCAGATGGGCAAGGTCGACCAGGGCGTGTTCTCGCTGTGGATGTCGCGTTACGTCTTCGGCGGCACCCTGCGCTACCAGGGATGGGGCGGGCAGGGCAAGCAGGTGCGCGATGTACTGCACATCGACGACGCCTGCGACCTGATGCTGGCGCAGCTGGGTGACTGGTCGGCGGTGTCGGGGCGCACGTGGAATGCCGGAGGTGGGCTGGCCAGCAGCCTGTCGCTGGCCGAGACGACGGCGTTGTGCGAGGAGATCAGCGGCACGCGGCGGTCGTTGTCGTCCGACGCGGCGACGCATCCCAGCGACGTGCGCGTCTACGTCACCGACCAGCGCGCGCTCACGGCAGCGCTGGGGTGGAGGCCGCAGCGGTCAGCCCGTCGCGTGCTGGAGGACCTGCACACGTGGATGACCGCGAATGCCACGGAACTCGCGCCGGTCTTCAGCGCATGACCGTGCCCGCCACCAGCGGCCCCGCGGACTCCGGCCGCCGGATGCTGCTGACGGTGCTGATTCCCGCCCACGACGAGGGGGGATCGATCGTGGCGACGGTCCGGGCCATCGAGGGTGTGCTGAGGGGCGCCGACGTTCCGCACGAGATCCTGGTGGTGCTCGATCACTGCACCGACGACACCGAGTCGGCGCTGCGCCAGTTGATGGCGGAGATGCCCGCGCTTCGCATCTCCACCAACGACGGCCCCGGGGGATACGGCTTCGCCGTGCGGCACGGGCTCGATGTGTACTCGGGCGACGCCGTGGTGGTGGTGATGGCCGACGCGTCGGACGATCCGCGCGACATCGTGACTTACTATCACAAGCTGCAGGAAGGCTCCGACTGCGCCTTCGGTTCGCGATTCATCGACGGCGCGGCGGTGCGGAACTACCCGTGGCAGAAGCTCCTGATGAACCGCGCGGCCAATCGCGTCATCCGCCTGCTGTTCGGCGAGCGGTACAACGACTTCACCAACGCCTTCAAGTGCTATCGGCGTGAGGTGATCGATGGCTGCCGTCCGCTGCTCTCCAACCACTTCAACCTGACCATCGAGCTGCCGCTGAAGGCGGTCGTGCGCGGCTATTCGTGGACGGTGGTGCCCACGAACTGGTACGGGCGCGCGGCCGGCGAGTCGAAGTTCCTCATCAAGGAGATGGGGAGCCGGTACGTGTACATCATTCTCTACGCGCTGATCGAGAAGTACTTCTCGCGCGGCGACTACCGGCGCTCCAGCGCGCCCTGAAGCGCCGCCTGGAGGACGTCGCAGGGCGCCGCCGCGCCCGGACGGGAATAGACGACCAGTCGCGATGAAAGCGGGCAGGCAATCCGGCCCGGGAACCAGAGCGTATCGGCGGCCGACAGTGCGGAATCACGGAGCACTGCAACCGCCGGAATCGTCCTTGCCTCCTCGGCGGCGATAACCGCCGGAAAGTCGAACTCCTGCCGGACGGCGCGGCCGAAGTCGCGCTCGACGAGGAGGCGATTGCGCGAGAGCGAAGCGGACCCGGCCGCCCGCTCGAGCAGCGAGTCCGGAAGGTCCATCCACGCCACGGCCGGCGTGCGGCCCGCGGGCAGGCTTGCCCGGTAGGCGTCGTGGCGAAACGGCGATACGGTGGGAATGCCGCGCGCCGCCAGTTGGCGCACGGCCCCCGTCTCGGCGGCAAACAACATCGATTCGTCGTGTGCCGCGGCCGCCACCGACTGGTAGGAGAAGAGCCCGGCGCGCACGAGCAGCAGGACACAAATCCACCGCACGGGGCGAGGAAGCAGCTCGACGGCCAGCGCGCACAGCGTGGCCAGCGCGAGCACCGCCGGCACCGAATAGCGCAGCACGAGCACCGGCTTGTAGGTGACCGACACCAGCACCACCAGCAGTGGAACGGCGGCGGTGGCGAGCAGGGCCACCAGCGTGTTGTCGAGCGAGACGCGATCGGGGCGCGGCAGGCGCGCGGCGAGCGGCGGAATGCGCCTCGCCGCCAGGATGAACGCACCGGCGGCGATCAGCAACAGGGCAGGGCGCCATCCCCAGACGAATCGCAGGAAGAAGGCGATGTCGCCGGCCGTAGCCGGCGAGACCCAACTGCGACCGGCGGTGGCGGCGAGTTGCGCGCGAGCCAGCGGCAGCAGGGCGAGCAGGGCAAGTGCGCCGGCGCCGAGCGGAGCCACCGACCGCATGACGGCGGTCCACGACAGTCGACGAGCGATCCCATTGTATGCGGCGACGGCCACGGCTATCGCAGCGAGCGTCAGCACGCCGAAGTAGTGCGAGGTGCAGAGCGCCATGGCCGCCGCTGCGGCAAACCAGGCTGCGCCGCGCCGCTCCGCCCGCAGGCATTCCGCGGTGAGTGCGGCGGCGAGAATCCAGAGCGCGTAGGGGCGCGCCTCGACAGCCTGGCCAACGAAAAGCGGGTGCGCGGCCAGCGCCAGCGCCCCGGCGAGGGCGGAGGCGAGCGACAGCCTGGTGCGCAGCGTCGCCCCGAGCAGGAGCACGGTGAGCGACGCGGCAATGACCGATGGCAGTCGCGCGGAGAACGCGCTGCCGGCTCCGGCGAGCGCGTCGGAGAGCCGGACGAGGACATAGTGCGGCGGCGGCTGGAAGTCGACGCCGCTGCGCATGGCGTGCAGGATACCGCGTGGCGCCTGGGACACCAGCTGGGTCACTATCTCGTCCAGCCAGAGCGGTCGGTGCAACGAGGCCGACGCTCCCGAAAAGACGGCGATCCCGCTGGCGATGGCGAGCGCCAGCAGCCCCGCGGCAACGGATGCGCGCGAGGTAAGCCGCCGGGCCTCGCCGGCAAGGGCCGCGTCGTCAACGAAGCGAGACGGGTTCGCCATGAATGGTGACGAGGAGGGGGAGGGAGGTGCGGCGGATGGAGCGGTGCCAGGGATGGAGAAGATGCCATCGGTCACGCAGTGCGGCGAGTCCGAAGCCTGGTCTGAAGCCTGGTCGAGAGGACTCGCTGCGCGATGGCCCAGCCGTCATTAGACTACACGGGCCATCCGGTCGATCACCCACAGACGGAAGAGTTCATGCCGGTCATTTCCTTTTCGAACCTCCCCCCGGAGAGCCGCGTCTGGTTGTTTGGCGCGGCCGCGCCCATCGATGATGTCGACGAAACGCGGCTGCTTGCGGCCGTGGACGGCTTCCTGCTGACGTGGGCGGCCCACGGCCATCCGTTGTGGTGCGCGCGTGAGTGGCGTGACGAACGGTTTCTCGCCATCGGCGTCGACACGTCGCGTGAGGGAGCGTCGGGGTGTTCCATCGACGGCCTGTTCCGGGCGTTGAAGGCGCTCGAAGCGGGCATCGGCACCACGATGCTGGACAGCGGCCTCGTGTACTACCGCGACGCGGCCGGATTCATCCACGGCCTGTCGCGCGATGACTTTGCGCATCTGGCGCGCATCGGCGAAGTCGACGGGCAGACGCGGGTCTTCGACCTGTCGGTTGTGGACGCCGCCAGCTACCGCGAGCAGTTCGAGCGGCGCGCCGGGGACAGTTGGCACGCCGCCCTGCTGACCGGCCCCTAGTCGACGGTCAGGCGCGCTGAAAGTCGGCCTGCCAGTCCTTGATAGCCGCCTTGATGGCCCTTTCCTTGGCGAACTCCCCCTTCAGCACGCGCTGCACGAGTTCGGGGAGTTCGGCGTCACCGGCAAACCGCAACGCCACCATCTGGCGCACGGTCAGGCGGAGAATGTCGCCATGCGATGCCGCGGGAAGCAGTTCGCGCAGTCGCAGGCGCATCTCGAGTCGGATGAGCCGGTCCTGCACGGCGAGCACCATCAACCTCGACACGAAGATGCCGGCGGCGATGCCGACCGCGAAGACGACGTTCCACCACGCGTAACGCGAGCCCACGTACCAGGCGTGCCGTGTCGCGATGACCACGTTCAGCAGGACGATGGGTGTGGCCACGAAGTGAAACAGCGGGGACCAGGCGGTGTGGTGCTGGAAACTCTGGGTCTTGCCGGGCATGATGACCTCGTATGGGGTGGGGGAGCCGGTCGCGGCTCCCAGCGTGGGGCGACGGTGGATTCGCTGCCGGTGATCGCCAGCGCACGCCGCCTGAGTGAATCGATTGCGGATCCGGAGCGTCAGGCGTGTCGCACGTCGTACGTGTAGTCCTCCGCGTACACCATCATGTCCGGGCTCCAGTCGTAGTCCGGGCGCGATAGCCCGTCCATGGTGATCTCGAATGGGCAGAGGTTGGTCAGGTGCTCGTAGATGGTGTGCGTGGCGCGGTCGGTGACCCAGACGGTCACCGTGTAGCGCCCCATCACCAGCCGGTACTTCGGCACGTCGATGCGCACCGTGAACTGGCCGGTGCTGTTCCGGAACGACAGCCCGTCGCCGTATATCCAGAAGTGGTTCACCGCGCGATCCGTCTCATCCATGATGTGCACGGAAAAGCACAGCTGGCTCACCGGCACGGGAACGTCGAGCGCGAACTCGAGCGCGAACGGGTCCAGATGACGGTGCACTCCGTCCGAAATGGACGTCACGACCTTTCCGCGCACCAGGTGCACGCCGGTCTTTCCGTCCGGCGCGCGGTAGGCGTGCGGCGACTCGGCGCCGGCGGCCTGCAGGCCGCGATAATGGGCGAGCGCATCGGACGTGCCGCCGTCAAACGCGACCCGGCCGCGCTCCAGCACCATCGTGCGGGTGGTCAGCGTCGAGATGGCGTGCAGTGAGTGGCTGACGAAGAGCACGGTGCGCCCCGCGCCGGCCACCTCTCCCATCTTGCCGAGGCACTTCCGCTGGAACTCGAGGTCGCCGACGGCCAGCACTTCGTCGATCACCAGGATCTCGGCGTCGAGGTGCGCGGCCACGGCGAAGGCGAGGCGCATGTACATGCCGCTGCTGTAGCGCTTCACCGGCGTGTCGATGAACTGCGCGATGCCGGCAAAGGCGACGATCTCGTCGAAGCGGCGCGCCACCTCGTGCCGGCGCATGCCGAGGATGGCGCCGTTGAGGTAGACGTTCTCGCGCCCGGTGAGCTCGGGATGAAAGCCGGTGCCGACCTCGATGAGCGAGCCGACGCGTCCGCGCAGCTCGGCCCACCCGGACGTCGGCGTCGTGATGCGGCTGAGGAGCTTGAGCATCGTGCTCTTGCCGGCGCCATTGCGGCCGATGATGCCGACGGCCTGGCCGCGCGGAATCTCGAAACTGGCATCGCGCAACGCCCAGAACGGCTCGGCGGCGGCGCCGGCGAAGGGATGACGGAGGGCGCTCACCAGACGCTCGGCGAGCGTCGACGCCCGCGGCGTGCGGCCGATGCGATACGACTTGCCAAGCCCCTCGGCGTGGATGGCGACGGCGGAGCCGGCGTCAGATTTCATCGGCGAACCCCTGCTCGATGCGGCGGAAGACCCACGCGCCCACGAGGCAGAGCGCGAGCGCGACGGCCACGCTGTAGGCGAGATGATTGGCGCCCGGGAACGGCGTGCCGAGCAGGGTCCAGCGCATCAGTTCGAGCGGTGCGGCAAGCGGGTTGAGGTAGTACAGCCCCCGCCACTCCCCGGACACCGCCGACGCCGAGTAGGCCACCGGGCTGGCGTAGAGCACGAGCTGGATGGCGACCGGGAGCAGGTACTGCACGTCGCGATATCTCACGGCGAGGGCGGCAGCGGCGAATCCGGCTCCCAGCGCCAGCATGCCGAGCAGGAGGATCACCAGCGGGAGCGTGACGAAGGCAGCGCTGGGCGTGCGTCCCTGCATCGCGGCGATGCCGAGGAAGGCGACGATCGTGACAAGCAGGTCCACCAATGCCGCGGGTACCACGGCCATCGGGAGGATGAGGCGTGGAAAATAGACCCGCGTCACCAGCTGCGGGTTCTGGATGAGGCTGACGCTCGAGCGCGTCAGCACGCTGGAGAAGAAATTCCAGCCGGTCAGCGCGGCCAGCGAGAACAGCACGTACGGCTGCCCGTCGGTGGGAACCTTGGCGATCGTGCCGAACACGAACGCGAAGATGCCGGCGGCGGCGAGCGGCTGAAGCACCACCCAGGCCACGCCGAGCGCGGTCTGGCGATAACGCAGGCGCAGGTCGCGGACGCCGAGTGCGCGAAAGAGGTCGCGATAGTTCCATATCTCGCGCAGCGTGCGGAGCGGCGACGTGGCCCCTTCACCGATGCGTACCACGGATACCGTGCTCATGCGGTGCCTCGCACCGACGTGACGGTCGCGGTGCCCGACGCCAGGGCAATGCCCTCGCGCTGGAACGCCGAGTAGGCGCGCAGCAACACGGCCTGCCGCGCATCGAGGGCCAGCAGCCAGTCCGCGTGGTTCACGTAGAACGCCGTCTCGAACTCGTGGCCGGCCGGCGACGTGCCAATGAGGTGCGAGCGCTGCAGCGCGGCATACGACTGTTCCTCGACTGCCTGCCGGAAGATCGCGGGAATGCCGGCGAGTTTCGCCGCTTCGGTATCGAGCGCCACCGTCGTCTGCAGCACGTACCGGCGTCCCTCGCGGCGCGCGAGGTTGCGGATGCGGCTGCGCAGGAGGTCGGCATTGGAGAAGATCACCTGTTCGCCGTTGGCGCTGCGCAGGCGCGTGGTCTTCAGCCCGACCTTCTCGACCACACCCTCAAACGAGTCCACGGCGATGGTGTCGCCAATGACGAAGGGCTTGTCGAGGACGATGGACAACGCGGCAAACAGGTCACCAAGGATATTCTGTATGGCGAGGGCGATGGCGATGCCGCCCACGCCGAGGCCGGTGATCAGGGTGGTGACGTTGACGCCGTAATTCTGCAGCGCCAGCAGGACCAGCAAGGACCAGAGGACGACGCGCACACCGAACCCGAGTGCAGCCAGCGTCGTGCGATCGCTCTGGGCCGGGTTCTTGCGCGCCCACTGCCCCAGCCAGAACGTGACGATGACGCTGGTCCAGCTGAAGCCCTGCAGGACGAATGCGAGGATCCGGACGACCCGGACGGCCTGGTCGGCCGGCGACGGGAAGACGATGAACGCATCGATGGCGACGATGGCGACGAACACGAACAGCGACGTGCGAATGCCGCGCACCATCTCGACGGCAAAATCGTCGGCGGCGGTGTCGGTGGCCGCGGCCAGCCGGGCCAGCCGGCGCGCCGTGAAGCGGCGCAGCACCCAGAGCAGCGCCACGACACCGGCGGCGGCGGCAGTGGC
>JBBTJT010000045.1:0-8543 GCA_038059315.1 Gemmatimonadota bacterium
CCCCCTTCTCATCCCCTCACCTCCACTCTTCCCTCCTCCCGAACCCCCGCACTCCGAACTCAACCCCGAGTTCAATCGTCCGACTCCGCACACTCGCATATGTAATGCTCAATGCACAACTGTACTTCCTGCGCCCGGTCCGTGCGATCGGTCGGAACCACGATGCAGTGATCCACCAGCGCGGCCAGCGGTCCCCCGCCCTTGGCCGACAGCGCCAGCGTGGCCACGCCGCGGGCGCGCGCCGCCTCGGCCGCCCGCAGCAGGTTGGGCGACTTGCCGCTGGTGGTGTGCAGGATCAGCAGGTCACCCTTTCGGCACAGCGCTTCCACCTGGCGTGCAAAGATGGTGTCGAACCCGTAGTCGTTGCCGGCGGCCGTGAGCAGCGATGTGTCGGTGGATAGCGCGATGGCCGGGTACGCGCGGCGCTCCTTCCTGTAGCGCACCACATACTCGGTGGCCATGTGCTGGGCGTCGGCCGCGCTGCCCCCATTGCCGGCGAAGAACAGCGTGCCCCCGCCCTTCAGCGTGGCGCGGACCATCTGCACGGCCCGCTCGATGGCGCCGTCGAGTTCGGCGGCGGAGCGAGCGGCAAGTTCAGCGAGTTCCTTGAGATGGTGCATCGGAGGCCGGGAGTGGTTGGTGGTGGTGCCAGGTGCCAGGTGCTAGGTGCTAGATGATAGATGTCTGGAGCGGGCTGCGAACGGACGGCTTACGGCGTACCGCGTACAGCTTACAGCTTCCTTTCCCGGCTACACTTGCCCCGCCAGCGAGACAATCCGCGTGATCGCTCCTTCTGCCAGCGCCACCAGCCGGTCTGGATCATCGGCCGCCGCTTCGAATGCGTACGTCACGCACGCGTCGGCCGCCAGCAGGTCCACCGCGGTGGTGCGGTTCCTGGCCGGCGCCGCGAGCACGTGACCGAGCAGCACTTCACCCGCGGCGAGGAGCGCCTCGGGGAGCGGCAGCGCCTCCCACTCGGGGTGCTCGCCCACCAATCGGGCGATGCGCGCGCGCAGCGCCTCGGGGGCCGCCGGTTCGCGCGCGGCCAGCCAGGTGCGAAGCACGGGCACTACGCGCCCAGCGCCTTGTCGACGACAGCCCGCGCGCCGGCCAGCGCGACGGTCAGCGCCGCCTCATCCGCGAGCCCCGCCTGCGCCATGTGCGGCTTGCCGCCCCCACGGCCGCCGGCCAGCGCGGCGATGTCCTTCACAAGCACTCCCGCACTCACTCCCCGCCCCCGTAGTGCGTCGCCCACCACCACGAGCAGCGTGCCCTTGCCATCGGTGACCGCGCCGAGCACCGCCACGCCGTCCGGCATCTCCTCGCGCACCGCGTCGCCGACCGCCTTCAACGCGTCCACATCGGCTGCATCGACCATCGTGATCGCCACCCGCGCGCCGGGCGCCTGGGCGGCGTCACCGACGATGGCCTGCACCGCGCTGCCGCCGCCCGATCCCTTCAGCGCCTCCTCGAGCTTCTTCTCCAGCGCCTTCTTCTCGCCCAGCAGCGCGTCGAGCCGCTTGCCGATGGCCTCGATGCCGGCCGCGTGCACGTTCACCTTCAACCGCTCGGCCACATGCTCGAGCGCGCGCTCCTTGTCGCGCAGCGACTCGAACGCCCGGGGGCCGGTGATCGCCACGATGCGGCGCACGCCGGCGGCCACGCCCTGTTCGGAGACGATGCGCAGCAGCGCAATCTGCCCGGTGTTGCGCACGTGCGTGCCGCCGCAGAGTTCGGTGGAGATGCCGGGCACGTCGACCACGCGCACCACGTCGCCGTACTTCTCGCCGAACAACGCCATGGCGCCCAGCGCCACGGCGTCGGCGTACTTCTTCTCGGTGATCGTCACGTCCGTGTTCGACCAGATCGCCTCGTTCACCCGGCGCTCGATCTCCTCGAGCTGCCCGGGCTTGATGGGGCCGTGGTGCGTGAAGTCGAAGCGCAGGCGATCGGGCTCGACCACCGAGCCGGCCTGGTGCACGTGATCGCCCAGCACCCTGCGCAGCGCGGCGTGCAGCAGGTGCGTGGCCGTGTGGTTGCGCTCGGTGTCGCGGCGGCGGGTGGCCGGCACGCGCGCCGTGCAGGTGCCAAAGCTCAGCTCGCCTTCCACCGTGCCGATGGCGGCAATGCGTCCCTCGAATTTCTTCACGTCGTCCACCGCCACCCGCCATCCCTTGCCGACGATCTCGCCGTGGTCGCTCACCTGCCCGCCCGACTCGGCGTAGAACGGCGATTCACTCAGCATCACGGCCACGCGCCCATCGGGGAAATGGCGCACCGCCGTGACGATCGTCTCGATCTCGACGGTCTCGTAGCCGACAAAGCGCCCGTGCTCCTCGTCGCCGGTGCCGGCGCGCTTCCACTGCGCGTCGTCGCCCAGGTCGTCGGCGATCACCACGATGCCGCGGCTCTTCCGCTCCTCCTGCGACATCCTGCGCTGCGCGCCAAGCGCCGCGTCGAAGCCGGCGATGTCCACCAGGTAGCCGCGCTCGCGCGCCATCAGCTCGGTGAGGTCGATCGGAAAGCCGAAAGTGTCGTACAGCCGGAACGCATCGTCGCCGCTGATGGTGCCGCGCAGCGTGGTCGAGCCCTGCGTCGACGCCAGCGGCGCCAGCGCCTCGAAGCGCGCCATGCCGCCGTCGATGGTCGCCAAAAAGCGCTCCTCCTCGGCGCGCGTCGTCTCGAGCAGGTGCTTGCGGCGCACCTTCAGTTCGGGATAGACGTCGTGCATCATCTCGATGACCTTGTCCACCACGTGCACCAGCGTGGGCTCGCGGCGTCCCAGGAGCCAGGCGTGGCGCACCGCGCGACGCAGGATGCGGCGCAGCACGTAGCCGCGGCCCTCGTTGCTCGGGAAGACGCCATCGGCCATCAGGAACGCCACCGCCCGCGCGTGGTCGGCGATCACGCGGAACGACGCCGGATCGACGGCGCGCCCGTCCGTGCCCGCCGCCGTGCCAACCTGCTGCCCCGGGCGATACGGATACGTGATGCCCACCACCTGTTCCACCCGCTCGATCAGCGGCAGGAAGAGCGGCGTGTGGAAGTTGTTGGTGACGCCGCTCATCACGGCGGCAATGCGCTCGAGGCCAGCGCCGGTGTCCACCGACGGCTTGGGGAGCGGCACCATGGTGCCGTCGGCCTGCCGATCGAACTGCATGAACACGAGGTTCCAGATCTCGAGAAAGCGTCCGGCCTCGGCGCCCTCGACGAACGCGTCGAGCGAATAGTCGGTAAGGTCGGTGCGCGTCCACTCGCCGGTGGCGCCGGCCGGGAAGGCCCAGTCGCCGGCCAGGTGCGCGAGATCGACGTAGATCTCGCTGCACGGACCGCAGGGTCCGGTGTCGGCCATCTGCCAGAAATTATCCGCCGCACCCAGCCCGTAGATGCGCGTGTCGGGAATGCCGGTGATTTCCCTCCACAGCTGCCGCGCTTCGTCGTCCTCGTGAAAGACGGTGACGCGCAGGTGCTCGGCGGGAATCTTCAGCACCTCGGTGACGAACTCCCAGCCGAAGCGGATGGCGTCGCGCTTGAAGTAGTCGCCGAACGAGAAGTTGCCGAGCATCTCGAAGAACGTGTGGTGGCGCGCGGTGTGCCCCACCTGCTCGAGATCGTTGTGCTTGCCGCCGGCCCGCACGCACTTCTGCGCGGTGACCGCACGGCGGTTGCCCTCGGGCGGGTCTTCCATGCCGAGGAAGACCTTCTTGAACTGCACCATGCCGGCGTTGGTGAACAGCAGGGTGGGATCATCACCGGGCACGAGCGACGACGACGGGCGGACGACGTGCGCGTTGCGCGCGAAGTAGTCGAGAAAAGCCTGGCGGATATCAGCGGCATGCATAGTCCTGCAAATCTACACACAGCGGGGGTGGGGCTCTAGCGGCATTGGCTCAGGTTGAGTGCGGTGTTGGGTGGAGCTCTGGCGGCATTGGCTCAGGGTGAGTGCGGGGTGCGGGGGTTTGGGTGAGGGTGGTGAGTGGAGGTGGGGGGACGAGAATGGGGGCCCGAACACGACCTCCTCCCCATTCTCCTCACTCCACTCGCTCCCCCGCACCAAGCCCGCGAACTCCGTACCCCACCTCCCCCACCACCCGCCGATCAGCCCCGCGCTTCATGCGCCGCCAGCACTACGGCTCCCAGCATCACCACTGCCACCAGCTGATGCAGTGCGGCAACGGCCACCGGCACCGAGAGCAGGAGCGTGACGATGCCGAGTCCCACCTGCACGGCCGCCACCAGCGCGACGTTTCGCTGCGCCGTCACCATCCGCGCGGGTGCGTTGCGCGCGCTCGCGCCGATCCAGAGCGCGAGGGCCATCAGCACCGTGGCGATGGCCAGCACCCGGTGATGAAACTGCGCCGCCACGGGGTTGTCGAACGCGTTGGCGAAAAAGCCGGCGTGCATCCAGTACCCCGGCGGCACCCACTGCCCACCCATCAGCGGGAACGTGTTGAAGACCTTCCCCGCGTCGAGCCCGGCCACGAAGCCGCCGGTGAGGATGACGCCGAAGGTCCAGATGGCGAAGGCATCCGTGAGCCCCGGCCACCATCCCGTCCCCGCGGCATCGCGGGGCGCGCTGCCTGCACGCGCATCGCCAGCACTCGCACCGACGGCAGGCGCGCCGTCGCGCGCGGCCCGCAGCGACGCCGACGTCCACAGCGCGATGACGAGGATGACGAGGGCCAGCGCGAGGTGGGCCACCAGCCGGTACTGGCTGACGCTGGTGCGGCCGCTCAGCCCCGAGCTGACCATGTACCAGCCGAGTGCGCCCTGCGCGGCCACGAGCACGGGAAGGAAGGCCAGCCGGAGGCGAAGCGTCGCGGGCAACCGGCGGCGGGCAAGGAACCAGAAGTACGGGACGGCGATCACCAGCCCTACGAGCCGGGCGAGGATGCGGTGCATCCACTCCCACCAGTACAGCGCCTTGAATGCGCCCAGCGTGATGCCCTTGTGGACGGTCTGCGCCTCGGGAATCTGGAGGTAGCCCTGAAACGCCGCGGCCCAGTCGGCGGCGTTCAGCGGCGGCAGCACGCCGGACACCGGCTTCCACTCGGTGATCGAGAGTCCGCTCTCGGTGAGGCGGGTGATCCCGCCAACGACCACGGCGAGCGCGACGGCGACGACAGTGGCGTCGAGCCAGGTGATAAGCGACGGCAGGTTTGGGCGGGGCGACGAGTCAGGCATGCCCAAAGTTAGCGACGACCGGGGCTCAACACAGATGGTGGTGGGTGGGTCGCCGGCCGGGCGACGCCGCTACGCGGTGGCGTCGAGTTCGGCGAGCAGGGTGCGCACCACGGCCGCGATGTCTTCGCTGGCGTAACCCCGGCGCGCCAGGAATCTGTACAGCCTGCGCTTCACCGTCTCGGGCAGGGCGCGCTCGTCCACCGACTCCTCATCCATCACGTCGGCGATGGCCGCATCGGCCATGGGCCTCGCCACGCCGCGGCGGGCCAGTTCCTGGGTGAGGCGACGGCGCGACATGCCCTTGCCGAGCGCACGCGACCGGGCGAAGGCGCGGGCGAACTGGCTGTCGTCAATCGCGCCGATTTCGGTGAGCCGGGCAACGGCGTCGGCGACGTCGACGCGCTCGAAGCCGCGCTGCAGCAACCAGCGTTCCAGCTCGTGCGCGCTGCGCGCCCGGCGCCCCAGGGCGGCGGCGGCGCGATCGAACGCCTCGATCTTGCGGGCCGCCAGCAACAGCCGGTCGCCGGCTGCCTCGTCGAGCACAACGCCGACGGCCAGCCTGGCGTCGTGCAGGTAGGCCGCGCCGACGACCGCGACGCTCTTCCCCTCCACGTGCACCGCGTAGCGGCCCAGCTTGCGCGGATTCTCGCGCAACGCGGTGATCCTGCCGCTGACGGAAGACGGCAGCCGGTCGGCGGAAGATCCTTCGTCCTCGGGAACGGCAGCAAACGGTTTGGGACGGCCGAACATCAACTACACCTCAAGCGGTGAACAGAGGACGGAGGACGGAGGACAGATGCCTGATGACTGATGACGAATGACGGGTGACAGATGACGGATGACAGACGACGGATGACGGGTGACAGACGACGGACGGCCTACGGCCTACGGCTTACGGCTTACGGCTTACAGCGTAAAGCGTACAGCTGCCGTACAAACGCAAATCTCGCCCTACTCAAGAAAACAGCACCGGGGGGCCACCCAGGTGCAGATCGGGGATTCCGGGCCCCGACCGTACACCAAGATCGACCCCCCGGCGCAGACTCACGGGGCGCTGACGGCAGCCATTATTCCTCGGCCGCGTCCTCGCCCGCCGGGGCCAGTCCGATACCGAGCACGGCCTTCACCTTCGTGTCGATTTCGGCCATCACCGCCGGATTGTCCTTGAGAAACATCTTTGCGTTCTCCCTGCCCTGCCCGATGCGCTGTTCGCCGTAGCTGTACCAGGCGCCGGACTTCTCGATGATCCCGTGCTCGGCGCCGATGTCCACCAGCAGCGAGACGTGGGAAATGCCCTCGGCGTACATGATGTCGAACTCCGCCTGTTTGAACGGCGGGGCGACCTTGTTCTTGACGACCTTCACGCGCACATGCGAGCCGATGACGTCTTCCTTTTCCTTCACCGGACCGACGCGGCGGATGTCGAGGCGCAGCGAGGCGTAGAACTTGAGGGCCTTGCCGCCCGTCGTCGTCTCGGGGCTGCCGAACATCACCCCGATCTTCTCGCGCAACTGGTTGATGAAGATGACCGACGTCTTGGAGCGGGCGATGGCGCCGGTGAGCTTGCGCAGCGCCTGGCTCATGAGGCGCGCCTGCAGGCCCACATGCGAGTCGCCCATGTCGCCCTCGATCTCGGCTTTCGGCACGAGGGCCGCCACCGAGTCGATGACGATCACGTCCACGGCGCCCGAGCGCACGAGGATCTCGCAGATCTCGAGCGCCTGCTCGCCCGTGTCGGGCTGCGAGATGAGGAGCTTGTCGACATCGACACCCAGCTTCTTGGCGTACTCGATGTCGAGCGCGTGCTCGGCGTCGATGAAGGCGGCGATGCCGCCGGTCTTCTGCGCATTGGCGACGACGTGCAGGCAGAGCGTCGTCTTGCCCGAGGATTCCGGTCCGTAGATCTCGGTGACGCGGCCGCGCGGAATTCCGCCCACGCCCGTTGCCGCATCGAGATTGATCGCACCCGTCGGGATGACTTCCACGCGCACCGCCGCACGGTCGGCGCCCATCTTCATGATGGCGCCCCTACCGTACGACTTCTCGATCTGCGCGATAGCGAGACCGAGCGCCTTCTTCTTTTCGTCTTGCTGCGCGACGGATACGGCCATGAACTCCTCGACGGTACTGGGGCCAGCGGCCCGTGGAAGCAATCTACCAGCGGAAACGGTCGGGGCTATCCCCGAAAGAAAGACGAAAGCCGGACACCGAACAAACTACGAAACGAGCGCTCAATTGCAAGGGGCAAAATATGCAATGACTATGCTAACGTGTTTCCAAACAACGAGTTATCGACAAGAACCGCAACCCGTTGAAAATTCTAGTGTTAGGTGGGAGTGCGGGGTTGCGAGTGCTCGATACTGGAGCCGAACTTATGCCGAAGTGTCGCATTCTACTACAGCGTAAAGGCGCCCTCGACGTGGCGAAGCCAGGCTCGGCGGTCGCGAAGGAGCACGCCGATCACGTCGAACCGGTAGCTCGCGGCGGAATCGGCGTCATTTCGCGCCAGCCACTCGCGCGCACTGCGAATGAGCGATCGGCGCTTGGCGGCGTGCACGGCCTCCACGGGATCGCCGAAGGCGAGTGCGGCGCGCGTCTTCACCTCGACGAACACGATGACGTGCTCACGGGTGGCAATGAGATCGATGTCGCGCTGCCCGCTGCGCCAGCGACGCGCGAGCACGGTGTAGCCTTGGCTCTTGAGCCAGCGCTCGGCCACTCGCTCACCGAGTTCGCCGAACGTGTTGGTCGCTTTTGTCATGACGCGACGGTACAGGCGCGCGTCGCGGCGTGCGTCACCGATCGCGCGCGGGCGGCATAGAAATCACGCGGGTGGGCTGAGAGGGGCGGGCGGGCGAGGGCGACGGCACGGTCGACGCAATCGACGTAACGGCGATGGTCAATCGCTTCAAGGGTCTAGCCGGCGCGCCACCGCGGACGTGGTGCGACCTGTACGGCAATCGGCCCACGCAAGGCGTGAATTTCAACATCGACGCTTTGGATATCGTCATTGGTAGACCTCAGGCGCGGTGGCGCGCCGGCTCCGTTTCCTGAGGTCCCCGTTCAAACCGTACGTGCGGATTTCCCGCATACGGCTTACCGATGGTCTTCTCATGCAGCATGTGCGGCTCCCGGATAGCGGATCGTACCCAGCAATTGGTACAGGCCATGGTCTTCGACCAAGCGACGGTGCGGCCAATCGGTTATGCGAAAGGGTCGTCCGCCGGGCCGCCAGCGTCGGTTACCGCCACGGCGGGCCAGCAGACGTACCAGGCGCCAGTGCACGTAGCGGTCGATTGGGTTAAACTTGTCCGACGCGTTGCCCGTACGGAAGTAAGTCCCCCAACCACGCAGGACGG
>JBBTJT010000046.1:0-11081 GCA_038059315.1 Gemmatimonadota bacterium
CCATAGGCGCGCTTGACGTCTGTCTTGTAGTCCGTCCCCTTCTCCACCAGCGGGCAGCTGGTCCCAACCTGCGGGTACTTCGGCGACGAGCGGTAGTCATCGGCGCTCTGCATCTCGCCGGAGAGCTTGTACGCCCACTTGCCGCTGCTCGTGGCCCGGGCGTACCGCAGCTGGGCGTCCATGAAGTTGCGCGACCCGCCCGAGATCTCGGCGCTGAATCCCTGGTACTGCTTGGCGTCCTTGGACTGCAGCGTGATGACGCCATTCGACGCGTCGGGGCCATACAGCGCCGACCCCGGGCCGACGAGCACCTCCAGGCTGGCCAGGTCGATCTTCGGGATGGCCGTGAAACTGCCCACGGGAAGGCCATTCTCCGGGAGCACGGCGATTCGCCCGTCTTCGGTGAGGAGCATGCGGTTGTTGAACGACGAGTTGAAGCCGCGCGCGTTCACCGCGACGGCCGTGATGCCGACCTGCACGAAGTCGAGACCCTTCACTTCCTTGAGCGCCGGCGCGAACGAGTTGCCGATGGTGTTGGAAATGGCCAGCGCGTCGAGCCGCGTGATCGTGGCCGGCGCGTCGGTGATCTTCTCCACGCGGCGCGACGCCGAAACGACCACGCCGCTCAGCGTCACCGGCGTCGACTCGAGAGAGAAATCCGCCGTGGTCGCGGCACCGGCCGCCACCGTAACACCGGTCGTCGACACCGGCTTGTAGCCGATGCGCTGCACGCGCACGGTGTACGTGCCGGTGGGAATGCCGGTCACCAGGTACTTGCCGTCGTTGCCGGCTTCGGCGCCGAGCGCCGTGCCGACGACCATGACCTGCGCGCCGCCGAGTGGCTGCTTGGCCGCGTCCGTCACGTGGCCCGTGATACGCCCGGTCTGGGCTGCTGCGGGGAGCGCGACGGCAAGCAGCACCGCCAGCGCCCGGCGCGCCGAGCTGAGGAACGAGTGGGACATCGCTATCTCCTGAGGGTTGAGGGGTGACACGCCTTCGAATTCACATTTCCAGGCACGCGCATTGGGCGGGTATGCCTCACGGCCCCGGCAAGGTCAGGGGCTCATCCGCTGTCCTCCGGTACGAGGATCGTGGCCTCGCCCTCCAGCACAGGCTCGCCAAGCTGGTTGCGGCAGGTGGTGGCGAGGCGCACCCGGCGGCGCGGCGCGATGACCTCGAGCACCTCGACGCGCGCGGTGATGGTGTCCCCGGGTCGTACGGGACGCGTGAACTTCAGCGTCTGCGCAACATAGATGGCGCCCGGGCCCGGCAGCTCCGTGCCAAGCACCGCCGACACGTAGCCCGCCGAGAGCATGCCATGGGCAATCAGTCCGCCGAACCGGCTTTTCGCCGCCGCCTCGGCGTCGACATGCACCGGGTTGAAGTCGCCCGTGACCTCAGCATATCGCCGCACGTCGTCGGCCGTCACCGTGCGTGCGCGCTCGGCCGACATGCCCACGGACAGCTCGTCGAAGCGCATCAGACCTCCATGACCAGTCGGATGTCGGCATCGATCTGTGACGCCGCGCGCGCGCGCGTGAACCACGACACGACGAAGAAGACCAGCAGCGAGAGCAGCAGGGAGAGCCCACTCACCGTCACGCCGGTCGGCAGCGAAAACACCTTGAAGTAGGCCAGCGTCTCGAGCACCAGGGTGAGTCCGAGCCCGGTGGCGATCGACGCCACCGCCCCCTCGCGCGTGGCGCCCTTCCAGTTGAGGCCGATGGCCAGCGACGGCACCAGCGTCGCCGCGAACAGGCCGTAGCCGAAGATTCCCAGGAACGCCACGAGCGTGCCCGACACTTGCGCCACGATCACCGCAGCCAGGGAGAGCGCCAGCGTCCAGATGCGCCCCCAGCGCAACTCGTTGCCGACGCGGCGCCCGAAGGCGCGTGGAAGGTCGTGGGTGAGCGCGGCGGCGCCAATGTTCATGAACGAGTTCACGGTGCTCATGCCGGCGGCGATCACGCCGGCGAACACGATGCCGGCCACCACGCTCGGCGTGAAGCCGAGCACGAACGCGGGAGTGGCGTCGTCGGCGCGCACCAGCGGTGCGATGGCGCCCGTGGCAGTCATGGCCCGCATGGCAAGCCCGACACCCACGTAGAGCAGCAGCGTCAACGCCATGGCCACGCTCATCAGCAGCGGATACCACTTGAGCTTCCGCGGGTCCTTGAGCATGTAGAACTTGTGCGCCACGTGCGGCTGCCCCAGCGAGCCGAGGCCGAAGACGAAGAAGAGCGACAGCGCGGCGAGCGCCGGCATCTTGCCCCACGGCCCCAGGAACGTGCTGTCCACCGCGGTGATGGCGCGCGAGATGCCGGCCAGCCCGCCACCGGCCTTCAGCACGAAGTAGAAGACCGTCACCGAGGCCAGCGTCTTCACCATTCCCTCGAACAGGTCGGTGTAGACGCCGGCCAGGATGCCGCCGGACACCGTGTACGAGAGTGTCACGAGCATGGCCAGCCAGATGCCCAGCGTCAGCCCCGTGCCGAACATGGCGTCGATGACGAGCCCGAGGGCCAGGAAGTTGGTGGCCATGTAGCCGATCACGGCCACGAGAATGGACACCGCGCTCAGCCCCTGCGCCGCCGGCGAGCGGAAGCGCGCGGCGATGGCGTCGGGAACGGTGATCAGGCCGCGCGCTTCGCCGAGGAGGCGCATGCGCTTGGCCAGCACCCAAGCGCCCATGGTGTTGGTGATCGATGCCGCGAGCACCAGGAAGACCGCGCCGGTGCCCACCGAGTAGACGAGCCCCGGCCCGCCGATGAACGCGAATCCCGACAGCGTCGACGCCATGGCGGCGATGGCCAGCGTCACGATGCCGATGCCCTGGCCCGCCACGAAGTAGTCGGCGGCGTTCCTGGTGCGGCGCGTCGCCCAGATGCCGATGATGCTGACGACAATGAAGTAGAAGACGGCGATGGCGATGATCGCCGGATGCCGCATGGCCGCCGACGAGCCCTGCAGCATGAAGAACCCGCTCACGCGCCACGCTCCTGGCCGGCGCGGCGCACGCGCTCGAGATCGGCGTCACTCAAGGTGTCGGCGTCGAACGACATGGCGTAAGCCGCGGGCAGGAACAGCATGGGCACGATGCCGACGCCGTAGAGCACGATGGCGGTGCGCAGCGGGAAGCCCAGCACGATCACGGCGTCCTTCCCTTCGTTGGCCGGCAGGAGGAGCGCCAGGCCGAACGCGCCGCCCACCACAAGGAAGGTGAGCAGGCACGCCATCAGTGCGACCGGCCGTAGCGTTCCGCCCCGCGCGGCACCGAGCGCCATCATCGAGGAGAGCGCGCCGGCGCTGCCCAGGGCGAGACCCCACGCGGCCAGCGGCGATGCGCCGCCGGGGAGGAACGCCAGGAGGTAGGCCCCGGCGATGGCGGTGCACGACAGCACGAGTGCGGCGAGGGCGAGGCGTGTGATCATCGGGTCACTCGTAGAGTTGGTCGAGCAACGGCGCGTAGTGCGCCGTCACTTCGTGGCGTTTCAGCTTCATCGTGGGCGTCAGCTCTCCACCGGTGACGGTGAAGGTGTCCGGCACCAGCACCCACTTCTTCACCTGCTCGTGGCGCGACAGATCGGCGTTCACCTGCGCGACCCGTGCCTGCACCTCGCGGCGCACGGCGTCGTGCTTCAGCAGGTCGTTGCCCGACCACGGGAGGCCCTCGCGATCCGCCAACAGCCGCAGCGGCGCGTCACGCACCGTGAAGAGCGCCGTGATGAAACTGCGGCCATCGCCGTAGAGCATCGCGTGCTCGATCCACGGACCGGCGCACAGCGCGGCCTCGATCGGCAGCGGCGCCACCTTCTTGCCGGTGGAGAGGACCAGTATCTCCTTCTTGCGACCGGTGATGCGCAGGAAGCCCTCGGCGTCCACGTTCCCGAGGTCGCCGGTCTTCAACCAGGCGCCGTCGGCGGTGAACGCCTCGCGCGTCTCGTCGTCACGACCGAAGTAGCCGCTGAACGTCAGGGGACCGCGCTTCACGAGCACTTCGCCGTCGTCCGCGATGCGCAGTTCAGTTCCGGGCATCGGCAAGCCGACGGTCGTGAAGTTGACGCGGTCGGGGCGGTGCATGGCCACGCAGAGGTGCTCGGTCTGGCCGTACGCCCCAAGCACCCGTACGCCACGGGCGTCGAGCGCCTTGCCGACGAGCTCGGAGAGCGGAGCTCCGCCCGACGTCGCCACCCGCAGGCGCTTGCCGAACAGCGACGCGCGCACCTCGCGCATGCGCTGCGCACGCTCCGCGTCAGTGCCGGGGAGGAGCGATGCCGCCTCGAACTTCTCGTGGGCCTTCTCGAAGAAGCGAGGCAGGCCGCCGAAGAGCGTCGGGTGATACGCCGCTGCCGCGTCGAAGACGCGCGCGCCGTCTTCGACGAGCATCGCTTCCATGCCCAGCCACACCCGCGTCGCGTAGCCGAACATCCGTTCCGCCGCATGACAGAACGGGAGGTACGACAGCGAGGTGTCGGCGGACGTGAGCGAGAGGACCTCGGAGATCGAGCGCGCCGTCTCCACCAGGCATCGATGTGAAATGCGCGCGCCCTTCGGGATTCCGGTCGAGCCCGAGGTGTAGATGAGCACGGCGTCATCCTCCGGCGCGCGGTGCACGGACGCCGTCGCTCGCGCCGCCGAAAGCCAGGCGTTCCACGGCGTGGCCGGCGCGCCAACGCTTCCCCAGCCAACCAGCACTTCGAGCGCATCAAGCTGCCCGCGCACCTTCTGCACCTTGGCAAGCTGGGTGGCGTCGTCCACGATCACCACGCGCGCGCCACAGTCGCGCAGCACCTCGGCCACCTGCTCTGACGATGCCGTGGGATAGAGTCCCACGCTCACCGCCCCGGCCAGCAGCGCCCCCATGTCGGCGATCGGCCAGGCCAGCGAGTTGCCGGCCAGCACCGCCACGCGATCGCCGGGTCGCACGCCGCTCGCGGCGAGCGCCGCGGCGACCTGCTGCGACAGCACGGCCCACTGCGCCCAGCTCACCGTTGCGCCATCCATCGTGCGCCACGCCACGCGGTCGGGAGTCCGCGCGGCATGGAACAGGAAGGCGTCGACGATCGTCTGCATCAGCGCGTGTCCCGCCACGTCATGGCCACGCAGCCCATGGCGAGGCCCGCGCCACTGCCGGTGAAGACCATCAGGTCGCCGTCCTTCAGCAGTCCCTTGGCCTTCGCATCATCGAGCGCCATGGGAAGGCAGGCCGAACCGGTGTACCCCCACTGCCCCATCACCGTGTGCGCCTTCGACATCGGCTCGCCGAGCGTGGCCATCACCGCCGCGATCGACGACCGGTTGACTTGCGTCCACATCCAGTGGTCGACGTCGCGTTCGGACCTGCCGATGCGCCCGAGCACCGAACGCACGATGCGCGGCCACCCTTCCTCGTTCACCGAGGCCGGGTACTTCTGCACGAAGCGCAGGTGATTCTGGTAGCCGTCGTCGAGGATCTCGTGCGTGATCGGCGTGCGCGTGCCGCCGGCAAACACGCCCATGCCCGCGCACATGGTGCCGTCGGCGAACAGCTCGCTGGCCAGCACGCCCGCGCGGTCGCTGGCCTCCACCACCGCCGCGCCGGCGCCGTCGGCGAAGATGGTCACCGTCTTCTTGTCCTGGACGTCGAGGAACTTCGACATCGCGTACGCACCGACGACGAGGACGCGCTGATACCGCGCGTCGGCCCGGATGAACTTCCACGCCGTGTCGAGTGCCGTGACGAAGCCGGCGCAGCCGGCATTGAGGTCGAACGTCCCCGCGCGCAGCGCGCCGAGTTCACCCTGCACCACGCTGGCCGTCGGCGGCGAGATGAACTCGGGTGTATCGGTGGCGATGATGATGAGCTGGACGTCCAGCGGCGAGAGGCCGGCGGCCAGGAGCGCGCGGCGCGCGGCGGCCACGGCGAGCGTGGCCGTGCTCTCCTCGCTGGTGCACCAGAAGCGCTGGTGGATGCCCAGCGTTTCCTCGACGAACGGGCGAATGTCCTCACCGAGCGAGGCCGACAGCTCGTCGTTGGTGACGAGGCGCGACGGCACCGCGTGCCCGGTGCCCGTGATGATGGCGTGACGAACGGCGCTCATGACGCGGCGCCCTCAGTGGAGGCGGCTGGCCCGGTGGAGCCGCGGACGACGAGCCGCGGCGGCAATACCTGGGCGGGCGGCGTCTCGCGGGGACCTTCCTCGATCTGGCGCAGCAGCAGGCGCACGGCGCGCGCGCCGAGTTCGCGCTGTGGAAGGCCGATGGTCGACAGCTCCGGCGTCACCAGCGTGGTCATCTCGATGTCGTCGCAACCGAGGATGGACAGGTCGCGCGGCAGCCGAACGCCGGCAGCACCGCACGCCTTGTGCGCGCCGAGCGCCACCAGGTCGTTGGCACAGAAGACCGCCGTCGGCCGCTCGCGCAGCGTGAGGACGCGTCGCATGCCGGCGAGGCCGCCCTCGATGCTGGCGTCGACGCGAACCATGAGATCCCCGGGCATCGACACCCCGGCGGCTCGCAACGCCTGCACGAAGCCACGTTCGCGGAAGCGGAACGCCGGAATCGAGTTCGCCGGACCGATGAAGGCGAGGCGACGGTGACCGAGGTCGAGCAGGTGCGCGGCGGCCATCAACCCCGCCTTCAGCGAATCACCCCCCACCGAGGCGAACCTGGTGGACGGCTGGTTGATGAGCACGACGTTCAGGTCATCCAGAGCGGCGGCGGGAAGCGTGCTGGCCGCGATACCGGCAAGGATGACGCCGTCGATCTGCCGGTCGCGCAGGGCGTTCAGATGCTGCAGAACGTCGAGCGCACCCATCTCGCAGAGGAGCACGGCATACCCCGCTTCGGCGGCAACCTTCTCGGCGCCGGAGAGCACTCGCGCGTAGAACGGATTGTCGAAGCCCGGAACGATCACGCCGATGGCAAAGGAGCGTCGGGCCACCAGCGCCTGCGCCAGTCGATTCGGCCGATAGCCAATCTCCGCGGCAATGCGCAGCACGCGCTCGCGGGTCTCGGGTGCGACCCTTGCTTTCGGGTTCCGCGTGAGGATGAGCGAGACCGTGGGCTGGGATACTCCAGCCCGTCTCGCGACCTCCGCAGCCGTGACACGGCCTTTGCCAATACGCATAAGTAGTGTGATAATAGGTATTGGCAAACCGAAACGTCAAGACTCACTACATTCCGAACCCCACCGACCGTGCCCTTTGTTACCACCGATGGCGCCGAAATCCACTACGAAGTCGCTGGCGCCGGCGAGCCCGTCTTGTTCCTCCACGGGCTCGGTTCGAGCACCTTGGACTGGGAACTGCAGGTGGCGGCGTTCTCCGGACGCTACCGAACCATCGCGATCGACGCGCGAGGCAGCGGGGAGTCGCGTGACCTGCAAAAACCCAGCGGGCCCTTCCGCGTGGCCGAGTTTGCTGGCGACGCCCTGGCCGTCCTCGACCATCTGGGGGCCACCCCGGCGCACGTCGTGGGACTTTCCATGGGAGGGGTGGTCGCGTTCGAGATGGCCGTCACCCGCCCGCAGGCGCTGCGCTCGATGACGATCGTCAACAGCGCCCCGGCGTTTGAAGTGCGCGGAGTCGGCGCGGTTGCCACCATCTGGCTGCGGCGCATCATATCCCGGCTGTTCGGGCCGAAGGGCATGGCGAGAATCCTCGCGCCGAAGCTCTTTCCGAAGCTGGAGCACGCGCCGTTGCGCGAGAAGTTCATCGCACGCATGGCCCGCAATCGGCGCGGCGCGTACATCGCCACGCAACGCGTGGTGCTGGGCTGGAGCGTGGCGGACCGACTTGAGTCCATCGAGGTCCCGACGCTCGTTGTCGGCGCCGGGCACGACTACCCATTCCTCTCAAACAAGCAGGCGTGGGCCCGTCGCATGCCACGCGCCGAGTACGTCGAGATTCCCGACACTCATCACGCGCTCCCTATCGAAGCGCCCGGACCTTTCAACGCCGTGCTGGGAGCGTTCCTGGCCCGCCACGCCTCGCCCTGACGGAGGTGACGGTCATGCTGCACCTCGGCACCATCGTTCCGCGCAACGCGCGCTACCGCCCCGATCATCTGGGCGTCGTGTTCGAGGAACACCGTCTCGACTGGCGCGAGTTCGACGCGCGCGTCCGGCGCGTCGCCGACGCGTTGCACTCCCTGGGCCTCCGGAAGGGCGACGCGCTGGCGCTCGTGCTCCCGAACTGCCTCGAGCTGATGGAACTGTACTGGGCTGCGGCACGTACCGGCATCGTGGTGGTGCCGCTTTCGCCCCTGCTCCGCGGCCCCGGGCTGTCGGCCCTCCTTCGCGACTCCGGTGCCCGCGCCGTGATTGCGACCCGGGCCTCGGTGGAGGTCCTCGGGGAAGTTCGTGGCGATCTCCCCGCGATCCCCGCCGAACGATGGCTGCTCACCGGCGACGCGACCACCCCCGGGTACGGGCACTACGCCGCGCTCGTCGCGGCGGCGGCTGGCGTCTCGCCCGTGCCGCCGCTCGACCCGGACGATCCGTACAACATCATCTATTCCAGCGGCACCACCGGACTCCCCAAGGGGACCGTGCACACGCACGCCATTCGGGCACTGTATGCCTCGACGTTCACGGCCGCCTTCCGCATGACACCGGAGAGCGTCGTCTTGCACGCCGGGTCGCTGATCTTCAACGGCGCGCTGGTCTTCTTCTTTCCTTCGTTCTTCCTCGGCGCGCGTTTCGTGCTGCTGCGCAAGTTCGACGCCGCCGAGTTCCTGGCCGCGATCCGGCGCGAGCTGGTGACGCACCTCATGCTGGTTCCGTCGCAGATTGCGGCGCTCCTCGACACGCCCGGCTGCACGCGCGAGGCGCTGGCATCGGTGCAAGCGCTTTGTTCGGTGGGGGCTCCGCTGCCCGTGGAGCACAAGGCCCGGTTGCGCGCGGTCGCCCCGGGAGCGCTGTACGAGCTGTACGGGCTCACCGAAGGATTCGTCACCATTCTCGACCGCGCCGATTACGAGCGCCGGATGGGTTCGGTGGGAACGCCCACCTACTTCAACGAGATGCGCATCGTCGGGGAGGACGGGCGCGACCTCCCGTCGGGCGAGGTGGGCGAAATCGTCGGGCGCGGGCCATTGATGATGCCCGGTTACCACGGGCGCCCCGACCTGACGACCGAGGCCATCCGGGATGGCTGGCTCTACACGGGCGACCTGGGCTACGCGGACGACGAGGGGTTCCTGTTTCTCGTGGACCGCAAGAAGGACATCATCATCTCGGGCGGCGTGAACGTCTACCCGAAGGACATCGAGGAGGTGCTGGCGCGGCATCCAGCCGTGCGCGAAGCCGCGGTGTTTGGCGTTCCCCACCCGAAGTGGGGCGAAGCATCCGTTGCCGCGGTCATCCTGAAGGCCGGCGGTACGGCCACGGCGGACGAGTTGCGCGCGTGGACGAACGCGCGCGTCGCCGCCCGCTACCAGCAGCTCAGTGAGGTGGTCTTGATGGCGGACTTCCCGAGGAGTTCCGCCGGCAAGACGCTGAAGCGCGTGATGCGAGAACCGTACTGGGCAGGACGAAGCAGCCGCATATGACGAACGCAGGCGCCCGAACGATTGCCGGCGACTATTCGACTCCTCGAGGTTCCGTCAGGCGTTGTCGGCGGCCGTCATGTCGTGCGGCTTGAAGACGCGCTTGACGATCCAGATCACCAGCACCACGGGCAGCACGACGAAGAACAGCACCTTGAAGACCACCACCGCGGCGAGTCCGATGGCGATGAGCCCGAGCACCGGGATGCCGAGGACCGCCACACCGAGCAGCGGGCGCAGGACGAAGAGACGGGCGAGCGTGGCGATCATCGCAACTGCTCCAATTGGGGATACCCAACCCTACGGGGTGCTCGCGCATGGCGTTTCGCCGGCGGCCGGCCCTACCCAAACACCGGCTCGCTTGGCCGGCCGGTGGCGTAGCCCTGCACGAACGCCGCACCGTTCTGCTGGGCCCACTCCAGCTCGCCCGCCGTTTCGACGCCCTCGGCGATGGTGGTGATGCCCAGCTCGGTGGCAATCTCGATGGTCTTGCGCGCGATGAGCGCCTTGTACGGATCGCCGTCGACCCCGCGCACCAGGTCCATGTCGAGCTTGATGAAGTCCGGGCGCAGCTGGTGCAGGCGGTTGAGCGAGGAATAGCCGGCGCCGACGTCGTCGAGCGCCACGCGGAAGCCGGCATCGCGATAGGTGGCCAGCAGGCCGCGCAAGTGCATGACGTCGGGTGCATGCTCGCTCTCCACGACCTCGAACACCACGCGGTCGTGCGCCAGGCCCAACCGGTCGATCGCCTGCACCGTGTGGGCGAGCGCGGCCAGCGGGTCGTCGATGGTGCTCGGCGTGAGGTTCACGAACAGCGCCTCGGTGTGGCGGGAGCGCATCATCGTCTCGATGGCCGAGTCGCGGGCCGCCAGGTCGAGATCGGCCAGCAGGCCGCAGCCGCGCGCGACCTCGAACATGTACGGCGCGTGCACCACGCTGCCGTCGCGCTCCACGCCGCGCAGCAGCCCCTCGCGGGCAAAGATGCGCGACGTGTCGTTGCCGTACACGATGGGCTGCAGCACACTGGTGTACCGGCGCGCGTCGAGCAGTTCGCGCAGCCACGTGCTCTGGCTGACGAGCGCGAACTGTGAATACGACTTGACGGTCGGGAAGTCGCTGATGGAGAGCGCCCCTCCGGCCGGCTTGTACAGCACCCGGGTGTCCTCGGATTCCCCGTGCGTCAGCAGGCGCCGCAGGGGACCGACGATATCCCGCAGCACGCTCCATTCGACATCGACCACCAGCGCGTCGCCCTCGGCCGACTCGAAGTCGAGCGTGTGCGCGCTGAGGAGCGCCACCACCCTGGCCATGGCGTGTTCCGAGGGGAACCAGAGGAACATGCGACCCAGCGGCGCCATTACATCGCCCGCCGAGTTGCGGCGGGCCGAACGGTGGGTGATGACGGTGCGGCGCTGGGTCACTGGCGTGGGCACTCGCTGGCTGGACGCGTATGGTGCAGAAAGCCGGCAGCCACCGGTCACGCGATGCGTGGGCGACGGCACGGGAAGAATACGAACGCGGGGCGCCCCACGAAAGGACCACCCCGCGAACTT
>JBBTJT010000047.1:0-9204 GCA_038059315.1 Gemmatimonadota bacterium
TGAGCGTGGCGTTCCCCTGCTCGTCGACATCGAAGAACGCCACCAGCTTGTACGGACGCACCTTGCCGGGCACCGGAATGGGCAGGATGGCCAGGTTGGTGACGGTCGGCGGATAGACCTTTCCCGTGCCACCACCAGTGCCGGGGCCAACACCCGAGCCGCGACCGGTGCCGACTCCCGAGCCGACGCCGCCGCCGGAGCCGGGGCCTGAACCCGCACTGCCATCCTTGCCGCTTCCGCCTCCCGCACCGGTCACCACGCTGGCGTCGGGCGCCGGTACCGCCGGCTGTGGCGCCGGCGGGGTGGGTTCGGGCTGCGGCGGCGGCACGACCGGCGGCTTCACCACCGGGGTCTCCAGCTTGGGTACGGCCGCCGCAGCGGGACGCACGCGCACGAAGCTGACCCGTTCCCCGCCGGTGCCGCCCCGGCCGCCCCCGCCGCCACCCGCCGGCCCTGGACCGCCGGCTCCCTCGTGCACCGGCACCAGCACCTGGCGCGCGACGAACGGCCCGACGATGAGCAGCACGATGAGCACGTGGATGAGCAGGGACGCGACGAAGCCCTGCCACTTCCCTTCCTCGCGACGGGGAAGGCCGACAGGGGGACGAAGCGGAGGGCGTTTGGGACGGGAGTCAGTCAAGGGGCCGGAAAGATGGTTGGTGGTTGGTGGTTGGCGGTTGGCGGCGGGTGGTCGGCTACCTACAACGTACAACGTACAGCGTACAGCATAGAGCTGCTCCTCAACGCTACACCATCCCCACCACTAAAGCAGTACGGCGGGCTCGCCCGGTTGGGTTCGCCCGCCGCCTTTTACCCCGCCTGCCGGGGAAACGTGCCCTACTCGACCTTCGCCTTCGGAGGGACGCCGATGACCTTGACGCCGGCGCCACGCGAAACGTCCATCGCGTAGATCACGTCCTTGTACTTCACCGTCGGGTCACCCTTGATGAAGATGATCTTGTCGGGGCGATCCTGGTAGACTTCCTTGAGCCGCCGGAAGAGCGTCTCCTTCGTGTTCGGTTCCTTGTTGATCGCGAACTGCCCGTCCGGAAGCACCTCGAGCACGATCTGGTCCGGATTCGGCTTCGCTTCCGTGTCCTGCGGCGTCGGATCGGGGAGCTGCACGTCCAGCGCCTTCCGGCTCATCGGGATGATGAGCATGAAGATCACGAGGAGTACCAGCAGCACGTCGATCATCGGCGTGAGGTTGGGCTCGGCGTTGAGGCCGCTCCGGCTGTCGCCAGAAGAGAAACTCATGGTGGGTTGCCTCCCTTCACCTGGATCATGGCGCCGGTCAGGTTGTCCGCCTCGACGAGCGAGCGGGTTCCCGGGACCTGGTCGGTGATCATCCCGGTCACGCGCACGCCCGACTTGGCGGCGATATCGAGGGCGTCGATCACCTTCTCGTACTGCAGCTCGTTGTGCGCCTTCAAGTACATGATCTTGTCGACGGTGCGGTTGTCGTAGATCTTCACCAGCAGCGTCTCGAGGTCCTCGTTCTTGATGGGCTTCTTGTTCAGGTAGTACTTGCCTTCGGAGTCGATGCCGAGCACCTGGTCCGCATCCTCTTCAGGATGCGGCGCCAGGTTCTGGCCCTGGGGCGGGATGGCGTTGAAGCCCGCGTTGATGGCCGGAATGACCAGCATGAAGATGATGAGGAGCACGAGCATCACGTCGATCATCGGCGTCACGTTCGGCTCCGCCTTGACGTCGCCCCCTCCAGTAATCTTCACCGACATAACCGTCCTCCCTCTGGTTGCTGGTCAGGTCAGACGGGGGACTTGCCGGCGTTCTGCGCCGCGGTGTTGAACTCGCGGGTGAAGCGCGACCGGCCAAACTCGCCCGACACGCCCTTGATGAGGTAGTCGATCATTTCCTTCGACGAATACGTCATTTCGGCCGTGATGTTGTCGATCTTGGTCTGGAAGTAGTTGAACGCCCACACCGCCGGGATGGCCACCAGCAGGCCGAAGGCGGTCGTGATGAGGGCCTCCGAAATGCCGGCCGCGATCGAGCTGATGCCGCCGCCGCCGCCCGCCGCCATGCCCTGGAAGGCGTTCACGACGCCCATCGTGGTGCCGAGCAGGCCGACGAACGGCGCCGTGGCGCCCGTCGTGGCGAGCATGGCCAGGCCGCGCTTCATGAGCACGATCTGCATGAGCATTTCACGCTCGACCGCACGTTCGGCCGAGTTAATGTCGGACACCGTCACCGAGCCGTCCTGGATCAGCGGCCGGATCTCCTCCAGCGCGCCGCCAAGCACCACGGCGACGTGGGACTTCTTGTAGCTCTCGGAGAGCTTGATCGCCTCATTGAGGTTGTCCTCCTCGAGGAACTGCGAGAATTCCGGGGCGAACTTGCGGGTCTGCGACTGGGCGCTCCGCAGGTACCACCACTTCTGCACCGCGATGGACAGTGACCACACCGACATGATCATCAGCGTGTACACGATGCCCTTGGCGAAGGCACCCATCGTCTGGTAGAGATCGATCAGGGACATTTCCATAAGATCTTCGCTCCTGCGGGTTCTGAGTGTGGTACCGGCTACTTCTGGATGGCAAAGACGAACGGCTGCTGGACGAGCTGCTTCACCTTCTTCCCGCCGACCTCGGCCGGGAGAAACCGCATCCCGGGCAGGGCATTCTTGACGGCCAGGGCGAAGAGCTCATGCGAGGTCTTGAGCACCTTGAACGATCCGCTCTCGGCGCGCCCTGTGGTGTCGACGACGAACTGGGCGAGCACTTCGCCCTCCACGCCCGCCGACTTCAGGATTTCCGGGTAGCGCGGCGCCGACGATCCGGGCGCCGAGACCACCGGCTTCTCCACCTGAAACTCGAAGTACGTCTGTGTCTGGTCCGTGGGGACGATGCCGCCGACGATGCCGCTGGCCTTGCCGCCCTGCACGCCCCTGCCGGTGAAGTCGCTCTCGTTCGTGACCGACCTCGACAAGTCGATCTCGGGAATGACGTCCGGGATGTTGATGGGCGCCGTCAGCACCTGGAATCCCTTGACGATCGGCGCGGCCAGTTCTTCCTTGGGCGCCTCGGGCTTGTCGGGCTTCGGCTCGTCCTTCTTCACCTCGACGAAGTCAATCGCCTGGTCCTTCGCCTCCTTCAGCTTCTCGCCGGCGTTCGCGGTCGCCACGACCGCGCCCCAGATGAGAAGACCGTGCAGGACGAAACTGGCGAAAGACCCACCGGCCGTCTTCGGCTTTACCGCCTTCGACTCGAGCAGGTTATTGAACACTACGCACCCCGTTGGTGACTGCGGTGAAACGCGTTCGGTGGTTCGTGCTGGAACATTCTACCCTCGCCAGATGAGGGCAGTAAGCGCAGGAACATTAAGTTTCGCTTAACGCGGAGTTACGAATTGCCGGCGGCAATTCGGCGTCGCTCCCCGGCGCGGGAAGCGTGACGGTGAAGGTCGATCCGCGCCCGAGGCGCGACGCCACCGTGATCGACCCCCCGTGGGCGTGGGCGATCCATTGGCTGATGGACAGGCCGAGACCCACGCCGCTGCGTTCCATGGAACGCGAGCGCGCCCGGTCGGCGCGCCAGAAGCGGTCGAACACATAGGGAAGATCGGCCCCGGCGATACCGATGCCGGTGTCGGCCACCGCGAACTCGGCCACGTCATCGCGGCGCACCAGCGACAGTTCCACCTTGCCTCCCTTGCCGGTGTACTTCACGGCGTTGGTGACCAGGTTGAGGAACAGCTGGCGCAGGCGCAGCGCGTCGCCCATCACCGACACCGGCTCGAGGATCGGGACGCTCACCTTCAGCCCGGAGGCCTCGCCGAGGATCTGCGCCGTCTCGGCGACGTCGCGCACGAGCGGCTCGAGCTGGACCAGCTCGCGGTGCAGGTCGAACCGGCCTTCGTCCGACCGGGCGAGCGTCAGCAGCGACTCCACCAGGTCGGCCATGCGCGCCGTTTCCTGCAGCGCCTCCTCCAGCGCCACCGGCCCGTCGACGGAGCGGGGACCGGACGCCATGGCGCGTTCGATGTCGGCGCGCAATACGGTGAGCGGCGTCTTGAGTTCGTGGCTGGCGTCGGCCGTGAACCGGCGCAAGCCGGCAAACGACTGTTCGAGGCGCGCGATCATCGCGTTGAGCGTCGAGGCGAGCCGCGCCAGTTCGTCGTCGCTTTCGGCCACGGGCAGCCGCTTGTGCAGCGAACGGCCGTCGGTGATCGCCGACACGTCGTGGATGAGGGCGTCCACCGGTCGCAGCGCGCGGCCGGTGATCACGTACGCCACCGTGAGGCTGAGCACGATGACGAACGGCACGACCAGCAGGAAGACGATGGGCAGTTCGCTGCGCAGGAACGAAAGCCCGCTGGTCGACGCACCGGCCACGATCATCTGGATGGGGACGTCCGGCGTCACCACCGTGAATCGCGCGTAGACCAGCAGCTGCACGTTGGCGAGCGTGACGTTGGCCAGCGGCCGGTCGGCGCTGAGCTTGAAGATGGCCTCCGACAGCCCGTTGAGGTCGTCCGGCGTGAGCTGGCGCACGGCAAACGACGCGTAGACGAAGCGCCCGGAATCGTCGACCACGACGAGATAGTCGGGCACGCCCTCCATGAGCGTCTGCAGCGGGCGGGTGATCTGGCGGCCCACCAGCGAGTCGGTCACCTCGGTGAGCGGCCGGTTCTGCTCGGCGACTTGCCGCACGATGCGCTCCCCGATGTCGGCCAGCGTGCTCACGTGGTTCTGCAGGTCGCGATATGCCGTCGCGCGGCGCGCCGTTCCCACGGCCACGGCGAACGCCACGAGCGTGCCGGCGAGGGCCAGGGCGTACGCCGTCGTGACGCGGGCGCGGATGGACGCCATCGGCGCTCCCGCCTAGCCCTTGATCACGTAACCGACGCCGCGATCCGTGGCGATCAGCTTCTTCTCGGACTTGGCGTCGATCTTCTTGCGCAGGTGGTTGATCACGACGTCCACGATGTTCGTGCCCGGATCGAAGTGATACCCCCAGGCGTATTCCGTGATCAGCGTGCGACTCATCACGCGGCCGGTGTGCCGCATCAGGTACTCGAGCACCAGGAATTCCTTGGGGGTCAGCTCGATGATCCGGCCGCTGCGGCGCAATTCACGCGCATCGAGGTCGAGCGTGAGGGGGCCGACCGTCAGCACGGGAGTGGCCATGGCCCGCGGGCGGCGGGCCAGGGCTTCGACCCGGGCCAGCAGTTCCTCGAAAGCGAACGGCTTGGTCACGTAGTCGTCGGCCCCGGCCCGCAGGGTGGTCACCTTGGCGTCCACGGCGTCCTGCGCCGTCAGCACGAGCACCGGACGCTCGAAGCCCCACGAGCGCAGGTCGCGCAGGATGTCGAGTCCCTGCTTGCCCGGGAGGCGCATGTCCAGCACCACGACGTCGTACGGCTGGGTGCGCGCGAGCCGCTCCCCCTCGATGCCGTCGGCCACGAGGTCGACGCTCCAGCGCTGCTGCTCGAGTCCGCGCTTGATGAACGGACCGATGGTCGGATCGTCTTCGATGACCAGGACTTTCATCTTAGGTGCGAGCCCCCGGACGCTGAAAACCGTATTCACGAATCTTGCGGTAAAGCGTCTTCACGGAAATGCCCAGCAGGTCGGCCGCGTGCCCCTGGTGCCACCCGGTGCGCTCGAGCATGGCCGCAATATGGCGCCGTTCGAGTTCGGCGAGCGGCAGCACGCCGGTCGCGTCACCGGCGGGCGCCTCCGGCTGACCCACCGGCTGAGCCACCGGCAGGGCGAGATGGCGCGCCTCCACGACACCGCGCCGTGACAGCAGGACGCCGCGTTCGAGCACATTGCGCAGCTCCTGCAGGTTGCCCGGCCAATGATAGCGCCCGAGCGCGTCGATGGCGTCCGCCGACAGTCCGGCCGACGTCGGCCCGCACAGGTCGCGCAGGAACCCCTGGGCCAGCGCGGGAATGTCCACCACCCGGTCACGCAACGGCGGCAATGAGATCACCACGGCGGAGAGCGCCGCCGCCAGCTCGGCGCGCACGCGGCCGGCGCGCGCCTCCTGCGTGATGTCCAGCGAGGTCGACGCCACCAGCCGCGCGTCGAAATCGAGCCGGCGCGTCGCCCCGACGCGCCGGTACCGCGCGCGCTTCAGCGCCTCCCCCAGCGTGCCCTGCACGCCGACGTCCAGCTGGACGATCTCCGAGATGAACAGCGTGCCGCCGGCCGCCAGTTCCACGAGCCCGGCGCTGGCGTGGCCGTGCGTGCCGCGCTCCAGCCCGAACAGTTCGGTGGCCTGACGCGACGGCGCCACCGAGGCCGCGGCCAGTTCGACGAACGGGCCGGCCGCGCGCGGCGAGAGGTGGTGCAGCGCGCGGGCGAGCGCGGCCTTGCCGGTGCCCGGCTCCCCCTGGATGAGCAGCGTGGCGTTGGACGCCGCCGCGCGCCCGGCGAGCGCCAGAACCGCCTGCAGCGGCGGGTGCACCGTGCGGATCTCCGGCACGGCATCGAGCTTCGACAGGCGCGACGCCAGGCGACGGTTGTCGGCGGTGAGCCGGCGCTTCTCCCACGCGCGACGCACCAGCGCGTCGATGGCGGCCAGCAGGTAGGGCTGCGCCATCACGTCGTACGCGCCCAGGCGCATCGCCGCGCCCGTCATGTCGAGGGTGCCGTGGCCCGTGAAGATGACGCATTCCGGCGGCGCGGGCTCGGCGCGCGCCTGCCGCAGC
Organism: Gemmatimonadota bacterium; assembly: GCA_038059315.1. Classification (GTDB taxonomy): domain Bacteria; phylum Gemmatimonadota; class Gemmatimonadetes; order Gemmatimonadales; family Gemmatimonadaceae; genus PNKL01. The sequence goes on from JBBTJT010000047.1 coordinate 6,679, forward strand.
ACTTCCAGTCCGTCGAGTTCGGCGAGCGCGATGCCGAGCAGCGCCACGTCGAACGGCTGGCTGCGCAGCGCACGCAGGGCCGCGCGCCCGTCACCGACGCGCGTCACCCGATGCCCGCGCGACGTGAGGTACTTGTCGAGCACCTCGCCGAGGCCCGGTTCGTCGCCCGCCAGCAGCACCCTGACCGGCGGCTGGGCGATCACCATTCGATCGTCGGCAGGGACACGCGGAACGTGCTCCCCTTGCCGACCACGCTGTCCACCTCGATGCGACCGCGATGATCCTGGACAATGCCGTAGCAGATGGCGAGGCCCAGCCCGGTACCGCGCCCGGGCGCCTTGGTGGTGTAGAACGGCTCGAAGATCTTCGACAGCTCGGAGCGGGCGATGCCGTGCCCGGAGTCCGTGATCTCGACGAGGGCGCCGTCGCTGCCCGTCGGTCCCTTGCGCGTGCGCACGGTAATCGTGCCGTGGCCGTCGGAGGCATCGACGGCGTTGATCATCAGCGCCATCAGCACCTGCACCAACTGCTCGGCATTGCCGAGCGGCACCAAGGGCAGCGCCTCGTCCACGTCCTCGACGAGCGTCATCTTCTTGAAGCCGGCGTGGTGCTTCATCAGGAACAGCGTCTTCTCGACGACCTCGTTGAGGTCCACCGGCGTCTTGGCCAGCTGCTTGGGTCGGCTGAAGTCGAGCAGCTGGTCGACGATCCGCGTGCAGCGCAGGACCTCGTTGTCGATGATCTCGAGGTAGTCGAACAGGTCCTTCTTGACCTCGACGCCCCCCTTGGCCAGGTCCGTCAGGCGATAGCCCAGGCCGTCGCCGCAGGCGGCGATGGTCGCCAGCGGGTTGTTGATCTCGTGCATCACGCCGGCGGCCAGCGTGCCGATGGCCGCCAGTTTTTCGGCCTGCGCGTACCGCTGCTGCCCGACGCGCCAGTCCGTGACGTCCTCGCCGATGGTGATGACGTGGGTCACAGCCGAGTCCCCGAGTCGCATGGGCGCCTTGGTGATGCGGTACGTGCGCTGGTCCCCGCTGGCCGACGACTCCATCTGGTATTCCTGCACGCGTCCCGTGGCGAAGACCTCGTCGAACTCGCGGCGCAGCATGTCGGACGGCTGTCGATGCAGGATCTCGAAGATCGCCCGGCCGACGGCCTCATCGCGCGACACGCCCTGCATGCCCGTCTCGCGCTTGCGATTCCAGGCCTGGATGCGATACTCGCGATCGATGACGTACAGCCCCACCGGCAGCGAGTCGATGATCTTCTCGGTGAATCGGCGCTCGCGGTCGATCTCCACGGTGCGGGCCGCCACCTCGACCTCGAGCTGGCGCGAACGCTCGGCATGGGAGAGTTCCGGTCCCAGCAGGTTGGCCACCGAGGTGATGACCAGCGTCTCGGCGCTGTCGAGCGCCCGGCCGATGCGCACCACCAACGCCCCCACCCGCCGGTCGCCGGCGGTGACCGTCACGCCGAGCACCCCGGGCGCCGGGTGGCCGTGCAGCAGCGCCGCGTCGACGGCGGCCTCGGTGGCCAGCGCCTCACCCGCCACCCAGGTGCGCACCAGCCCGTCGGCAGTGTGCAGCCAGAGGGAGCACTCGCTGGCGCCCAGTCCCCTTCGCAACGTGTCCAGCGCCACGGCGATGCTCGTCTCGAGCGGCCGGTTGGCGTTGAACTCGGCGATGATGGCCGACAGCGCGGCGAGCGCGTGAGGCGTCGTTTCCGGGGCGGCGGACAGGTCGGTCACTGGGTTCGGCTAGGGTCGAGAAATCCGAAGCTACCCCGCGGCACGGCATGGGACAAGATGACCGAATCCGCACTCACCCGTGCCTGCTTGCCGGGGTGGCAGGGCAATAGATCAGCGTGACAGCGGGGTGCGCCACGTTGACCGACCGTCCATGGCACGCCGGATGCTTCAACGAAATAGCGTGGCGGCGCGTGCGGCGCCGCGAGAACGGTCCCTTAACCTGTGGGAGCGATGACACTTATTCTGGGAGGTCCAATGGTCCGTACTGCCAAGCTGACCACGCCGCTTTTCAGGCTGCGGCGCGAAATCGACCGGCTGTTCGAAGACTCGTTTGGCAACGTGGACGCACCGTCGTTCATGACGAGCGGCTGGATGCCGCTGGTCGACGTGAAGGAGACGAACGAGGCGCTGCTGTTCAACCTCGAGCTGCCCGGCGTGGCCGAGGACAAGCTGGAGATCACGTGCGAGGGCGGCGTGCTCACCGTCTCCGGCGAGAAGGAGACCCTCAAGAAGGACGAGGAGGACAAGTTCCACATCGTCGAGCGGTCATTCGGGATGTTCCGCCGGTCGTTCCAGCTGCCGACGAACGTGCAGGAAGACAAGATCGAGGCGACGGTGAAGGACGGCATCCTGGCGGTGAAGGTGCCGAAGATGGAACTGCCGAAGCCGAAGAAGATCGAAGTGAAGGCGATCAAGGGCTGATGGCAGGGGATAGGTGCTAGGTGCTAGTACTACAGTTTCAGATCTGACATTCTGGTCGTCTCAGAGGTAACGACGAC
>JBBTJT010000048.1:0-15873 GCA_038059315.1 Gemmatimonadota bacterium
CTCCTCCGGATCGCCGTCCCCGCGACCGACACTATTTCATAATGCGTTTGCCCTGTGCGGGGGGTAGTGGGTCACTATGACTTGTTACGTTTCTGGGTCGAATGGCTTGCGCGGTTCCTCGGCGACCTTTAGTCGCTTCCTGGTATGGTCTCCGTAAGCGCCGAGTAGGTCGATTTGCTCGGCATCCGCATCCCGCCGCGCAGCGGCGAGCGGGTCAAGGCTCATGGGAAGCTCAAGGCGCTTCCCCTCCTCAACGATCTCCCGCACGGTAACGATACTGATTCGGTCGTAGTTCCGGCCCATGAGGTCATGTTTGTATTGACCGGCCTTTTTCGCGCCGCTGACCATTGGCCCGCTCGGTGGCTCAAGCGTAATGAGCACGGCGAGCGTCGCCTTTTCATCGGCCATGTCACCTTTCAGGGTCGCGATGTCGTTGCGCTTTACTCCGCCGGATTTCACCTGGAAGATGATCTTGGCGTTGTCGCTTTTGCCCGTTTTGAAGAAGGCACGAGCATCGATGCCAAAGTCCGCACCCTTCTTCTCGTTTATGACGGCGCGATTGTTGGTGTACGTGAGGATAGCCCACTTCTCGAATTCCTTCCGTAGGCGGTCATCTTCTTTGTGCGCGAGCGCTTCGGCTGACTGCATGTCGCGCGGGATACCATCGGTGGTGATGGCAGCGATTGCAGGTGCCCCGTAGCGTTTTTCGAGGCGGCGCAATACGAGAGAGATAGACTGATACGTGATGTCGATCCCGATCCAAGGGAGCTTGAGTTTCTGCGCGACATCAAGCGTGGTGCCGCAACCGCAGTAGGCGTCGAGCACGGTTCCGCCTTCAGGACAGGCAGAACGGATAATCCTTTCAAGTAGCCCCATCGGTTTTTGCGTCTGGTAACCAAGTCGCTCAGGGTCGGTCGGGCCGAGCCATGCGACATCTGCATCGATCCCGGCATCAGTTCCGTACACCGTCCCTTCGGTATATGGCTGAAACGCCCAGATGTCCTGAATCGATGATCCGCTGTCCGCGTTGAGATAGCGCACCGGCGTTGGCCAGGCGATTCCTTCCTCGATATCGATCAGCCCTGCCTCGTAAAGAGCGTCGAGTTTTTCAAGCACACTCAAGTCGGCGAAGTCATCGCCCATCTGCTCGGCTAGGAATCCAGGGACCGCCCAATGCCGATTCTTCGCGGAAGGATCAAAGCCTTTCCAGGGCTGGCCGGACTCGCCACGAGTCGCGCCCGAACCGGTCAAAACGTTTCCACCGCTTGTGAACTTGTATTTGCCCACGGCATCGTCGAAGGTGTATCTGCCTTCGACGTGACCGCGCATGTAAGGGCGTTTCAGTATCTTGAAGTAGTGTTGATTCGTTTTTGAGTAGAAAAATATGACGTCGTGGATGGGCCCGAACGATCGTCGCGCGTTGTGCGACCCTGTCCGACGCCAGATGATCTCGTTCTTGAATTCTCCAGGGCGATTGGCACAGAAAATCCCGTCGACCACGAGCTTCAGGTAGTGGCTTGCCGTAGAATCGCAGTGGAGAAAAAAAGTGCCGGTGTCCTTGAGCACGCGATGCAGTTCAACGACGCGCAGTGTGATGCTGACGAGATACGCCAGCAAACTGCCCTCGCCAAGCACCCGATGGAGCCCCTTGAGCAGTTCCACTGTCTGTGGCTGGAATCGCCCATCTGCGTTGTCGAGAATCTCCTCGAACCCTTGTATGGCGTGATCATCCCAAATCCAGGTATCGATGAACGCTTGCGCTTGCGCCCGATCTTCGCCGCCGATGTTGTTGTATATCTGGTTGTAGTTGCGCTTTGAGTTGAAGGGCGGGTCGATGTAGCAAAGGTCTACCGTCTCGTCCTTGATCTTGCGCCGAAGGACATCGAGGTTATCGCCATAATAGAGTTGATTCTTCATGCCCGACAATATGATGCGACGGGGCTCACTCAGCCAATCCGCCCGTTGCCGTCCATCTTCCCAAGGATGTCCTGCACCGTCCACACACGGTCTGTCAGCCCTGCCGCCATCGCGGGTGTTATCTTGATGCCCTTCGCGGCCTTCGTGAGCGTCTGGTGCGGGCGGCAGTAGTTGTAGAACATGAAGTAGAGGCTGACGGCGTGGGCGTGGTTCTCCGCCTTCTTGCTGAACCCGTTCGTGAGACGGGTGAACCGACGCATAGACATCCGCATGTTAAGGTTCTGCCGCTCGATGTAACTCGTGCTGACGTTCTCCTCGTCGGGGTTGCCCATGATCGGCGTCTTGACGATGCCGGTGCATTCCATCGGGCTGTAGCGACGCGAGCCCGTCTCGTCCTTCGGCGCACCATAGCTCTTGATGATCTGCGCGTAGTCGGTGCCGTTCCACCCGAAGGCGTTCTCGACGGCTGCCGTGTACCACGACAAGCCGTCCGTCGTCAGTTGCACGCGACCGGCCAGCCGTTCGGCAACGTCCAGCATGAAGGCTTGCGTGTTCGCGTGATTCCTCGCGCCGACAAGCCATGAGATCATGAGCTTCGAATCGGCGTCAATGGCCGTGTACGTCCAAATGTCGCCCTGCCCGTCCTTCGTGGCGTTCTTCTGCTCTGCGCCGACATAGGCCCACAGTTCGTCCGCCTCAACGCGCACGGTCGCGAGATTGCGGATGACATGGTCCTGATAGACCGAGCAGAACTCGCCGACCTCGACGAGCAGCTTCAGGACTGTCGCCTTTGCGGAGTCGGTGAGCCGCGCCGTAGCGCGAACCGAGTTGCCTTCGACAAGCGCCCGGATGATCGCGGCGCGGCGGGAGTCGGTGAGTTTGTTCATTGTAACGAGTAATATAGTCGATTGCTCAAGCATTGTCAATACCGTGTGGACGACAAAAGCAAAGCGCCCCGGCGTTGGCCGGGGCGCTAGTGATGCTAAGGGTGCGGGTTACGCGGGTATTGCGCGGGCATTCATGTGAGCTTCAACGACCCAGCCAGAGACGCCCGTCTTTGTGGTCGCTGGTCCGGTTGTGAGGCTGCCAACCTGCCAGTCTGTTTCGGCGTAGACCGGCGGTTGCGCCACCCGGTAGGGGATCGGACGGCTGCTCCTCAGTAGATAGTCCAAGTAGGCGACCTTTGCATACTCCAGATATGCCTCTGCCTCCGTCCTCGTGCTACCCTGTGCGGCGCAGCCGGGAAGGTCGGGATGTTCTGCCACCCAGCACGTGGTTCCATCCGGCAGCGTGTCTTGGTACACGACTCGCGGGTACGCCGCGCGTGTCAACTCGTTGATCGTCATAGCTTGCCTTCGCGTCCAAGGTGGAATCGCAGATACAGAATCACCTGTTCCAAGCGCCGTTGTGAAACATGGGTCTGGTCGAGCCGAAATGTAAAGAGTTGATTCCAACCGTCGTGTGCGTATAGGGCACACTCCCGCTCTTCGTGACGCACGAAGCCGCACCCCCGCAACAGCAGGTCCATATCTATCATATCACAACCGGGAGGCGGTTGTTCCAACTGCTCCAGCCGTATTCGGAGGGTCACTCCGGTTATTCCTTGGGAGCTTCGGCAGGTGGCGGCGTCATCTGCACTACCTCGAACGGCAGGTGCGCCTTCGCCCCCTTGTCTGCGCCAAGGAAGATGTTGATGTCATAGCGCCCGGCCTTCGGAAACTGGAGAGGCGGCAGCCTGAGAATCTGCGGAATCGTCGGGGTGTCTCCGGGCTTTCCTTCACCGCGCGTGGGAATCCTAGCGTTCGCCTGCATCAGCTTCTTCCCGTCGATATCCACAATCTCGACCCGCACATCGATTGGCATCCCAACCTCCGTGTAGTCGAGCGCGATCTCGAAGACCAAGTACGCCTGCGGGTGAACGGTCGGAAATGTTGCGACGGCGATCTTCGAGAAGAGGCCCATCATGCTCGGCTTCTGCTCGGTCGAGAGCAACGCGTAATCGCAGAGGTGGACGTAGTTGATGTTCATTTGGCGTCTCGGTTCGTCCAGCGTGCGGCTGCTGCCTTACGGGAGATGGCGCTTCGCTTCTTCGGTGTCAAGCTCTTGGCACGGGCCGATCCACCTTTCTTACCGCCCTTTCGCCCACGCTCGACCGCATCGGGGTTCTTCTCCGTGCGCTCGTCGGGCGGAAGGGTCTTGGGGCGCTCGCCGATAGCCTCCTGCATCACGCGGAAAGCGACCTCGGCCACGTCGGGCCGGAGTTTGGCTGGCTTCTTAGGCACGCCCTAAGTTAGCGCCGAGTCGGGTTCCCGTCACGGTTTGTCACGGCTCGAACTGCCCCACTACCGGTGCGGGGGCTTGGTGCTGGGGACCGAGTGGAGGAGGGGGGCGAGGGGCGGGGCCGCCTTCACTCCGTCACGACTCCCATCCCCCTCCCCAACCTCCACTCATTCCCCCGCACCAAGCCCCCGCACCCCGAACTCACTCCCGGTGCGATTCCAGCGAATCCAGCACCGGCCGCAACCCCTTGAACACGTTCGCCGCCACCTGCCTCGCTCCTTCGGGATTCGGATGGATGCCGTCGTCCTGGTTGAACTCGGGCTTGCCACCGACCCCGTCGAGCAGGAACGGCAGCAGGCGCACGCCGGCGGCCCTGGCTACCTGCGCGTACAGCGCGCGAAAGCGCCGCGTGTATGCCGGGCCCAGGTTGGGGGGCGCTTCCATCTGCAGGAGGACGATGGCGGCCCCGGGCTGGCTGGCGCGCGCGCGGGCGATCAGCGCCGTGATGTTGCCGGCCGTCGTGTCCGGGTCGAGGCCGCGCAGCCCGTCATTCGCCCCGGTTTCGATGACCAGCACCGCCACGCGCTGCGTCAGCAGCCACTCGGCGCGCCGCAGCGCGCCCGCCGAAGTCTCGCCCGAAAGACCGCCGTTGATCACGTCGATCCCGAGCCTGGCGTCGTTGGCCAGTCGCTGGATGACCGAGGGATACGAGCTGTCGGGATCGACGCCGAGCCCCGCCGTCAGCGACGTGCCCAGAAACAAGATGCGTGGCCGCGCCGTTCTCTCTGTTGCGGCCGCGCCCTGCGCCGTAGTTGATTCCCCGGCAACGGCGTCGCGTCCCTTTGCGTTGTCCCTTGGACCGCCGCACGCCAGCGTGCACAGCACCATCGCGCCTACCATCCAACCGTCGCCCATTCGCATGCTCGTCGCCCGTGACCTCACCAAGGAATACCAGAGCGGCACCCAGATTCTCGCCGTCCTGAAAGATGTCTCCTTTTCCATCCCGCAGGGCACCTTCGTGGCCATCGTCGGTCCCTCGGGCAGCGGCAAGACGACGCTGCTTGGCCTGCTCGCCGGGCTCGACGTGCCCAGCCGGGGGACGGTGGAGATCGACAGCGTCGACCTCCACGATCTCTCCGAGGACGCCCGGGCCCTGCTGCGCGGACAGAAAGTCGGGTTCGTCTTTCAGGGCTTTCAACTCATCCCGACGCTGACGGCCATCGAGAACGTCCAGGTGCCGCTGGAGCTGCGGGGGGAATCGGGGGCGCCGGCCAGGGCCCGCGAGCTGCTGACGCGCGTGGGACTGGGAGACCGGCTGGATCACTTTCCCACGCAGCTGTCGGGCGGCGAACAGCAGCGCGTGGCCATCGCCCGCGCCTTTTCCAACCGTCCGCGGATTCTCTTCGCCGACGAGCCCACCGGCAACCTCGACGGCTCCACCGGCGCGCGCATCGTCGAGCTGCTCATCGCGCTCAACCGCGAGGAAGGCGCCACCGTGGTGCTGGTGACGCACGACACCGGGCTGGCCGAGCGGACGCAGCGCATCATCCGGCTCTCCGACGGCGCCGTGGTGGAAGACCGCATGACTGGCGCCGCCGCGTGAGCGGCATGGCACTCGGCATGCTGTCGCGCCTGGCGTGGCGCGAGAGCCGCACGGCGCGCCGGCGCCTGTTGCTGTACATGTCGTCCATCTCGCTCGGCGTCGCCGCGCTGGTGGCCATCGATTCGTTCGCCACCAACACGCAGGAGTCCATCCGGTCGCAGTCGCGCGCCCTGCTGGGCGGCGACGTGTCGTTCAGGAGCAACCAGAAGTACCCGGCGGGCATCGACTCGCTCTTCGACTCGCTGGCTACTGCCGGCATTCCCGTGGCCCGGGTGACGACGTTCGGCTCCATGGCGTTCGTGGCCCGCACGGGGGGCACCCGCCTGACCCAGGTGCGCGCCGTCAACGACCAGTTTCCGCTGTACGGCGACCTCGTCACCGAGCCGGCGGGTGCGTGGGCGCGGTTGCGGCAGACGCAGGTGGCCCTGGTGGACCCGACGCTGCTGGTGGCCCTCGACGCGCGCGTCGGCGACACGCTCACCATCGGCTACGCGCACTTCGAGATCGCCGGCGTCCTGACCAGCGTTCCCGGCGACCCGGGCATTGCCAGCGCCATCGGGCCGCGCGTCTTCATTGCCGACACCTGGCTCAGCGAGACGCAACTGCTGGGGTTCGGCAGTCGCGCGCAATACGAGACGTTCGTGAAGCTGCCGGTCGGCGTGAACTCGCCCAAGTGGGCCGCACCGCTGCGCCCGCGCATGCTGAAGGCGAACGTGCGCATGCGCACGGTGGTACAGCAGGAGATGAACTTCACGCAGGCCATCGGACAGATGGCCAGCTTCCTGGGCATCGTCGGGCTCATCGCGCTGCTGCTCGGCGGCGTGGGCGTGGCCAGCGGCGTGCACGCGTTCGTGACGCGCAAGGTGGACACCGTGGCGGTGTTCCGTTGCCTCGGAGCCACCAGCGCCCAGGTGCTGTACATCTATGTGGTGCAGGCCGCGGTGATGGGACTGGTGGGCGCGACGATGGGTGCCGCGCTGGGCGTGGCCATCCAGTTCGCGCTGCCGCACCTCGTCAAGGACTTTCTTCCATTGAACGTCGAGGTCGCCCTCGATCCGGTGGCCATCGGCACCGGGCTGGCTGTCGGCGTCTGCGTGGCGCTGGTATTCGCGCTGCGCCCGTTGCTGGCCCTGCGCCGCGTGTCGCCGTTGCAGGCGCTGCGGCGCGACGAGACCGCGCTGGTGCGCGCCTCGCTGCGCGACCCGGCCACGCAACTGGTGAACCTCACGCTCATCGCCAGCGTCATCCTGCTGGCCATTGGCCGCGCCGACACCGTGCCGCGCGGGCTGATGTTCGCCGTGGGCATCGGCACCAGCCTCGTGGTGCTGTACAGCGCCGCCGTGCTGCTCAGCGAAGGGGCGCGCCGGCTGGTGCGCCCGTCGTGGCCGTACGTGCTGCGGCAGGGGATCGCCAACCTGTACCGGCCGGCCAACCAGACGCGCTCGGTGGTGATCGCGCTCGGGTTCGGCAGCTTCCTGGTGACGACGCTCTACCTGGTGCAGGCCAACCTCGTCCGGCAGTTCGATATCACCGCCGCGGCGTCGAAGGGCAACCTGGTCATGTTCGACATCCAGGACGACCAGCGCGCCGGCGTGGAACAGGCCATCGGGGATGGACGGCACCCGCTGATCTCCATGACGCCGATCGTCACCATGCGCATTGCCCGGATCAACGGCGACGACATCGCCGAACACGCGCGCAAGGCCGGGCAGTCGCGCGGCAACTGGGCGCTGCGACGCGAGTACCGCTCCACCTACCGCGACACAATGGTGGTCACCGAGAAGCTGGTGGCGGGCAAGTGGCTGGGAGCGCACGCCGCAGCCGACACCCTGCACGAGGTGTCGCTCGACCGCGACCTGGGCGCCGACGAGCTCAAGGTGAAGCTCGGCGACATCATCGAGTGGGACGTGCAGGGCCGGCGGGTGGCGACCAGGGTGACGAGTTTCCGCGAGATCGACTGGGGGAGGTTCGAGCCGAACTTCTTCGCCGTCTTCGATGCCGCCGCCATCAGCGGGGCGCCCAAGCAGTGGGCGGGCGTGGCGGCGGTGAAGGACGAGAAGGACATTGCGCCGCTGCAGCGGAAGATCGTCGAGCGCTACCCGAACGTCTCGAGCCTCGACATCTCGCTGGTGCGGCGTACCATCGCCGACATCGTGGACAAGGTGTCGCTCGCCGTTCGTTTCCTCGCCCTCTTCTCCCTGGCCATGGGCATCCCGGTACTGTTCAGCGCGGTGGCCGCGACGCGGCGCGACCGCCTGCGCGAGAGCGTGCTGCTGAAGACGCTGGGCGCGACGCAGCGGCAGGTGCTGCGCATCCTGTTCAGCGAGTACGCCCTGCTCGGGACGCTGGGCGGGCTCTGCGGCATGGGGCTGTCGACGCTGGGCGCGTGGGCCCTGGTGCGCTTCGTCTTCGAGGCGCCATTCCAGTTCGCCTTCGGGCCGGCGGTGGTCATTGCCTCGGCGATGCTCGGACTGGCGGTGGGCATCGGGCTGCTCACCGGGCGCGAGGTGTTTCGCGAGACGCCGATGGCGGCACTGAGGGACGTGTAGCTTCGGGAATACTACATACAAATGAAGCTTTACGCTGTACGCTCTACGTTCTACGCCGTCCGCCAACCACCAACCACCAACCACCTACCGCCGTTCGCCTATTGCACCCGCACGATCGCGATTCTCAGTTGCGACGGCGGCTCTCCGCCGCCGACGGCGCGCACTTCGATGAGTTGCGGCGCCGCCTGCGTCCCGCTCAGCGTCCAGGCGGCGAATGACGCCGCGTTGAGGAAGTTCACCGTCTCGCTGAACGCGCCGAACGACAGGGGGCGTGGCACGAGCGGAAATTCCCGTGGATAGACGTTTTGCGGGTTGGCCGGGTTGAGGCAGGGACCGAAGTCAACGCACAGGCCGCGGAACTCGTCGCGCAGGTTCCAGCTGGGAAACCGCAGGCGCGCATTGGCGAAGGTGACGCCGGGGTAGTCGTCGGTGAACATCGTCAGCGCCCACTCGCCGAACATCTCTTCCCACGCCTTGCCGGCGCGCGCCTCGAGATTGGGCACGCCGAACTGGCCGGTCTGCACCAGTTGCGAGAGGAACGCCGCCTCGCTGGTGGCGTAGTGATCGATCATCCATCGGACGATGGACCACGACGTGGCATAGAACGTGTTGTCGGTGGGGACGACGCGGCCGAGCACCGAGTACGGTTCGGGCGCCTGCAGGTACTGGTAGAGCGCATCGAAGTGCCTGAGCATCAGCACCGGCCGGCCGACGCACTGCGGCGCCGAGATTGGCGCCGCCGGACGGACGTCGCAGTACACCGAGGCCTGGTAGCCGACGTTCCCCTTCCACGGCACGCCGTAGATGCTGCGCGCGAACAGTTCCTCGGCGTGCCGCGCGGTGCCTTCCTCCAGCCACAGTTCCTCGAACTCGGCGTTGCGGTCGAAACGCTCCCCGAACGACGTGATGTGCTTGGCTTCGTGGATGATCGTCGCGCGCATGCTGCGCAGCCACCCGCCCTTCGTGCCCGAGGTGAGGCCACCGGCGCTGCTCGTCGGCATGATGGCATAGAAGTACTCGCCGAGGTTGCTGCTCGGCGCCTGCAACACCGGGAAGAAATCGCAACTCACCACGAAGCCCGTCACGCCGCCACTGGCCATGGTGTTGATGCGCGGCGAGAAGAACATGACGATCTTGCCGGTCTTGCTCAGCTTGTCATCGTACACCAGCGGGTTTCCAAAATTCGCTGTCAGGATCGGCCACATCACGGCATCGAACTCCTGGCCGATCACCGCGTACAGTGAATCGAGCTGCCCCTTGAGCGTCGGTTGTCCGTTCAGTAGGGTCGTGGTGTCCTCGACGATGATCGCGCGCTGCCCCACCCACGCCGTGCGGGCGCCGATGGGGATGTTCGAGGTGCAGAAATTCTGCGCATCGAGATTCGGGATCTTCAGCGGCGTGATGGCGCCGAGTGTCGCCACCTGATTGGCCGCGTGGCCTGCGGCTGGCGTGGCCGCCTCGGACAGCGTGCGCGACCGTCGCCACGCCGCCGGGCCGGCGGCACGGGCGAAGGCCAGGGAGCGCTCCATCACCGATGCGTGGATCTCGTCACTACGCTGCGCCACGCCCAGTGCCTTGGCGCGCGCGAACTGCGGCGACCCGATGGCGGGATACCCGATGGCCGCGGGGCGCGGGGCGCGCCGGGAAGTGGCCGCGGTGGACGACGCGACCGCGTTCGTCGCCACTGCGGCGCCAGCAGGCAGCCCCCGAAGTGTGAAGGTCGCTTCCTTGCCGGACATCACACGGGCCGGATTGTAGACGGTCACCAGGTACGAACCGCCGGTGCCGGCCAGCTGGTTGCAGCGCACCTCGCTGGCATTGCTCACCACCACCGACTGCCCGACGGCGAGCGTTCGCAGGTTGGCCGCCCGCAGCGACGCCGTGCCCACGCCGATCTCGTTGTTGGCATTCACCTGGATGAAGACCGGCCGCTCGGGTTCGCAGGCCCATCCGCCGGCCGGCAGCGTGATGTTGAGCTGCGTGGTGGTCGCGGCGGTGATCGTCGCCGGCACTCCCTCCACGAGCACGGCGTTGCCCGCGACCGTCGGCGCGAAGTTGGTGCCGGTGATGACGGCAGCGCCGCCCGCCGCGAGTGCGGTCACCGCCGTGATCTTGGGCGCGTTGGCGGAACCGTTGGTTCCGACGCGCACTCGCATGGTGGCAGTGACGCCATCTCCGCTGCCCGACACCACGGCGGTTCCGGCGGCGAGCGCCGTGACGACGCCCAGCTGCGTCACCGACGCCACCCTGGGCGCATCGACGCTGAAGAAGAGCGTCGGGTTCACGATGGCGCGCCCCGCCGCGTCCGCGGCGACCGGCACGAGCGTGAGCTTGCCGCCGGGGAGGGTCAGCACGGATGAGTCGCGGTCGAAGGTGAGCGTCGCGACGACCTGCCGTATGACCTGGATCGTCACGCCGGCGCTCCTGCCACCGGCCGCGCCGCGCACCGTGCCCTGGCCGGGTTGCAGGCCCGTGACGACGCCGTCGCTGCTCACGCTGAGTATGGCGGGAGTGACCGAGCTCCACTGGACGGGCGCATGCGGGATGATCTCGCCGTCACTGTCGAACGCGGTCGCCGTCACGCGGGTGGTATAGCTCACGGTGATCGTGTCCGACGCCGCCTTGACCGTGAGGTCCCGGATGGCCGACGGTCCCGGACCGTCGTTTGGGCGGCAGGCCACAACCGTCAGGAGTCCCATCGCCAGCATGCGTCGCATCAGACCCAGACACCCTCCAGGCGCAGCCACGGAGGGCACGCCGGAACAAGTCGATTACTGCACGCACGGAAACCGCGCCCGCCGCACCAGGAGGGCGCGGAGAGCCGCGCAACCCTCGAGGTTCCGTTAAGTATGGCGAACGCACCGGCGAAACGTCAGCTTTTCCAGCCATGGCGAACGCCGACGAGACCGAGTACTCCAGCTGGCGCGAGGACGCGCGGGCCTGGTGCGTGGGGCGCCGCTGGCACTGGCGCGCCGCCGTGGCGCTCGTGCTCGCCTGGCAGGCGAGCGTTCCCTTCCGCGACCCCGAGGCGTTCCACGTCTTTCGCGGCATCACGTTTGGCGCGCACGAGTTCGGGCACATGTTTTTCGCCGTCTTCGGCGGCGAATGGGTCAGCATCGCCGGCGGCTCGCTGATGCAGCTCGCGGTGCCGATGGGCGCCGCGGCCATCATGCGCTACTACCGCGACTGGTTTGGCGTGGCGGCGTGCGGTCTCTGGCTCGCCTCCAGCCTCGCCGACCTCGCGCCGTACATTGCCGACGCACGGGCGATGGAGCTCGACCTGGTGAGCTTCTCGCCCGACGGCGGCGAGCACGACTGGAACTACCTGCTCGGCAAGGCGGGGATGCTCTTGCAGGACCAGGCGGTGGCGCGCCTCGACCGGTTCGCGGGCGTGATGGTCCTCATGGCGTCGCTGGCGCTCGCCGCGTGGTTGCTGCGCCGGATGGTGCGCCCGGCTTCGCCGTCCGCGGCCCGAAGCTGACCGCGGGCGAGGTGCGTCAGGTGAAGATGATCTCGCCGCCCGCCGCCAGCTCGTAGAACTCCCCGACCGTCAGCACCTTCTCCACCTGCGGGATGAATTCGGCGAGTTCGAGGTGGAACATGTCGACCGACGCCTTGCACGCGTACAGCTGCGCCCCGGAATCGGCGATCATCTCGATGAACTCGGGCACGGGCGGGATGTCGAGCTTGGCCATCTCCTTCTCGAACATCTTCGTCACCATCCAGCTCATCCCCGGGATGGCGCCGATCAACGTCGGAATGTGCAGTCCGGGGTTGCCGACGGTGGCGACTTTCATGTGTGCAAAGCGCTTCTTCGTGATGGCATCCATGCCGAAGAAGGTGAAGAAGACGTTGGCTTCGATCCCTTCCATGCGGGCGCCGTTGGCGAGGATGAGCCCCGGATAGACGCCCTCGAACGATCCCTTCGAGATGATGATCGAGACCTTTTTGATGGTCGCCTTGTCCTCAGCCTCCTCGAGACCGGACAGGGCGGTGGCAGACGTGGTCATGGTCGACGCTCCTCTGGGTTCAGATGCAGCCGCGGGGTTTCGGGATGCCGCCGATCTTGGCGGCAAGCTTGGCCGGCCCCTTGGGGAATAGCTGGTACAGCTCCTTGATGGCCACGCCGCTGGCCTTGCCGAGCGTGCGGATAGTCGGAGCTGTGCCGGTCGTCAGGAAGGTGTCGCGCATGAAGTTCACGACGACCCAGTGGCGGTCGGTGAGCGTGATGCCGGCGCCGGCGGCGATTGCCTCGGCGATCTCGCGGTCCCACTGCTCGGGCTTCTGCAGAAAGCCCTCGGCATCGACGTCGAGCGGCCTTTCGGCGAGGATCATGGTGGTCATTCGTGTTCTCCGGTCAGGCGGCGGATTCGGCCGCGGTCACGAGTTGCTTGCCGCGCATCGACATCTGCGGCGGAATGCCCGGGATGTCGTATCCGGGGAGCAGCAGGTTCCAGTACACCCACTTGAAGGCAAGCTTGCCGAGATGGTTGAGGCGCGACTCCTCCATCAGCGTCATTGGGCCGATGACGGGAATCGGGAACTTGCCGGGATGTGGCTCGACTTCGTAGTTGAAGTCGATGAGCAGCGCCTTGTCGAATCCGGTCTCGATGAAGCAGTTCGCGTGTCCGTCGAAGGCCGGCTCGAGCGGCTCGCCGGCCAGGAAGCGACGGACGTTGTCGGTGAGGATCTCCGCCTCGAAGTGCGCCACCGAGCCGGCCTTCGACGCCGGCACGTCGGTGGCATCACCGATGGCAAACAGGTTGGGCTTCAGCTGTGCCTGCAAGGTGCGCGGGTCGGTGAGCACGAAGTTCATGTCGTTGCCGAGGCCCGGCGTGCCCGCGATGAAACTGGCGCCCTTGTGCGCCGGAATGGTGACGAGCAGGTCGAAGGGCACTTCGCGCTCGTCCCAGGACAGCAACCTCATTCCGTCGGTGTCGACGCTACCGGCGTTGAACTCGGTGACCAGGTTGATCCCCTTGCGCTCCAGCAGGTACGAGAGACGCTGCGAGCAGATGGGCTTGGTGAAGGCGCCGTCGAGCGGCGTCGCGTACGTGATCTCCACCTTGTCGCGCATGCCGCGCATGGTGAAGAACCAGTCGGCCAGGAAGGCGAACTCGAGCGGCGCCACCGGGCACTTGATCGGATTCTCCACGACGTTGATGACCAACTTGCCGCCGGGCCACGACTGCAGCCTGGCAGCCAGCGCCGTGGCGCCCTCGATTGTGTAGAAGTCGAAGATCGACTTCTGCCACTCGTCGCCGAGCAGCCCCTCGGTTTCCTCCGGCGCCAGATGCGCCCCCGTCGCCAGGATGCAGACGTCGTACGACAGCCGATCGCCGTTCTCGAGCACCACCGTGTCGGACGTCGCGTCGAGCGAGCGTATGGCGCTCTGGATGTATCGTACGTCTTCGGCCACCTGGCGACGGCGCGGCCGCAGGACGTCGCGCTCCTGGTAGACGCCGAAGGGAATGAAGAGGAGCCCCGGCTGGTAGACGTGCGTCGTATCCTGGTCGACCACCGTGATGCGCACCGTTCCCTGCGCCACGTCCCAGCGATACAGGCGGTGAAGGCGATTGGCCATGATTGTGCCAGCAGTGCCGCTGCCGAGGATCAGGATGTTCTTCATATGCCTATATCTTCACTCATAGATATACTGGGTTTAAAAGAAGGACCTTTCGGTCTGTTTCCAAGATGTCATGGCGCCGCCCCGGTGGGTATCGGCGGAAATCGGTATCCGTTATAAGGGTTATCCCGACAACGCGCATCGCTGCGGCCGAGCTCTCGTGACGTCAGGAGTCCCGGTTCTCCGGCAGCCGCGTCGCGACAGCGCAGTGCGAGTTCACCGTCGAGAGATCCGCTGCGTCGGTCAGCCGACGTTCCGTCAGAAGATCTTTATCCCGAAGTACCGCTTCGGCTGCTTCTTGATGTCCGCGAACAGCAGGCGCAGGTCCATCAGCAGCGAGTCCGTGTGATGGTACAGCCTGGGATCATTGACCATCAGCCCCAGCGTCCCCTGCCCCTTGTCGATCTTGATCAGCACCGAGTCGGCGCGGAACATGACGCTGCGCAGGTGCCCCTCGGTCGTGGCGAAGGACTTGCTGATCTCGTTGAGGCGCTCGCTCGCCTCGCGCACCTGCGTCGCGGCGAGCGCGCTCTCGCGCACGATGCGCTGCACCTCCCCGCCGGACGTCGCCGAGTCGAGCCGCGCCACGCTGCTCAGGAAGCCGTCGGAGGCCCGGGCGAGGGCTTCGGCCCCCGAGCGCACGTCCACCGCGATGGTGTCGAGGTTCCGCGACTGCACGCGCACCGTGCGCGCCAGGTCGCCCGACATCAGGCTGACGCTGCGGATGGAAGCGCGCAGCTCGCGCGCCGCGCTGTCGTTGAAGGCCGCCTGGAAGCGCTGCGCCGCCGACGCCACGTCGCCGGCGATGCCGCCGGCCACCGACGTCAATTGCGCGATGTCGGGAAGCACCGCGCCCGCCAACGCCCCGTCCTTGTCGCCCGCCGCGTCGGCCAGCTGGGCGTACACGTCCTTGCTGGCCGGCACCGACTGACGCCCGGTGACCGTCGCCTGCCATTCGCCGAACAGCGACGAGGCGCCGAGCAGCAGCACCGGGTTCGGCGGCAGCGCCACGTCCTCGTCCAGCGAGATGCGAACATGCACCCACCCCCCCTGGGCGAGTTCGATGCGTTCCACCTTCCCCGCCTTCACGCCGCGGATGACCACCGCATTGCCCACCTGCACCTGCCCGACGTCGCGGAACCGCGCGGTGATCTGGCTTCGCTTGGTGCCGATGTCGCTCTCCCGCAGGTAGAGCGAGACCGAGATGATGAGCGCGATGGCACCGAGGATCACCGCGCCAAGCAGGAAGTCGTTGGATCGTTTCTTCATGTGGCCCTCCCCAGCAGCCAGACGACGGCCCAGAAGGCGTCGAGAACGAGAATGAGCACCGCCGAGGTGACGACGGCCTTGGTGGCCGCCGCGCCCACGCCCTCGGAGCCGCCGCGCGCCTGCAGGCCGCAGGCGCATCCCACGGCGGTAACCGCCACGCCGAAGCTCGCCGCCTTCACGAGCCCGTAACGCACGTCGAACACGTCGAAGAACAGCCGTGCACCCTTGATGAACTGCGCCGACGACATGTCGAGCAGCCCCATGGACGCCCACCACCCGGCAATGAGGCCCACCATCATCGCCACGCCGACCACGACCGGGAACATCACGAGCCCGGCGAGCATGCGCGGCACCACGAGGTAGGCCACCGGGTCGTACGCCAGGGTCTCGAGGGCGTCCACCTGTTCGGTGACACGCATCGTGCCGATCTCGGCGGCGATGCTCGCTCCCACGCGGCCGGCGAGCGCCAGTCCGGTGAGCACCGGCGCCAGCTCCATCATCACCGTTTTCTGCACCAGCGTCCCCACCAGGTACCGCGGCACCGAGTTGGTGAAGCTGTAGCTGGCCAGCAGGGCGAGCACGATGCCCATGAAGGCCGCGATGAGGATACCGATGGGGATGGAGCCCAC
>JBBTJT010000048.1:15883-18856 GCA_038059315.1 Gemmatimonadota bacterium
CGCATCTGATCGGTGAGCAACGGCCCCCACGTGCGCACGTCACGCAGCGCGAGCGACGCCTCCAGGGAGATGCGCCCCGCCGAGCCGAGCCCTTCGAGGGACTCGCGAACGCTTCGTCCGACGGACTCAATCATGGATGCAGTTTACCGGCCCCTGCACCCTCCCGTCAGGGGGAAGACCCTACGGTGGCCGTCGGCGCTCTCAGGACGACGATTCCAGCCACTCGTCGGCGGCCAGAGTGAACCGCGGGATGTCGCAGGCAAACCGGTCGCCCTCGGCCTGGAAGAAGTACTCTCCTTCCATGAACCCGCTGCGACTTTTCAAGACGCAGAAGCTCTGGTACTCGTGCACCCCGCCCGGGACGATCAATGGCTGCTCACCGACCACGCCGTCACCCACCACCTCGGTGTCCTCTCCGCTGTCGTCGTGGATCGCCCAGCGCCGCGACACCAACTGCGCCGGCCGTGCCCCGACGTTCTCGATGCGCACGATGTAGGCGAAGGCGAACTGCCGCTGGTCGGGCGCCGACTGCTCGGGCATGAACGCCGGCCGCACCGTGATGCGCATGCCGTTGGTGAGCTTGTAGAAGAAGGAGGTGGGCACCATTGAAATCTATAGAGGATACGGGGCTCGGGACTGCCGACCAGCGACCTCGTGCCGAGGGCGACCCTGCGGGCGACCCCGTGGGCGACCCCTCGGGTGACCCGCCCTTGACCTCAGATCCAACGTCCGCGAGTATTCGCGCGTTCATGAAATATTCATGTTCGCGCCGGCGCGCCGCAGTTCGACTTCCGACATTCCGACAGGCCACACATGCGCGTCCTTCTCGCAGGCAACCGAGTGCTCGCCCTCCTCTGTCTGCTCGTGGTCCCGGTCGCTGGCCACGCCCAGGCTCGCGCCGATTCCGTGAGGAAGGACTCGGTGGGGCATCGCCTGCAGACCGTCAGCGTCAGCGTCAGCGCCTCGCGCTCGGCCAGCGTCGTCGGCGGAACCGCTGCCGTCGTCCTGCGCCCGATAGAGCTGCGGTCGTCACCGGCGCCGATGCTCGACCAGGCACTCCGCGAGTCGCCCTTCGTGCTCGTCCGCCAGAACTCGCGCGGCGAGATGGAGATCTCGGTGCGGGGCTCCGACTCGCGGCAGTCGTCGGTGCTGCTGGACGGCGTGCCCATCACGCTGGGCTGGGATCATCGCACCGACCCGTCGCTGGTCCCCATCACGGGCGCGGAACGGCTGGTGCTCGTCCGCGGGCTTGGCACGCTGCTCAACGGCCCCAACTCGCTGGGCGGATCGATCGAAGTGACCCATGATGCGTTCGGCCAGCCCGCGGGCGGCCAGCTGTGGGCGGGAGCCGAAGTCGATCAGTACGGTTCGTCGGTGGGAACCCTGGGATACGGACGCCGCCTGGCGGAGGTTGGCGGCGGTATCCTGTCGATGCGCGCCGGGATCGCCCATCGCCAGCGTGACGGCGTCGCGCTCCCCGGCGGCGTGAAGGACACCACGGCGCAGGACGGCCTTCGAACCGGCACCGACCTGGCCCAGACCGACGGGTTCGCGTCGCTGCGCTGGAACGATCCCGGCGGCCGTTCGCTCGGATTCACGATGTCGGGCTTCGACGCCGAGAAGGGAGTGCCTCCCGAGGAGCACATCCGGGCGCCCCGGCTGTGGCGCTACCCATATAATCGGCGCACGCTGGCAATGGTCTCGGCAACCAGCGGCATGTTCAAGACCCCGTTCGGACACGGCTCGCTCGAGGTGGGCGCCGGCGTCAACAGCGGCCAGGTGAAGATCGAGACCTACTCCAATCGCACGTACTCCACGGTCAGCGCGCAGGAGTTGGGCGACGAGCGCACGGTGACGACGCGGGCCCTGCTGACGCACTCGCTCGGCAGCGCGACGCTGCGCGCCAGCTACACCGGCGCCGACATCAGGTACGAGGAGACGCTGTCGCCAGCCGCCGGCGTCGACTATCGCCAGAAGCTCAGCAGCACGGCGATCGAGATCGGGGCGCCGCTCGGCGGACGCACCCAGGTCGTCAGCGGGCTGGTCTTCGACAAGTCGAGCACTCCGGAGACCGGTGGACGGACCCCCCAGCCGCCGATTGACAACCCGGGCTGGCGCGTCGGCGTGTCGCACGACCTGAATGCGCGGGTCAAGCTGCACACCAGCGCGAACCAGCGGTCCCGATTCCCCTCCCTGCGCGAACTGTACTCCGGAGCCCTGAACCGCTTTCAGCCGAATCCGGACCTCAAGCCGGAAACGCTGCTCGGATTCGAGGGCGGCGTCACCGTGAACCGGGTGTTTGCGTCGACCGCCAAGTCCACGCTTCAGGTCATCGGGTTTCGCCATCGCCTCGACGACGCCGTCGTTCGCATCACGCTGTCCAACCCGACCCGATTCATGCGCGTGAACCGCGCCCGGATTGAGAGCTCAGGCGTGGAGGTCCTGGGCGGCTTGGTCTTCGGCACCGACGCAAATCGCTCGGTGTCGCTCAACGGCGACGCCACGCTGCAGCGCATAAGTATCTTCGACAAGACGGCGAACGACCTGCAGCGGCACTCGGAGAACAATCCGGAGACGCGCGGCCGCCTGGAACTGGGCGTGCCGCTGCCGGCGCAGCTGCGCGCATTCGCCACGGTACGCTACAGCGGAAAGCAGTTTTGCCTCAATGCCGACACGCAGCGCGAGGATGAACTGCGGGGGCGCTCGGTGTCGGACCTGGCGGTGCAACGCGATTTCGCCGTCGCGAATCGCGGCCTGTTCCAGCTGCTGCGGGCCGTGCTCGCGTTCGACAACGTCGGGGACGTCGCGGTCTACGATCAATGCGGACTGCCACAGCCGGGACGGACGCTGCGCCTCACCCTGTCGGTTCGATAGACCGGAGTCGGCGAGTTCGGACTTTGGGCCCTGCCGCTTCCTCCCGTGCCCGGTGGCTGCAAGCTGCGGTGCTCAGTCCGGGCGCCCGCTCGTCGGGGG
>JBBTJT010000048.1:18866-24923 GCA_038059315.1 Gemmatimonadota bacterium
ACCCCGGCAGCGCGTCCAGCAGGGGGTTGAGGTCGGCCGCCCGGTCGAGCGGCGTCACGAACGTCAGTCCGGGAAGCGTCACCACGAGCATCCTCGACACGCCGTAAAGCACCACCACCCCGGACTCGCCGTGCACGATGTTGGAGTCGGAGTCCACAAAATGAGCGGCCCCCACGACCCCATTTCCGTCGTCGTCGAGCGCGCGGGTGCGCCGCAACGACGCCCAGGTGCCCACGTCGTCCCACTCGAAATCGCCCGGGATCACCAGCAGCCGCGGGCTCCGCTCGAGCAATCCCCGCTCGATGCTGACCGAACGGATGCTCGCCACGAATGCCGGCAGGTTGCCGCGGGCCAACGCGTCGAGGCCGTCGCGCAACTCCACCGTCCTGGCTGCGATCTGCTTGAGAAAGTCGCCAGCCGATCCCACGAGAATGCCCGAGTGCCACAGCGCGCCGCCGGCGATGTGCACCATCGCCTCGGCTTCGCTGGGCTTCTCCACGAACGATGCCACGGCATGCACCCCGCCCTCGGCGAGCAGGTGCGACGCATCCAGGGGCGCCCCGGGCCGGATGTAGCCGAAGGCCGGCTCCACACGGGAAGGCTTCACGCCCACCGCCACCAGCGCCTCCTCGCGCTGGGCCACCGCGCCCGCGCGACGCAACACCCGGCGGAATTCCTCGGGAAAGCCGACGGCGACATCGGCATGGATGGCACAGCACAACGCCTGCGGCCCGGCCCGTCGCGCCACTTCCTGCACCCCCCACGCCAGCGCCGCCGCCGTGCCCAGCGGGCGCGGCTCCACGAGGATGTTCATCTCGGGGACCATGCTGATCGCCGACTTGATGGCCGGGGCGATGTCGCTGCTGGTCAGGACGAGCACGCGATCGGCGGGAATGGCCGGCTGGAGGCGGCGCACGGTATCGAGCAGGAGCGGCTGTTCGCTGATGAGGCGCAGCAGCTGCTTGGGCCTGGTGGGCGTGCTGAGCGGCCAGAAGCGCGACCCGATGCCGCCGGCAAAGATGATCGCCCACAGCGGCGCGCCGGTTTCGGCGAGGTCCGTGTGCGCCGGCGCCACCGACGGCAACACGACGTCTGCCGTTCCGGTGCCGCCCCCCGTCGGGGTTCGCCGCTCGTTTTCCTTCATGGGGCGAAAAGATAAGTCGCCATCCGGCCGCCCGCCTCCCGCACCCGCTACTCGGCGGGATCGACGATCACTACGTGCCGCGGCTTGAACGAGATCATCACCACGGCGCCAACGATCACCACCATGGCCAGCAGGGTGCGCGCGGAGAGCGGTTCCGACGCGAACGCCCAGCCGAGCGCCACGGCGACGACGGGGTTCACGAAGGCATACGTGCCGACCACCGCCGGGGCGACGCGGCTGAGCAGCCACTTGTACGCGGAAAACGCGACGATGGAACCAAAGGCCGCGAGGTACACGATGGACAGCGCCGAGCGCGTCGACACCGAACTCGCCGCGAGCAGCGCGAACTCGCCGCGGGCCAGGGCGATGAGCAGCATGCCGGCGCCGCCGACGAGCATCTCCATGGCGGAGCCGAGCAACGGCGAGGCCGGCAGCGGCGCCTCGCGCGCGAACATCGAACCCACCGACCAGCTGAGCGTCGAGCAGAGCATGACGAGCGCGGCGAGCGGACTCACGCTTCCCACCGATGGCGCGCCGCCCAGGGACACCAGCATGGAGACGCCGATGAGCCCCATCGCCACGCCGAACCATTCGCGCACCGACGGTGGAAGGCCGCCGCGCAGCCAGGCCAGCAGCAGCATCCAGAGGGGGACGCAGGCGACCATCAGCGCCACCACGCCCGACGGCACGAATTGCTCGGACCAGACGATGCCGCCATTGCCGCCGGTCAGGAGCAGCGGCCCGATGATGAAGGCCGACCGCCACTGAGTGCCGGTGGGGCGCGCCACTCCGCGCATGCGGAGCCAAGCGTACATGAGGGAACCGGCAATGACGAAGCGGAAACCACCCACCAGGAACGGCGGAACCGTTTCAATGGCGAAGCGGATGGCGAGGTAGGTCGAGCCCCAGATGAGGTAGACCGCCGCGAAGGCGATCAGGAGCTTTGCGCGTGCCGGCGCAGCCGCATGAGCCAAGTGCCGATACTCCAGTGGCGATGAACAAGGCAAGGTCGCCGGTTTCGCCCCCTTCACGCAAGGCGGAGCCCTCGTGGATGGACGGCGACAGCGCCAAGCGTAGATTCCGCCGGACAACGAGCCGCCCCCTGCGTTTCCCCGACTGAACGATTCTCCACCGGGATTTTTCATGAGCGACACGAGCGGCGGCGAACTCATCGCCCGCATGTTGAAGGCCGAGGGCGTCGAGGTGGTCTTCGGCATCATCGACGGCACCTACTTCGGGTTCTATACCGCGCTCAAGCGCGAGGGCCTGCAGCTCATCACGCCGCGGCACGAGGCCAGCGCCGCGCACGCGGCGGCCGCCTACGCACGGCTTACCGGGCGCCTGGGCGTCTGCATGGCGAGCAACGGTCCGGGCGTGGCCAACATCCTGCCCGGCCTCGTGGTGGAGGAAGCCGAGGGCAATCGGGTGCTCTGCATCACGAGCTCGCGCCGCACGGGAGCGATGTACCCGCTGCGCACCGGCACCTACCAGGGCTTCGACCAATCGGCCGTCATCGGCGCCTTCGCCAAGTGGAGTCGCTCGGTGCCGAGCTTCGATCGCATCGGTGAACTGATGCGCGGCGCCCTGCGCGAGTGCTGGAACGGGCGCCCCGGGGTGGTGCACCTCGACGTGCCCGAGAACCTGATGAATGGCAAGATGGCCGAGCGCCCGTCCATCCTGCCGCCGGCTTCGTACCGTCGCACCGCCCCACTGGCCGTCGAACCGGCGCAGGTCGAGGCGGCCGCCGACCTGTTGCTGCGCGCCGAACTGCCGGTGATCCACGCGGGGAGCGGCGTCCTGCACGCGCAGGCGTTCGACGCGCTGCACGCGGTGGCCGAGCTGCTCGAGGCGCCGGTGACCACCAGCTGGTCGGCGCGCGGCGCCATGCGCGAAGACTCGCCGCTGGCCATCCCGATGACGCACGTGAAGCTGAACACCGTCGTGCGCACCGACGCCGACGCGGCGCTGATCCTGGGATCGCGCCTGGGCGAGACGGACTCGTGGGGCAAGCCGCCGTACTGGCGCACACCGGCGGAGCAGCCCACGGTGCAGGTGGACATCGACGCCCGGATGATCGGCGCCAACAAGCCGGTTCAGGTGGCCGTGCAGGCCGACGTGGGCGTGTTTCTCGACGCGCTTCGCCTGCGGCTCGAGGCGCGGAAGGGGGAGATGCGCCTGGCTCGCCGCCGGGAGCGCATGGCGCGGTACCGCACCCTCATCGCGCGGTACCGGGCCACGCTCGACCAGCCGTTGGCAAAGAGTGGAACGCCCATGCATCCGGCGCACGCGGCGGCCACCTGCGGCCGCCTCTTCCCCGCCGAATCTCCATTCATCGCCGACGGCGGCAACACCGCCGTCTGGGCGATGTTCTATCACGCCGTGCGCACGCCGGGGCGCGTGCTGTCGACCTTCAAGATGGGGATGCTCGGCGCCGGCATGGGCCAGTCGCTGGGGGCGGCGATCGCCATGCCGAACGTGCCGGTGTGCTGCATCATCGGCGACGGGGCGGCCGGCATGCACCCGCAGGAAATCGAGAGCGCGGTGCGCCACAAGATGCGCATCATCTGGCTGGTGCTCTGCGACCGGCAGTGGGGCATGGTGAAGATCAACCAGTCGTTCGCGTTGCGTCCGCTCAAGATGCTGCTGCGCAAGCGGCTGGCGCCCGACGAGAACCTGTGGGCCGACCTGGGCGACATCGACTTCGCGCGCCTGGCGCAGGCGATGGGGGCGCATGCCGAGCGCGTGTCGGACGCCGAGGGACTCGCGCACGCCGTTTCGCGCGCGCTCCTGGTGAACGGTCCGTCCGTGATCCACGTCGACGTCGATCCGGTGGCGCACATGTGGGCGCCGGGCCTGGTGCATTTCAAGGCGATGCACCAGGAACCCAAGGGTAGATGATCGACATCGACGCCGTACGACTGAACTTCAGCCCGACGACGCTCCACCTGCTCAACGCGATCCTCGGGATCGTGATGTTCGGCGTTGCGCTCGACCTGCGCGGCGAGGACTTTCGCCGGGTGGTGGCCAATCCGCGCCCGGTGCTCATCGGGCTCGCCGGGCACTACCTGGTGTTTCCGGCCGTCACCTTCTGTCTGGTGCTGGCGATAAAGCCCCCGCCGAGCGTGGCGCTCGGCATGATGCTGGTGGCCAGCTGTCCGGCCGGGAACATCTCCAACTTCCTCGTGAACCTGGCGCACGGCAACACGGCGTTGAGCGTGAGCATCAGCTCGACGTCCACGGTGCTGTCGGTGGTGGCGACGCCGCTCGTGCTGCGCTTCTGGGGCTCGATGTACGCGCCGACGCGCGTGCTGCTGCGCGAAGTTGCCGTGGACCCGGTCGACATGTTCGTCACGATCTTCGTGCTGCTCGGCCTGCCGCTGATGGCTGGCATGATCGTTGCGCGCCGCTGGCCGGTGTTCACTGCGCGGGCGCGCACGCCGATGAAGCGCCTGTCGATCGCGATCTTCGCGGCGTTTCTCGTGCTCGCCCTCGCCGCCAACTGGCAGTATTTCGTGCGGTACGTCGGCGGCGTGGTGGGCGCGGTCTTCCTGCACAACGCGCTGGCGCTTGCCACGGGTTACTGGACGGCGGCCGCACTCGGGCTCCCGGTGCGCGACCGGCGCGCGGTGTCGTTCGAGGTCGGCATCCAGAATTCCGGGCTCGGGCTGATCCTGGTCTTCACCTTCTTCGGCGGGCTCGGCGGGATGGCCATCGTGGCAGCGTGGTGGGGGATCTGGCACATCATTGCCGGCCTGTCGCTCGCCACATACTGGAGTAAGCGGAGAGCTTAAAGCGTACAGCGTAGAGCTTACAGCTGCTGTACGCTGTACGCCGTACGCCGTACGCCATCAGCTTAAGTACTCATGGATACCCTCGCGCGCGTTCTGGTCACCGGATCCTCCGGGTACGTCGGCCGCTTGCTGCTCGCCGAGATCGCGGCGCGCGTCACCAGCGGCCGCCTCGGCGCGGTGATCGGCGCCGACGTGCGGCCGCCGGATGCCGTGCCCGAGGGCGCAACGTTCGTGCGCCACGACGTGCGCGACGCCGGGCTCGAGGACGTCCTGCGCGCCCACGGCATCACCTGCGTGGTTCACCTCGCGTCGATCGTCACCCCCGGCAAGGGGAGCACGCGCGACTTCGAGTTCAGCGTCGACGTCACCGGCACCGCTCGCGTGCTGGAAGCGTGCGTGGTCACCGGTGTGCGCCGCATCGTCGTGACTTCCAGCGGCGCCGCGTACGGCTATCACGCCGACAACCCCGCGTGGCTCACCGAGACCGACGCCGTGCGCGGCAACGAGTCGTTCGCGTACAGCTGGCACAAGCGGCTGGTGGAGGAGCTGCTCACATCGCGTCGCACCTCGCATCCCGGGCTTGAGCAGGTCGTCTTTCGCGTGGGCACCATTCTCGGTGCGTCGGTGAACAACCAGATCACGGCGCTGTTCGAGAAACGCCGGCTGCTCGCCATTGCCGGCTCGCGGTCGCCGTTCGTGTTCATCCACGACGCCGACCTGGTGGCGTGCCTCGCGCAGGCCATCGATTCCCCGGCCACGGGGACCTTCAACGTGGCCGGCGACGGCGCGATGACCATCGACGATATTGCGCGCGCGCTCGGCAAGCCGGTGCTGCGCCTGCCGGCGTGGCTGCTGAAGGGCGCGCTCGCGGTGCTGCATCCCCTTGGCCTCACGCGCTACGGCGCGGCGCAGGTGGACTTCCTGCGCTACCGCCCGGTGCTCGACAACACGCGGCTCAAGACGGTGTTCGGTTTCTCGCCGCGACTCTCATCGCGGCAGGTCTTCGAACGGTGGCGCGACTCGGCCGGGTGAGCGCGTGGGGTGCGACTGAGTGCCACGGATGACACGGATGTCACGGAAACGAGGTTGAGTTCGGGGTGCGGGGGTTTGGTGCGGAGAATG
>JBBTJT010000049.1:0-14533 GCA_038059315.1 Gemmatimonadota bacterium
TCCTCTTGACAGACTACCTCAGATAGCTTCGTCCACCTCCGGTCTCCGTGAGAGACCCCCCTTCTCGCCCTATGCCTGGTCCCGCCGCACGCGCACCGTCTTCCCCCAACCGTCGGCCGCCAACTTTCCCGAAAATCCCCCAAACCGGCAATTGCCGGTTTTCGTACACGTCAGGCCTGAAATAAAGTCAAGGGCCCCGCTTGTATTCGTCCAATCAGGTGGTTAAGGTTCAAGTCTGTCCGAAAACACTACCGCCTTCGTACCACCGGAGTTCGCGTGAAAGTTCGCAGCAGCGTGAAGCCGATTTGTGAGCACTGCAAGGTCGTGAAGCGCGACGGCGTGACTCGCATCATCTGCAAGCGCAATCCCAAGCACAAGCAGCGGCAGGGCTAACCGACTATGGCTCGTATCTCTGGTGTCGATCTGCCACGCGAAAAGCGCGTGGACATCGGCCTGACGTACATCTACGGCATCGGCCGCGTGGTCGCCCGCCGCATTCTCGAGGTCGCTGGAGTCGCCCCGGACATCCGGGTGAAGGACCTCAGCGACGCCGACATCAACAAGCTCCGCCAGGAGATTGAAAAGACGCATCGCGTCGAAGGTGCCCTGCGCACCGAGATCGCGATGAACATCAAGCGCCTGATGGACATTGGATCCTATCGCGGGATCCGTCATCGTCGCGGGCTGCCGACGCGCGGCCAGCGGACGCACACCAACGCGCGCACCAAGAAGGGTCCGCGCCGTGCGATTGCCGGCAAGAAGAAGGTGACCAAGTAATGGCGACGGGCAAGAAGACCAAGCGCGTGGTCGAGGCGGAAGGCATCGCCCACATCAGCGCCACGTTCAACAACACCCTGATCACGATCACCGATCCCCATGGGAACGCGGTGTCGTGGGGTTCGGCGGGGAAGGCCGGGTTCAAGGGTTCGAAGAAGAGCACCCCGTTCGCGGCGACGGTCGCCGCCGAGCAGTGCGCGCGCGAGGCGTTGTCGGCCGGCGTGCGCAAGGTGCACGTCCGCGTGCAGGGGCCGGGGTCGGGACGCGAGTCCGCGATCCAGGCGCTGGCATCCGCCGGGCTCACCGTCAAGTCGATCAAGGACGTCACGCCGCTTCCGCACAACGGCTGCCGTCCGCCGAAGCGCCGGAGGGTCTAGCTCATGCGGTATACAGGTCCCAGCTGCCGGCAGTGCCGGCGTGAAGGTACGAAGCTCTTCCTCAAGGGGACGAAGTGCTTCACGGAGAAGTGCCCCGTGGAGCGCCGGCCGTTTCCGCCGGGCCAGCACGGGCAGAGCACGTCGCGGCGCCGCAAGGTGTCGGAGTACGCCAAGCAGCTGCGCGAGAAGCAGAAGATCAAGCGCATCTATGGCGTGAGCGAGCGGCAGTTCCGCAACACGTTCGAGAAGGTCTCGACGCTGCCGGGCATGACGGGTCACAACCTGCTGGCCGCGCTGGAAAGCCGCCTCGACAACATGGTGTATCGCATGGGCTTCGCCGCCAGCCGCAAGGCGGCGCGCCAGCTCATTCGCCACCGGCACGTCGAGATCAACGGCAAGACGGTCGACATCCCGTCGTACCAGGCGCAGCCGGGCGAGGAGATTCGCGTCCGGCAGCACGCCCGCGAGTTCGCCGCGGTGCTCGGTTCGCTCGAGGTGGCCGCCCGCGGCCAGGCCCCGAGCTGGCTCGCCGTCGACAAGGACACCTTCAGCGGTCGCATGCTCGAGCGTCCGCAGCGGGCGTCGATCCCCATCGCCGCACAGGAACAGCTGGTCGTGGAACTGTACTCGAAGTAGCAGAGTCGATAGTCGATGGTCGATCGTCGATAGAACGCTCTATCGTCCATCGGCTCCCGACTGTCGGCTGGTCGCACCCTGACAGATGAACGGGCCTGCCGCGCGTCAGGGGCGAGGCAGGGCGTAGGCGGCGCACCACGCGCCGCCTGACCAACCAACGGATCTTATTGACGAATGGCTCAGACTATTGATTTGCGCGGGTTGGTGCGGCCGCAGCTCGTCGAGATGACGAAGCGCGACGATAACCCGAACATCGCCGAGTTCCGCCTGCAGCCGCTCGAACGCGGCTACGGGCACACGCTGGGCAACGCGATGCGCCGCATGCTGCTCTCGTCGCTGCGCGGCTCGGCGGTGTGGGGCTTCCGGATCGACAGCGTGCTCCACGAGCACCAGACGATCCAGGGCGTCGTCGAGGACGTGCACCAGATCATCGGCAACCTCAAGACGCTCACCCTGTCGCTGGCTCCCGACCTCGAGGAGACGGTGCTCCGCATCAGCGCCTCGCGTGCCGGGGCCGTGACCGCCGGGGACATCGAAGACCAGGGCGGCGTGCGCGTCGTCAACCCCAGGCACCACCTGTTCACGCTGCAGGACGACAAGGACATCTCCGTCGAGCTGTACGTGAACAAGGGACGCGGGTACGTCGAGGCCGACCAGCACCTGACCGACCGGTCGCTGCCCGTCGACCTGGTGCGCATCGATTCCATCTACTCGCCGGCGCGCCGCGTGAACTTCCACGTCAGCGAGACCCGCGTCGGGCAGCGCACCGACTACGATCGCCTCGTCCTCACCGTCGAAACGAACGGGACGGTGTCGCCGGAAGAGGCGGTCAGCTACGCCGCCGCCCTCGCCCAGACGCACTTCCAGTACTTCGCCGGCTTCGGGTCGCACAGCGCGGCCATCGCCGGGGAAGGCACGACCGACGCGCAGCGCCTCGCGCAGCTCCTGGCCACCTCGATCGACGCGCTGGAACTCTCCGTGCGCTCGGTCAACTCCCTGAAGAACTCGAACATCCGCACCCTGGGCGACCTCGTCCGGCAGACGGAAGGCCAGATCATTCAGGTCAAGAATTTCGGCAAGAAGTCGCTCCAGGAGATCGCCGACCTGCTCGAGCGTGAGCATCTGAACTTCGGGATGAAGTTCGACGACAATGCCGACGGCGTCCGGGTCACGGACTGGGGCACGCCGCCGAGCCGGGCCGCCGCCAACGCGCCCGACGACGAAGAAGAGGAGTAACACCCGATGCGTCACCGCAAGGCAGGCCGGCAGCTGCGCCGGACCAGCGAGCAGAAGCTCGCCCTCATGCGCAACCTCGCCACCTCGCTCATCGAGTCGGGCGCGATTGAAACGACCGAAGCGAAGGCCAAGGAACTCCGTCCCTTCGTCGAGAAGCTGATCACCAAGGCGAAGTCGGGCACGCTGCACGCCCGCCGGCTCGCCGGCATTCACGTCCAGAAGCGCGAGGCCGCGGACAAGCTCTTCCAGGAGCTGGGTCCGAAGTTCGCCAAGCGTACGGGCGGGTACACGCGCATTCTCAAGACCGGCTTTCGCAAGGGCGATGGCGCGGAAATGGCGCGCATCGAGTTGGTGGAGAACTAAGCGATGATCGTCAGAAACCGCTGCTACTGCTGCGACAAGGGTGTCACCTTCGGCAACAGCGTGTCGCACGCCAACAACCGGACCCGCCGCACCTGGAAGCCCAATCTCCAGGTGGTGCGCGTCGTGCACGAAGGGAAGATCACGAAGGTGAAAGTCTGCACCCGCTGCCTGAACGCGAACAAGGTCCGTCGCGCGCCGCGCGGACAGGCCGCGACCGTCTGAGCCGGGTTTGACCCACGATCGGGGTTGTGAGAGGGGAGCCCCTGTGGCTCCCCTTTCTTGTGAGGGTAGACGGTAGACAGTAGACGGTAAACGGTAGAACGCCTACCCTCCATCGGCGCCAACCCTCCATCACCGCCTGTCTTCCACCGTCCAGCGTCCACCGTCCACCGTCCACCGTCCACCGTCTACCGTCCACCGTCTACCGTCTACCGTCTACCAATGAAGACCGCGCTGATCACCGGCATCACCGGACAAGACGGCTCGTATCTCGCCGAACTGCTCCTCGACAAGGGGTACCGCGTCGTCGGCATCGTGCGCCGGTCGTCGACCACGCCCTACGAGCGGATCTCCCATCTGGTGGACCGCGTCGAACTGCTGTCGGCCGACCTGCTCGACCAGACGTCGCTCGTCGACGCGCTCGAAGCCGTGGCGCCCGACGAGATCTACAACCTCGCCGCCCAGAGTTTCGTCGCCGCCTCGTGGACCCAGCCGACGCTGACCGGCGAGTTCACGGGCCTTGGCGTGACGCGGATGCTGGAGGCCATGAAACGCGCCGCGCCGAAGGCCCGCTTCTACCAGGCCAGTTCGTCCGAGATGTTCGGCAAGGTCGTCGAGACGCCGCAGAAGGAGGAGACGCCCTTCTACCCGCGGTCGCCGTACGGCGTGGCCAAGGTGTACGGCCACTGGATCACGGTGAATTACCGCGAGTCGTACGGCCTGTACGCCGTCAGCGGCATCCTGTTCAACCACGAGAGCCCGCGCCGCGGCCTCGAGTTCGTGACGCGCAAGGTGACCGACGCCGTGGCGCGCATCAAGCTCGGCCGCGCCACCGAGGTGCGCCTCGGTACGCTCGACGCGCACCGTGACTGGGGCTTCGCCGGTGACTACGTCGAGGCCATGTGGCGCATGCTCCAGCAGGACGTGCCGGACGACTACGTCATCGGCACCGGGCACACCTGGACGGTGCGCCAGCTCTGCGAGGTGGCCTTTTCGCACGCCGGGCTGGACTGGCAGGAACACGTCAAGCTCGACGAACAGTTCCTGCGTCCGGCGGAGGTCGACCTGCTCGTCGCCAATCCGGCGAAGGCGAAGCGCCAGCTCGACTGGACGCCGCAGGTGGACTTTCACGGACTCATCCACATGATGGTCGACGCCGATCTCGCGCGGCATCGCGGCCACGGCTGACGTGAAGCGCGCCCTCGTCACCGGAGCCACGGGCTTCGTGGGGCAGTGGCTCTGTCGTGCGCTCCTGCGCGACGGCTGGGACGTCACCGGCCTTTCCCTCGCGCCGCCCCGTGGCCACACCCTCAGCGAGCACGAACGCAACTCGATTCGGTGGATCGAGCAGGACCTGCGGCTTCCGCAGGTCGCCAGCGAAGTCGTCAGCGGCACCGCCCCGGACGCCGTCTTCCACCTCGCCGGGCTCTCATTCGTCCCGGCATCCGGACACGACCCGGTGGCCGGTTTTTCCACCAATGTGGGCGCGGGCGTTGCGCTGCTCTCGGCCGTCCGCGGCGCGCGCGATCAGGGCGCGCTCGACCCGCTCGTGCTGATGGTGGGGAGCGCCGAGCAGTACGGGGCCCACGACCCGGCCGAGGGCGCGCTGGCCGAGACCGCCCTCTGCCGTCCGATGACGTGGTATGCCGGCAGCAAGTGCGCGCAGGAAACGATGGCGCTGGCCGCGCACCGCGCCGACGGACTTCGCGTCATCTGTACGCGCAGCTTCAACCAGGGCGGCCCGGGGCAGGTGGAGACGTTCCTGCTGCCGTCGATGGTTCGTCGCGTCCAGGCGCTCCATGTCCCGGATGCCGGTGCGCGTCCGCGTCTCGAGCTGGGAAACCTCCACACGACGCGCGACTTCCTGCACGTCGCCGACGCGGTCGAGGCGTATCTGGCGCTCGCCGGGCACGGCGTGTGCGGCGAAGTCTACAACGTCTGCTCCGGCATCGGGGTGACGGTGGAGGCGCTGGCCCACGAGGTGTGCGGGCGCGCCGGTGTCGACGCCGAGCTGGTGTCCGATCCCAGGCTCCGCCGCGCCGTCGATGTGCCGTGGCTGGTGGGCGACAACGCGAAGATCCGTTCCACGACCGGCTGGGCTCCCCGCCGATCGCGTTCCGACATTATCGACGACCTGCTCCATGCCGCGTCGCACTGACATCCACCGCATCCTCCTCATCGGCTCCGGCCCGATCGTCATCGGCCAGGGCGCCGAGTTCGACTACTCGGGCACGCAGGCCGCCAAGGCGCTGCGCGAGGAAGGGTACGTGGTCATCCTCGTCAATTCGAATCCGGCGACGATCATGACCGACCCGGAACTGGCCGACCGCACGTACATCGAGCCGGTGACGCCGGAGTTCGTGGAACTCATCATCGAGCGCGAGCGCCCCGACGCGCTGCTGCCGACGATGGGCGGCCAGACGGCGCTCAACGTGGCGATGGCGCTGCACGAGAACGGGGTGCTCGCCAGGTATGGCGTGGAACTGATTGGCGCCAACGCGCGGGCCATCGCCGTGGCCGAGGATCGCAAGCTCTTCGGCGAGGCCATGGAGAAGATCGGCCTCAAGTGCCCCCAGGGAAGGGTCGCCACCACGATCGGCGAGGCGCTCGAGATCGTCGAAACGACCGGGTTCCCGTCGATCATCCGCCCGGCGTTCACGCTCGGCGGATCGGGCGGCGGGGTGGCCTACAACCGCGACGAGTTCGAGGCCATCGTGCGGCGCGGACTCGACGAGTCGCCCATCTCCCAGGTGCTCGTCGAGCGATCGCTCATCGGCTGGAAGGAGTTCGAGCTCGAGGTGATGCGCGACAAGGACGACAACGTCGTCATCGTCTGCTCCATCGAGAACCTCGACCCGATGGGCGTGCACACCGGCGACTCGATCACCGTGGCGCCGGCGATGACGCTCACCGACCGCGAGTACCAGGAGATGCGCGACGCGGCGGTGAAGGTGATCCGCGAGATCGGCGTCGATGCCGGCGGCTGCAACATCCAGTTCGCGCTGAACCCGGCCAACGGCGATCTCGTGGTCATCGAGATGAACCCGCGCGTCTCGCGGTCGTCGGCGCTGGCGTCGAAGGCCACGGGCTTTGCGATTGCCAAGATCGGCACCAAGCTGGCCGTCGGCTATCGCCTCGACGAGCTGGCCAACGACATCACCAGGACGACGCCGGCCAGCTTCGAGCCGGTGCTCGACTACGTCGTGGTGAAGTGCCCGCGCTTCGACTTCGAGAAATTCCCGGGCGCCAACCCCGTGCTCACCACGCAGATGAAGTCGGTGGGCGAGTCGATGGCCATCGGCCGCACGTTCAAGGAGGCGTTCCAGAAAGGCCTGCGCGCGCTCGAGACGGGACGGCAGGGGTGGGACGTCGGCAGCCGCCTCCTCGATGACCGGCTGGTCGACGACACCCTCGAGACGCTGCGCATCGCGCTGCAGACGCCGACCCCGGAACGCATCTACCAGGTCAAGCGGGCGATGCTCGGCGGCATGAGCCACGACGAGATATTCGAGCTCACCTTCGTGGACCGCTGGTTCCTGGCGCAGCTGCAGGAATTGGTGGACGCCGAGCGTGAGTATGCCGCGCTGCCGACGGTCACCACCGGCGTGCTGCACCGCATGAAGCGGATGGGGTTCAGCGACGTGCAGCTGGCCCGCCTGCGCGGCGAGCAGGAGGCCGACGTGCGCGCGCGGCGCTGGGCCGACGGCGTGCGTCCGGTCTACAAGATGGTCGACACCTGCGCCGGCGAATTCCCGTCGAGCACCCCGTACCTGTACGGCACGTGGGACGAGGAAGACGAGGCCCCGCGCACGGGGCGCAAGTCGGTGATCATCCTCGGGTCGGGACCCAATCGCATCGGGCAGGGCGTCGAGTTCGACTACTGCTGCGTGCGCGCCGTCATGGCGCTGCGCGAGCAGGGGTACGAGACCATCATGATCAACTCGAACCCCGAGACGGTCTCCACCGACTACGACACCAGCGACAAGCTGTACTTCGAGCCGCTGACGCTGGAGCACGTGCTCGAGATCGTCGAGCGCGAGCAGCCGCTCGGCGTCATCGTGCAGCTCGGCGGCCAGACGCCGCTCAAGCTCACCCGCGGGCTCGAGGCCGCCGGGGTGAAGATTCTCGGCACCTCGCCCGACGCCATCGACGAGGCCGAGGACCGCCGTCGCTTCGACGAGATCGCCCGCCGCCTGAACGTCGCCCAGCCGCCCAACGGCACGGCGACGAGCGTCGAGGGCGCGGTGGCGGTCGCCACCCGCATCGGCTACCCGGCGCTGGTGCGCCCGAGCTACGTGCTCGGGGGGCGCGCCATGGAGATCGTCTACGACGAGGAGTCGTTGCGCGACTACTTCCAGCGCGCCGTGCGCGTCTCGGAAGACCGACCCGTGCTGATCGATCGCTTCCTCGAGGATGCCTTCGAGGCCGACGTCGACGCGCTGTGCGACGGCGAGACCGTGGTCATCGGCGGCGTGATGCAGCACATCGAGGACGCCGGCATCCACTCCGGCGACTCGGCCTGCGTGCTGCCGCCGTACCTCATCACGCCGACGGACGCCGACCAGATGCGCTCGCACACGGTGGCGTTCGCCCGGGCGCTGGGCGTCGTCGGGCTGATCAACGTGCAGTTCGCGGTCAAGGACGGCACGGTTTACGTGCTGGAGGTCAACCCGCGGGCCAGCCGCACCATCCCGTTCGTGTCCAAGACCATCGGCGTTCCGCTGGCGTCGCTGGCCGCGCGCGTGATGCTCGGCGAGAAGCTGGTGGACATCGGCTACACCGCGGAGATCATCGCGCCGTACGTGGCCGTCAAGGAAGCGGTATTCCCGTTCACCAAGTTCCGCGAGTTCGACCCGATCCTCGGCCCCGAGATGCGCTCGACGGGCGAGGTGATGGGCATCGCCAACTCGTTCGGCGCGGCGTTCGCCAAGGCGCAGCTCGCCGCCGGCAATGGCCTGCCGCTCGAGGGCACGGTGATGATGACCGTCAACGACCATGACAAGCTGACGTCGGCGGCCATCGCCCGTCGCTTTCACGCCATGGGCTTCCGCCTGGTGGCGACGACGGGAACGGCCCGGTACCTGCGCGAACTCGGCGTACCCTGCCAGCCGGTGAAGAAGGTGAGCGAGGGGCGGCCGCACGGCATCGACCTGCTGGTGAATGGCGAGGTCCAGCTGCTCATCAACACGCCGCTCGGCAAGCGCTCGCAAAAGGACGACTACTCCCTGCGGCAGGCGGCCATCACGCATCGCGTGCCGTACACCACGACGATGTCGGCGGCGAACGCGGCGTGCGACGCCATCCTGTCGCTGCGCAGCCAGCAGCAGACGGTGCGCAGCGTGCAGGAGTGGCAGGCGGACCACTGATGACCGCCCTGCGCCGGCTGGCGTCCGCGTTGCTTCCTCCGCGCGTGGCGGAGCCGCTGCGGCGCCTCGCCCGATGGCTGGCCGTTGGACGCTTCAGGGCGCGTGACGTGCGGCACTCGTACGGCGGACGGTTGCTGACGATCCGGATCGCCGACCCGCTGGCCGAGGGGTGGTATGACCACGACTGGGACGTGGGGACGGAGATTCTCCTCCTCCAGCGACGGGGGCGGCTTGGCCCCGAGGCGCGCGTCTTCGATCTCGGCGCGCACCAGGGGGTCGTGGCGCTGATGCTCGCCGGCATCGTCGGGCCCGACGGGCAGGTGATTGCCGTCGAGGCAGCTCCGCACAACGTGCGCGTCGCCCGGCAGAATGCCGAGGCCAACGCGTGCCGACAGCTCGTCGTGGTGCACGCGGCGGTCGGCGCGGAGGACGGCAAGCTCTGGTTCGAGGACCGGTGGAATGGCGCGGTGAGCCGGCAGGAGGGCGTGGGGGTGGCCGTCGACGCCGTGGCTATCGACACGCTCACCCGGCGGCACGGCGTCCCCGACGTGCTGTTCATCGATGTCGAGGGGTTCGAGCTGCAGGCGATGCGCGGGGCGAACGAGACGCTCGCGCGGTACCGGCCCGACCTCTTCGTCGAGGCGCACGTCGGCGTCGGTCTCGATCACTTCGGCACGATCGACGACCTGCTGGCGCTCATCCCCGGCGGCTATGAGGTGCTGGTGGCACCAGGAGAGGCCGGCGAATTCGTGCCCCTCGGCGAGGGGCGGTCCCTGCTGCTGGAGCGCTGCCGCATTGTGGCGCTTTCACCGCGCACCCCCGAGATTTCCTCCCATGCCTGATTACTTCGTGCACGAATCGGCGTTCGTCGATGACGGCGCCACCATCGGCGCCGGCACCAAGGTGTGGCACTTCTGTCACGTGATGCCCGGCGCGGTCATCGGCGCGCGCAGTTCGCTGGGGCAGAACGTGGTCGTGATGCCCGGCACGCGCATCGGCGACAACGTGAAGATCCAGAACAACGTCTCGATCTACGAGGGCGTGGTGCTGGAGGATGACGTGTTCTGCGGGCCGTCGATGGTCTTCACCAACGTCATCAACCCGCGCAGCGCGGTGTCGCGCAAGGACGAGTATCGCCGGACGCTGGTGCGGCAGGGCGCGTCGATTGGCGCCAATGCCACGGTGGTCTGCGGCGCGACACTCGGCCGCTACTGCTTCATCGGCGCCGGCGCGGTGGTGACCAAGGACGTGCCGGACTACGCGTTGATGACCGGGGTGCCGGCGCGGCGCACCGGGTGGATGTGCGAGTGCGGCGTGAAGCTGCGCGACGAGATGATGCAGCTGACGTGCCCCGACTGCAGCCGGCAGTACGCGCGTCGCGGCGAGAAGGTGTCCCCCCTCAGCGCAGGTGAGCCGTGAGCGAGCGCGAATTCAGGATTGCCCTCGTCGGCTGCGGCCGCATCGCCAGGAACCACTTCGAGGCGATCGCCCGCATCGACGGGCTTTCGCTGAGCGCCGTCTGCGACGAGGTGGAGGACCGGGCGCGCGAAGCGGGCGAACAGAACGGGGTGCCGTGGTTCACCTCGTACGACGAGATGCTGAAGAAGGCCGAGTGTGACGCGGTGACCATTGCCACGCCGTCCGGCCTGCACCCGGCGCACGGCATCAGGGCGGCGCAGGCCGGCAAGCACGTCATCGCCGAGAAGCCGATGGCCATCTCGCTCGCGTCGGCCGACGCGCTGGTGAAGGCCTGCGACGGCGCTGGCGTACAGCTGTTCGTCGTCAAGCAGAACCGCCTGAACCCCGCCATCCAGCTCGTCCGGCGCGCCATCGACCGCGGCCGCTTCGGCCGCATCTACATGGCCAACGCCACCGTGCGCTGGGCGCGCCCGCAGGAGTATTACGACCAGGCGCCGTGGCGCGGGACGTGGGAGTTTGACGGCGGCGCCTTCATGAACCAGGCGTCCCACTACGTGGACCTCATCCAGTGGCTGGTGGGGCCGGTGGAGAGCGTCATGGCGAAGACCGCCACGCTGGCGCGCCGCATCGAAGCCGAGGACTCGGGCGCGGCCGTGCTGAAGTTCCGCAACGGCGCGCTGGGCGTGATCGAGGTGACCATGCTCACGTATCCGCGCAACCTCGAGGGGTCGATCACCCTCATCGGCGAGACGGGAACGGTGAAGATCGGTGGCACCGCGGTCAACAAGGTGGAGCACTGGCAGTTCGCGACGTACGATGACGATGACAAGCTCATCGACGCGGCCAGCACCACCCCGCCGTCGGTGTACGGCTTCGGGCACGAGGGGTACTACCGCAACGTGCTGGCGGTGCTGCGTGGTGCGGGCACCCCCGACACCGACGGGCGCTCCGGACGGAAGTCCCTGGAACTGGTGCTGGGCATCTACGAGTCGGCCAAGACGGGGCGGGAAGTGCCGTTTCCTCTGCGGGCTTCGCTGTAGCGTCCTCGGGGCCAGGAGGGGCGAGGGCTCTCACGGAGACCGGAGCGTTCGAAGGACACGGAGGACGACGTGACGACAAGGGGGAGCGGCGGACGGTACTGTCCACCGCGCCCCCCTTTGAACGCCTGCTCCGTGAAACTCCGCAACCTCCGGTCTTCGTGAGAGACCCCCGACCCCCGACCCCTGCCCGAAGCGCCAAAACAGGCTCCCGCAGACGCCCCCAACACGGTAACTTTATCCGGTTAGGACAACTATTAAGGGGGATCGAATCTCCCCTCCGCCCATCATACACGCCATGTCCGTTCCTCTTCTCGATTTGCGCGCGCAGCACGCGACCATCCGCGACGAAGTCGTGGCGTCCCTGCTCAAGGTCGTTGACGACCAGGCGTTCATTCTTGGCAAGCCGGTGGCCGAACTCGAGGCCGAGGTCGCCAAGCTGTCGAATGCCAGGTATGCGGTGGGGTGCGCCAACGGCACCGACGCGCTGCTCATCTCCTATCGCGCCGTCGGCGCGGGACGGGGCACCGAGGTCATCACCTCGCCGTTCACCTTCTTCGCCACCGGCGGCGCCATCCACAATGTGGGCGCCAAGCCCGTGTTCGTGGACATCGACCCGCGGACCTTCAACATCAACCCCGCGGCGGCGGCGGCGGCGGTGACGTCGAAGACCAGGGCCATCGTGCCCGTCGACCTCTTTGGCCAGGTGGCGGCGGTCGAGGAAGTCGCCAGGCTGGCCAGGGGTGTCCCGATCATCGAGGATGCCGCGCAGTCGATTGGCGCGCGCCGGAAGATCGACGGGACCTGGCGCATGG
The DNA here is from genome assembly GCA_038059315.1 of Gemmatimonadota bacterium. Classification (GTDB taxonomy): domain Bacteria; phylum Gemmatimonadota; class Gemmatimonadetes; order Gemmatimonadales; family Gemmatimonadaceae; genus PNKL01. The sequence goes on from JBBTJT010000049.1 coordinate 12,246, forward strand.
CGGGCGAGGTGGCGACCATCGGCACGTTCTCGTTCTTCCCGTCCAAGAACTTGGGCGGCTACGGCGACGGCGGGGCGGTGGTGACGCAGGATGAGGGGCTGTTCAACGAGCTCATGCGCCTGCGCACGCACGGCAGCACCAAGACGTACTTCCACGAGGTCGTCGGCTACAACTCCCGGCTCGACGCGCTGCAGGCCGCGGTGCTGTTGGCCAAGCTGCCGCACCTCGCCGGGTGGAGCGCCAAGCGCCGCGCCAACGCCGCCTTCTACAATGCGGCCTTCGCCGACGTCGCCGACATCGCGACGCCGTACGTCGAGCCGGTCAGCGAGTCGATCTTCAACCAGTACACGCTGCGCGTGCCGCGCCGCGACGACCTCCGGGCGCACCTCGCGGCCAAGGGGATCGGGCACTCGGTGTACTATCCGCTGCCCCTGCACCTGCAGCCCTGCTTCGGGTATCTCGAGTACAAGCAGGGACAGTGCCCGGAGTCGGAGAAGGCGTCCGCGGAGGTCATCTCGATTCCGATCTATCCCGAGCTGACGCCGGCGCAGCTCGACGAAGTCGTGGCCGCCGTGCGCGGCTTCTTCGGCAAGTGACCCCCCGCAATCCCCGCTGAACATGACGAGCATTCGCGACCGGCTGCAGCAGCGCATCGAGTCCCGCCAGGCGGTCTGCGCCGTGGTGGGCCTCGGCTACGTGGGGCTTCCCCTGGCCATGGAACTGTGCGAGGCCGGGTTCCACGTGATCGGCTACGACGTGCAGCAGCGGGTGATCGACCTCCTGATGCGCGGCGAGTCGCACATCCAGGACGTGCCGGCGGCGCTGGTGGCGAGGCACATGAAGGCCGGGCTGTTCGAGGCCACCACGGAGGAGACGCGGTTGCGCGACGCCGACACCGTGTCCATCGCGGTGCCGACGCCGCTGGCCAAGACGCGCGACCCCGACATGACCTACGTCCTCGCGGCGTCGGATGCCATCGCCCGGCACGCGCATCCCGGGATGCTCATCGTCCTCGAGAGCACCACCTATCCGGGCACCACGCGCGACCTCATGATGCCGCGCCTCGAGGCCCGGGGGCTGACCATCGGCGAGGACGCCTTCCTGGCCTTCTCGCCCGAGCGCGTCGATCCGGGCAATCCGGTCTACAACACGAGGAACACGCCCAAGGTGGTCGGCGGCATCACGGCGGCCTGCACCGACATGGCGTCGCGCCTGTACTCGGCGTGCATCGACACCACGGTGCTGGTGTCCTCGCCGGAGGCGGCTGAGCTGGTGAAGCTGCTGGAGAACACCTTCCGCTCGGTGAACATCGGCCTCGTCAACGAGATGGCGATCGTCTGCGACCGCCTCGGCGTCGACGTGTGGGAAGTCATCGAGGCGGCGGCCACCAAGCCGTTCGGCTTCATGAAGTTCACACCGGGCCCGGGCATCGGCGGGCACTGCATCCCGCTCGACCCGCACTACCTGGCGTGGAAGATGCGCACGCTCAACTACAAGACGCGCTTCATCGACCTGGCCAGCGAGATCAACAGCGCCATGCCGGCGTTCGTGGTGGAAAAGGTGGCGCGCGCGCTCAACGACGCGAAGAAGGCGGTGAACGGCTCGCGCGTGCTCGTGCTCGGCGTCGCCTACAAGAACGACATCGATGACATGCGCGAGAGCCCGGCGCTCGACGTGATCCGCCTCCTTGAGGTCCAGGGGGCGCACGTGGAGTACCACGATCCGCACGTCCCCCGCTACCGCGAGGACGACGTCGAGATGGTGGGCGTGCCGCTGACCGACGAGGTGCTGGTGGCCGCCGACGTCGTGGTGATCGTCACCAACCACAAGGCCGTGGACTACCAGCGCGTCGTGAACCTCGCCACGCTGGTGGTCGATACGCGGCACGCCACGGCGCACCTCGCGCCGGGCAGGGCGCGCATCGTGTCACTGACGCCCGACGCGCCGCGCATGATGCAGCCCGCGGCGCGCGCGAAGTAGCCGCATGCCGTTCGACTATCGTCTATCGACTCTCGACTATCCCCTGGTTTCGACATGAACATCACCGTGGTGGGTTCCGGCTATGTCGGCCTCGTCGCCGGCGCGTGCTTTGCCGAGACGGGCAGCAGCGTCACCTGCGCCGACATCGACCAGGGCAAGATCGACGGCCTCAAGCGGAACATCCTGCCCATCTTCGAGCCGGGGCTCGACACGCTCGTCGAGCGAAACCAGGCCGCCGGACGCCTGCGCTTCACCACGGACATCGCCGCGTCCGTCGCGTCGGCCGACGTCGTCTTCATCGCCGTGGG
>JBBTJT010000050.1:0-10482 GCA_038059315.1 Gemmatimonadota bacterium
CCTGGCCCGCACGGCCTGTTCCTCCTCCTGCCCCATCGAAGCCCAGACATCGGTGTTGACGACGTGCGCGCCCTCGGCGGCCTCGCGCGGCTCGCGCACCAGCGTGATGTCGGCGCCCTCGGCAAGCGCCGCGCCGAGTATCACCGGATCGGGATCGTATCCCACCGGACAGGCGAGGCGGAGCGAGAAGTCGAGACGCTGGGCGGCCTCGATCCACGAGTTGGCCATGTTGTTGCCGTCGCCGATCCACGCCACCCGCTTGCCCTGATAGCGACCCAGGAACTGCCGCACGGTCAGCAGGTCGGCGAGGATCTGGCACGGGTGCGACAGGTCGGTGAGGCCGTTGATCACCGGGATGTCGGCATGGCGGGTGAGCTCCTCGACGTCGGCGTGCGCGAACGTGCGAATCATGATGCCGTCGCACATGCGCGACAGCACGCGGGCCATGTCGCCGACGGGCTCGCCGCGACCCAGCTGGATGTCGCGCGGCGACAAAAAGAGCGCGTGGCCGCCCAGTTGCCAGGCGCCCACCTCGAACGACACCCGCGTGCGCGTGGACGACTTCATGAAGATCATCGCCAGCGTCTTGCCGGCCAGCGGCCGGCGCGCATAGCGCCCGTTACGCATCCGCTCGGCGAGCGCGAACAGCGCATCAAGCTCGGCGGTGGAGAAGTCGAGGATACTGAGGAAGTCGCGGTGGGTCTTCACGGCGGTGCGGTTGGAGAGGATGGAAATGTGCGCGTTTTCTGGTGCAGGGGACAGAGGCATGGTGAAGTGCAGGGGGCAGGGGCACAGTGAAGTGCAGAGGGAGGAGAAAGGAGGGGTGCGGAGGACCCTCTTCCCCCGCACCCTGCACTTCACTGTGCCCCTGCCCCCTGCACTTGACGTCAGAGGATGTACTTCCGCAAATCCTCATCCTCTGCGATCGCCTTCAGCCGGTCACGCACGACCTCCGCATCGACCTTCACCGGTGCCGTGCCCCGCTCGGGCAGCTCGTACAGCACGTCCTCGAGCAGCGTGGTCATGACCGTGTGCAGGCGCCGCGCGCCGATGTTCTCCATCCGCGAGTTCACCATCGCGGCGGTGCGCGCAATCTCGGCGATGCCGTCGTCGGTGAAGCTCAGTTCGGTGCTCTCGGCGGCCATCAGCGCCGCGTACTGCTTGGTGAGCGCGTTCTCCGGCTCGGTCATGATGCGCACGAAGTCGGCCTCGGTCAGCGGCTTGAGCTCCACGCGGATGGGGAAGCGCCCCTGCAGCTCGGGAATCAGGTCGCTCGGCTTGCTCACATGGAACGCGCCGGCGGCGATGAAGAGCACGTGATCGGTCTTCACCATGCCGTACTTGGTCTGGACGTTGGAGCCCTCGACGATCGGCAGCAGGTCGCGCTGCACGCCCTCGCGGGAGACGTCGGGGCCGCCCATCTCGCTCTTGCCGCCGGCAATCTTGTCGATCTCGTCGAGGAAGATGATGCCCAGCTTTTCCACGCGGTCGAGCGCGTCGGCCACCACGTCATCGTGGTTGATGAGCTTGTCGTATTCCTCGTCCTGCAGCATGCGGCGGGCGTCGGACACCGGCACGGTGCGCTTCTTCTTGCGCTTGGGCATGAACTGCTCGAGCATCTCGGCGAAGTTGCCCATCCCCTCGGGCGGGCCGCCCTGCTGGGCGAAGTCGAAGCCGGCACTCGACGCCGGTGCCACCTCGATCTCGATCTCGCGCTGTTCGAGCTGGCCGTCGAGCAGCAACTGCTTGAGTTTGTCGCGGGTGCGCTTGTGCCGTTCGCGCGCCTGCTCGTGCTCCTGCGTCACTCCGCCGGACGGCGACACCACAAAGACGTTCTGCGGCGTCTCGGCCGGTGCGGTCGGGGCCGACTCGACGGGCGACGGAAGCAGGAGGTCGAGGATGCGTTCATCGACGCGATCGTTGGCCAGGTCCTCCACATCGTGCTCGCGCTCGTGGCGCACCATGTCGATGGCGCTCTCCACGAGGTCGCGCACCATCCCCTCGACGTCGCGACCCACGTAGCCCACCTCGGTGAACTTCGACGCCTCCACCTTGATGAACGGCGCGCCGGTGAGCTTGGCCAGCCGGCGGGCGATCTCGGTCTTGCCGACGCCGGTGGGGCCAATGAGGATGATGTTGTTGGGGGCGATCTCCTCGCGGATTCCCTCGGGTGTGCGCTGGCGGCGCCACCGGTTGCGGAGGGCGATGGCGACGGCCTTCTTGGCGTCGCTCTGTCCGACGATGTAGCGGTCGAGTTCGGCGACGATCTTGCGCGGGGTCAGGTCGGCCAGATGGGCGAGGACCTGTTCGGTGCGGTTGGCGGGCATTCTTTAATTGTAGCGGGTCCGGGGACGAAACCAGCGTCCCGAAGGGGGCGTAAGATGGGCAATCGCCCGACCCCGGAGTCCTTCAGATGCGCTCGCTCCCCGCCGTCACGCTCCTTTTGGCCGTTTCCGCCGCTGGCGTCCAGGCTCCCCGGGCCTACTCGTACGACTTCCGGCTCGACCCGGGCGGCAAAAAGGAGCATGAGGTCATTCGCGGCACCGTGCGCGTGTCCGGCAGCCGGGCGCGCGTGGACACCGACGAGCGGGACAACGACGACGACGACCTGCTGGTGGCCGATGGCGGCCGCACGGTCTACGTGGTGCACACCGACAAGAGAACCTACGAGCAACACGACGCCGACGACTTCGCGCGCGTGGTGGGCACGGCGATGCGCGCGGTAGGGCCGATCGTGAAATTTTCAGTGAAGGACGTCCGGCTGGACAGTGCCCGCCTGGGCGCCGGAACCACGGTCGCCGGGCGTCGCACTGAGCGAGTTCAGCTGCGGCAGCACTGGCGCACCAGCATCCGCGTGATGGGCTTCACCAAGGACGACATGACCGGCTCGGCCGTCGGCGAGTACTGGACCGACCCGTCCCTGCCGCTGATGCGGAACCCGCTGCTCGACATCATCAGCACGTCGTTGCTGGCGCTGGCCGCCTCGGACGAGGACTTCCTCGAGCAGGGCGATGCGGCGAAGGCGAAGCTCTTCCGCGGCTCGCCGCTGAAGGCCGACATCCGCATGCGCGTGGGCGGCGACGACGGCGACGACGACACGCACCTGCGCTACGAGGTCACGCGATTCACGCCGGGCGCGGTGAACGCCGCGGATCTTGAGGTGCCAAAAGGGTACCGGCGGACGAGCGAAAAGTCATTCCGAATGTAACTACCACAACAAAAGAAGCTGTGAGCTATACGCTCTACGCCGTACGCCGTCCGTTACGGACAGCTTAGAGCGTATAGCGTACAGCTTACAGCTTCTCTTCAATCCGTTTCTATAACGGTGATATTCTGGTTGGTGTATACACATATCTCCCCCGCGATCATCATCGCCTTGCGCGCGATCTCCGGCGCGGGGAGCGTCGTGTTGGCGAGCAGCGCCCGGGCGGCGGCCAGCGCGTAGCTCCCGCCCGAACCGATGGCGAGGATGCCGTCGTCCGGCTCGATGAGTTCGCCGTTGCCGGAAATCACGAAGCCGTGGTCGCGATCACAGACGACGAGCAGCGCCTCGAGCCGGCGCAGCACGCGGTCGCTGCGCCATTCCTTGGCCAGTTCCACGGCGGCCTTGGGGAGGTTGCCCGGGTGCCGCTCCAGCTTTTCCTCGAATTTCTCGAAGAGCGTGAAGGCGTCGGCGGCGGCCCCGGCGAAGCCGGCGAGCACCTTGCCGTTGCGGAGTGCACGCACCTTCACCGCCTGCGACTTCATGACGGTGTCGCCCACCGACACCTGGCCGTCGCCGCCAATGGCGACGCGGCCGTCGCGGCGGACGGCGAGGATGGTGGTGGAGCGGATTCTGGGGAGGGTCATGGGTAAATGATAGTGACGGTAGACGGCAGACGGCAGACGGTAGACGGTAGTGGTTGGATGATGGACGCGGCAATGCGATCGAAGCTCGTTCTCTACCGTCCACCGTCTACCGTCCACCGTCTATTTCACATGCGCCGGCGTCACCTGCTCGCCAAACCGCGCGCCAAGCGCCTTGAGCACCCCGTCCATGGTGGAGTGGGTGCCCCTCGCCTTCATCATCACGCGGAAGAACGGCGACTTGATCCACCCCTCCTCGGTGATCGTCACCTCGGTGCCGCTGCCGTTGGCCACGAGGTCGTAGGTCCAGACGCCGCCCCAGTCGGACTTCTCGTCGGTGACGATCTCGGTGACCATCCGGGAGGGGGCCTGCACGGACTTGAACTCGACGCTCATGGTCATGCCGCCGACATCCTGCACCCACAGTTCGCGCCCGCTGCGCGACGTGCCGCGCACCGACGACTTGAAGTCCTTGTCCCACTTGGGGTAGTCACCGAAGGCGCGCAGCACCGCCCACACCGAATCGCGCGGGGTGGTCAGCTGGATGCGGCTTGCCACCGTGTGCTCACGGGGCATGCTCATGCCGACGCCGTAGCCGATGGCGGCCAGCACGAGCAGTCCGACGATGACGCGAACGAGGAATCTCATCATGGCGACCTCCCTTTGGGGGCTGACCTAATGTGCAGCCGCCGCCGCCCGCTGCCAATGATCGCTAGATTCCGGGCATGACCTCTCCCTGGCCCATCAGCTTCGACGACGTGCTCGCGGCCCGCGACCGCCTGCGCCCGTACCTCAGTCCATCGCCGCTCCGGCAGTACCCGCTGCTCGACGAGCTGGTGGGGCACGGCATCCGCGTGTTCGTGAAGCACGAGAACCACCTGCCGGTGCAGACCTTCAAGGTGCGCAACGGGCTGTCGGCGATCACGGCGCTCGACCAGGCCACGCGGGCGCGCGGCGTCATCGGCGCCAGCACCGGAAATCACGGCCAGGGGATGGCCTACGCCGGGCAGCTGCTCGGCGTCCCCACAACCATCGTGGTGCCCGAGGGGAACAATCCCGACAAGAACGCGGCGATCCGGGCGCTGGGCGCTACGCTGGTGGAGTTCGGTGCGACGTACGACGCGTCGGCGATGCACTGCGCCGAGCTCGCCGAGTCGCGCGAACTCACGCTGATTCACGGCATCAACAACCTGCATGTCATGGCCGGCGCGGCGACGATGAGCCTGGAGATGCTGGAGCAGGAGCCCGGCCTCGACACCGTGTTCATTGCGCTCGGTGGCGGTTCGCAGGCGGTGGGGGCGCTGACGGTCGCGCGGCAGCTCAAGCCGTCGCTGCGGGTGATTGCGGTGCAGAGCGAGGCGGCCCCGGCGCAGTACGAGAGCTGGACGCGCGGCACGATTTTGCGCGGGCGGCCGGTGAAGACGTTCGCCGAGGGAATCGCCACCGGGCAGGCCTACGAGGGGACGTTCCCGACGCTCAAGGAAGGACTCGCCGATTTCATCCTGGTGACGGAGGCCGCGCTGGCCGACTCGCTGCGCGAGCTGATCCGCACGACGCACAACCTCCCCGAGGGAGCGGCGGCCGGCGGGCTGGCGGGGCTGCGCAAGGTGGCGGCGGAGTACGAGGGGCAGAAGGTGGGGATCGTGATGTGCGGGGGGAATATCGGGGTCGAGGCGCTGAGAGTTGTGCTGAAGGGCTGAAGGGCTGATTGGGGATTGGGATCGCGGATGGCGATTCAGGATCGCGAATGCTGATTGCGATGAGCGATGGCCCATCGCCAATCGCAATGCCCATTCGATGTCGTCAATCGGAATCCGCGATCCAGATCCTGAATCAGCCGGCGAGCTTCGTCCTCTTCTGCACCCGCGCCACCGTCGCCTCGGATCCACAGACGAAGATGTACTCGCGGTTCCGCACGTGGCTCACCTCGCCCACGCGCTCGCCACGCGGGCTGTAGATGCCGATCTGCGCGCCGACGTACCGCTTGTAGGGGCGTTCGATGGTCGCCACGGCGCCTCGCTCCGCGAGGCGCGCCTCCAGCCATTCGCGGCTCACGAAGCCCTCGTCGCTGAACGACACCACCAGCGTCCGGGCGCGCACGGCACTCAACACATCGGCGAGTGACTGCTCGAACCGCGGCCGGCTGTTGAAGCGACTGGTGCGTTCGCGCACGTCCTCGCGCTTGCAGGCCACGCCGTAGCACGCCGGCTTGTCCCAGCGCACCAGCGATTCCCAGATGTGGTAGTTGCCCAGGTATGAATGCTGGTTGTACGGCGGGTCCAGATAGGCCACGTCGGTCTCCACGGCCTTGGCCGCGTCGAGCGCGTCGAGGGCCAGCGCGCGTCCCTTGCCGGCGCGGGCGCGCGGGAGGACGGCGGGGAGGCGCAGCTCGAGGTCGTTGTGCGCCCGCGGGGCCCACTGCTTGAGGTAGGCCATCTGCACGCCGGTGGTGCTGTCCACGCGGTCGGCCGCCTCCATGAGCGAGACGAGCATCACGGCTTCCAGCTCGGGCGGCAGCGCCAGCGCGGCGATGTGCTCGCGAATGGCGTCGACGCGCTCGCCGTTCTTGGGGTGAAAGAACCGCGACTGCTCGCAGAACGTCTGCGTGAAGTAGCCCGGACGCCCCGCCAGGCCGTTGCACTCGTCGACCAGCACCTCGGCGTCGCGCACGACGTCGTCGTAGTCGGCCTCCACGTAGCAGCGCGACAGCGTGTGCGCGTAGGCGTTGTGGTCGTTGGCCACCACGCGAAAACCGGCGTGCTTGAGCGCGTGCCCCACGCGCGCGGTGCCGCTGAAGAGGTCGAGCACCGACCGCGCGCGAGCGTCGGCGCGCACGGCGTCGACGATCAGCGTCAGCAATGTGCGCTTGGAACCGAGGTATTTGATCACGCCCTTGAGACGATGCGCGCGAGAGGGGCGCAACCGTCGCGCACCGGGGTGTGCGGGGACGTTGCCTTGGCGTAATTCGGTCGTCAGGCGCGCGGGTCGCGTTAGATTCCGCGACATGGCTGCCGCCCCTCCTTCGCTGCCCCCGCCCGCGACGCTCATCGTCGGCGCTGGCCGTCTCGGTGTCGCACTCGGCGAGGGGCTGCATCGCGCCGGATGGCCGGTGGTGCTCATCGCCCGGGGCGACGCGAGCGCAGCGCGAGCTGGAGCGCGCGGGCTGACCGTCGTTCGCTCCCTGGCCGTTGCCGCTGCTGCGGAACTCGTGCTCCTGTGCGTCCCCGACGATGCGATATCCGCCACCGCACTGGCCCTCTCCGACGCACCTCAGGTCCTTCAGCCTTCGTGCGTCGTGCTGCACACGAGCGGGGCCGTGCCGGCAGCGGCGCTGAGCGCCGTCGCTCCCCGGGTGGCCGCCATCGGGAGCCTTCATCCGCTGCAGACGGTCACCGAACAGTCGGGCGCCGGAGTGCTGCGCGGCGCTTCCGCCGCGGTTTCGGGTGACCCGGCTGCCGTGGTAATGGCGGAGCGCGCAGCGCATGCCATGGGACTCGTTCCCTTCCGCCTCGCCGACGAGGCGAAGCCGCTGTACCACGCCGCGAGTGTGATCGCAGCGAACGTCACGGTCGCCCTGCTCGACGTGGCGATCTGCCTGGCAACCGATGCCGGCATGCCGGCCGAGGAGGCCCGCACGGCCTTCGCGGCGCTGGCGCGGGGCGCCGCCGACCGCGTGTCGCGCCAGGCGACTGAGGAGGCGCTGACCGGGCCGATCGCGCGCGGCGACGTCGGGACGGTGCGCGCGCACCTCGCCGCCTTGCGCCAGTCGAGGCCGGAGTTTGTTCCCTTGTACGTCGAGGCTGCACGATGCACGCTGCGGCTCGCCCAACGCGCGGGACTCGGCGCCGATGCCGCCCTGGCCATCGACGCCGCGCTCGACGACCCGGAGAGTTCGTGATCCGCATCGAAGCGGTCGACGCCCTGCGCGCCGCGGTGCGCAACGCAGCCGCACGCGGGCTGACCGTCCGTTTCGTCCCGACCATGGGTGCGCTCCACGACGGACATGCCGCCCTCATCAGGACGGCTCGCGCCGACGGCGGCTTCGTGCTCGTCAGCGTCTTCGTGAATCCGACGCAGTTCGGACCCGGCGAGGACTTCACGCGTTACCCGCGCACGCCCGACATCGACGCCGCACTGGCGCTCGACTCGGGCGCCGACGGGCTGTGGACTCCCGCGGGCGAGGAATTGTATTCCCCGGGCGAGAGTACGCGGATCTCGGTGGGAGCACTCGGCGCCGCGTGGGAGGGAGCGTTCCGCCCAGGGCATTTCGACGGCGTGGCGACGGTCGTGGCCAAGCTGCTTGCCGCCACCAGCGCCGACGTGCTCTATCTCGGGGAGAAGGACTTTCAGCAGACGGTGGTCGTGCGGCGCCTCGTTCGTGACCTGCTGCTCGCCACCAAAATCGTCGTCGTGCCGACCGTGCGCGAGTCCGACGGGCTCGCGATGAGCAGCCGCAACAGGTACCTGTCCGCCGAGGATCGCCGTGCCGCCACGGCAATCTCGCGCGGCTTGCGGGCCGCCGCCGAGCTGGTGGGCCGCGGCGAACGCGACGCCGAGGCCGTGCGCCGCCACCTGCAGGAAGTGATTCGGGCAGAGCCGCGCGTGCGGCTGCAATACGCCGGAATCGTGAACCCCGACACGCTGGAATCCATGGACGTCCTCGACGCCCCATCGCGCGCCCTCGTCGCCGCGCACGTCGGCGCCACCCGCCTGATCGACAACCTCCTTCTCGCACCGCCTACGCCATGACCTTCTCGCTCCTCGACCTCGGGAAATGCAAGCAGCAACGCCAGCCCATCGTGATGGTGACCGCCTACGACTACCCCTCGGCGTACTTCGCCGAGCAGGCGGGAATCGACGTGATCCTGGTGGGCGACTCCGCGGCCAACGTGGTGCTCGGGCTCGCGCGCACCACGGCGATCACGATGGACACGATGGTGGTGCTTGCCGCGGCGGCACGCCGCGGCGCGCCGGGGACCCTGCTCGTCGGCGACCTCCCCTTCATGACGTACCAGGCGAGCAACGCCGACGCCGTGCGCAATGCGGGACGGTTCGTCTCCGAGGCCGGGTGCGATGTCGTGAAGCTCGAGGGTGGAGGCGCGATGGTGCAACGAGCGAAGGCCATCTGCGATGCCGGCATCGCGGTGATCGGGCACCTCGGCCTCCTGCCGCAAAGCGCCGCCCGGTTCGGCGGGATGCGCGTGCAGGCGCGGACGCACGAGCGAGCGATGGCCCTGCTCGACGACGCACTGGCACTCGGGGCCGCCGGCGCGGCGGCCATCGTGCTCGAGGCGATCCCGTACGAGATCGCCGCCGCCGTCACCGAGCGCCTCACCGTGCCGACCATCGGGATTGGCGCGGGGAGTGGCTGCGACGGCCAGGTGCTCGTATTCCACGACCTGCTGGGGCTCGGCACGAGCGCGCCACCGTCATTCGTGCGCCAGTACGCGGCGCTGGGCGAGGCGACGCGCGACGCGCTGGCCCGCTTTGCTGCCGACGTGAGGAAACGCCAGTTTCCGGCGGAGCGGGAAGGCTACCGAATCGCTACCGACGAACTGGCTGCGTTCGAGCGGGCGCTCGCCGAACGCGGATGACGGCGCGCGACTGACCGCCAGCGCCTCACCACGTCCGTCCTACGCGCGCGGGTGCGCCTGGCGGTACACCTGCTTGAGCCGCTCGACGCTGGTGTGCGTGTAGATCTGCGTGGTGGTGATGGATGCGTGTCCCAGCAGTTCCTGCACGGCGCGCAGGTCGGCGCCGGCATCGAGCAGGTGCGTGGCGAAGGTGTGACGCAGGGAGTGCGTGCTGAGCCCCGCCCCTTCGTCGACCTGCGACAGCCAGCCGGTAATGGACTTCTGGATGGTCGACAGGCTGGCGCGCTTGCCGCGGTCGGACAGGAAGAACGCGTTGCGGTCGGCCGCCGGCCCGTGCCGGGCAATCACGGCATCGCGCGCACGTTCGAAGGCGCGCAGCGCGTGCTGGGCGTGGGTGCCCACGGGGACGATGCGTTCCTTGCGTCCCTTGCCGCGCACCTTCACCTGCCCCGCCAGGAGGTCGAGGTCGGCGCGGTTGATGCCGCGCAGTTCGCTGAGGCGGAGCCCGCACGAGTAGAGCAGCTCGATCATCGCCAGCGCCATCACGTCGCGGTGCCTGCCCTCCATGGCACGCGTCTGCAGCGCCTGCAGGAGGGTCTCCACCTGGCGCCGGTCGAGGTAGCCGGGGAGGTACTTCTCGATCTTCGGCGACCCGACGGCGCGAGCCGGATTGGAGGTCACGAGATCGTTGTTGTGCAGGAAACGGTAGAACGTGCGCGCCGCACTGAGGGCGCGGGCGATGGAGCGCTTGGCGAGGCCTCGGCGCGACAGGTGCGCCATCCAGGCCCTCATTGCCAATCGGTCGACCTGCGCCCACTGCCAGTCCGGGTCGCCGTAGTGCAGCCCGAGGAAATCGCGCAGGTCGCCGAGGTCGCGCGTGTACGCGGCCAGCGTGTTGGACGAGAGGTCCCGCTCCTTGGCGAGGTGGGTGAGGAAGGCGGATAGCAGATCGGACATGTCTCAAGATAGACGAATGACGGCGGAGGGCGGGAACTGCGGTGGTGGTTGGTGGTGGTGGTTGGTGGGTGGTGGTTGGTGGTCG
>JBBTJT010000051.1:0-56309 GCA_038059315.1 Gemmatimonadota bacterium
TGCGTCACTCTTTTTCACCGCCGCACAGTCACGCGCGGAGTTTCAGGATGGACACGAGCTAACGCGCGTATTCCGCCAGAGCGATCAGGACTTCATCGAACTCCTGAATCGGGTACGCACCGGGGAGCCCAGTGACAGTGATTTGATTCGCCTGAACGGCCGGCATAGATCGCTTGCTGGAGCGCCACCAGCAGGAACGAGCATTCTGACCACCACAAACGCGGTCGCCTCCAGGATGAATCGCCTGGCACTCGACCAGCTACCGGGCTCGGTCGCGATTCTAGAGGCGAAGCTGTCGGGGTCGCTCCAGAAGCAGTACGACAACCTGCTGATCAAACACCAAGGTAATCCAGACCAGCTTGAGCAAGCTCTCGAGTCAGCATTCCCAGCGCCGGTGCGGTTGATGATCAAGCCCGGTGCACGGGTGATAATGGTCAAGAATGACGCAAGGAAGCGTTGGGTGAATGGCACAGCTGCGACTGTTGTTGCACTTGGGTCGTCGGGCCTTTCGATCGTGATTGGCCAACAGACATACCTGATCGAACGGGAGACGTGGGAGCGCGTGGAATACGACTTCGCCGATGGAAGGTTTGTCCGGCGAGTAGCCGGCGCGTTTGCTCAGTATCCGATTCGATTGGCGTGGGCGCTGACAATCCACAAGTCGCAGGGCCAATCACTCGACAAGGCTTGCGTGGACTTGGCCGGAGGTGCGTTCGCGCCGGGCCAAACCTACGTTGCGCTCAGTCGGTGCAGATCATTTGAAGGCTTGTTCTTACAGAGTCCGCTCGAAGCGACAGACGTCTTCGCAGACTCGCACATACGCGACTACTATGGGTCGCTGGAAAGAGGGTGAGCTCGAACGCCGAGCAACGTGTCCTTCTGCCGGGGGCGTCGAGCTACTCGTTCTGCCGTCCAGGGATGCCGCAAGAACTGTCAGTGCCCGACGGCACGTTCATTGTATCCCGTGGTGGAATGCTGCCGGCGTGTGCTAGGCCTCAGCGCATCTCACCATGTACTCCCCAATCACGCACGACGCGCCAGACCACTCGGTGCTCCTGGTCACATGAAGATCGCCACATGTAACCTGGACAATCCCAGACTCGGCTCTCCGAAGTCCGAACGGATTCGTGAAGTGCCCAGAACTCTTGGGGAAGTCTCATCCCCGCACGCTCAACAACGGCGGGCAGCCCCCTTGGCTGCCCGCCGTGACCGTTCTGGTTACAAATCTGGTTACAAAACCTGGCCCAATCCAAGGATTCTGGTGCGCAGCCCATTGTCTCGCCTTGGCCCAGTCCAACGCCGATTTGGCCCCAGCCAAATCCCGTAACTGCTAACGCACCAGCCGCTTGTACTTGATCCGGTGCGGCTGGTCGGCGTCGGGACCCTTCCGCTTCTTCAGGTCCTCGATGTACGCCTGGAAGTTCCCCTCGAACCAGACCGCCTCCGAGTCTCCCTCGAACGCCAGGATGTGCGTCGCCACGCGGTCCAGGAACCACCGGTCGTGCGAGATGATCACCGCGCAGCCGCTGAAGTCGAGCACCGCCACCTCCAGCGCGCGCAGCGTGTCGACGTCGAGGTCGTTGGTCGGCTCGTCGAGCAGCAGCAGATTGCCGCCCTGCATCAGCGTCTTGGCGAGGTGCAGCCGGTTGCGCTCGCCGCCCGAGAGGTTGGCCACCAGCTTCTGCTGATCGGCCCCCTTGAAGCCGAACGCCGAGCAGTAGCCGCGCGAGTTCACTTCCTTCTTGCCCACCTGCAGCATTTCGAGGCCGCCGGTCATCTCTTCCCAGACCGTGCGCTTCCCTTCGAGCGTGCGCGTCTGGTCCTGGTACGAGATCGACACCGTCTCGCCGAGCTTCAGCGTGCCGGCGTCCGCCGTTTCGATGCCGTTGAACATCCTGAACAGCGTCGTCTTGCCCGCGCCGTTGGGGCCGATGATCCCCACGATGCCGGCGCGCGGCAGCGAGAACGACATGTTCTCGAACAGCAGCTTGTCGCCGTATCCCTTCTTGAGCCCCTTGGCGATCACCACGTCGTTGCCGAGTCGCGGCGCCGGCGGGATGGCGATCTCGTTCTGGGCAATCTTCTCCTGTTGCGCCTCGCTCAGCAGGTCCTCGTAGTTCTGCAGGCGCGCCTTGTTCTTGGCCTGCCGCGCCTTGGGCGACATGCGCACCCACTCCAGTTCGCGCTCGAGGGTCTTCTGTCGCGTGCTGGCGACTTTCTCTTCGAGCGCCATTCGCTGCGTCTTCTGCTCCAGCCATCCGCTGTAGTTTCCCTCGTAAGGCACGCCGCGCCCGCGGTCGAGCTCGAGAATCCACTTGGCCACGTTATCCAGGAAGTACCGGTCGTGGGTGATGGCCACCACCGTGCCCGCAAAGCGCTCGAGGAAGTGCTCCAGCCACGCCACCGATTCGGCATCGAGGTGATTGGTCGGTTCGTCGAGCAGCAGCAGGTCGGGCTCCTCCAGCAGCACGCGGCAGAGCGCCACGCGGCGCTTTTCGCCACCCGACAAAATGGTCACGTCGGCATCACCCGGCGGCAGGCGCAGCGCGTCCATGGCCACCTCGATCTTGTTGTCGAGGTTCCACAAGTCGTGATGGTCGATGTACTCCTGCAGCGTCCCCTGCTCGTTGAGCAGCGTGTTCATCCTGTCGTCCGACATCGGCTCCGCGAACTCCATGGCGATCGCGTTGTACCGGTCGAGCTTGGCCCGCTGGTCCTTGAGCGCCACCTCCACGTTGCCGCGCACGTCGAGCGACGGGTCGAGGGCCGGCTCCTGCGACAGGTAGCCGATGCGCGTGCCCTTGTGCGCCCACGCCTCGCCCTGGAACTCGTGGTCGATGCCGGCCATGATCTTCAGCAGCGACGACTTGCCGGCGCCGTTGGCGCCCAGCACGCCGATCTTGGCGCCGGGGTAGAACGACAGCCAGATGTCGTCGAGGATGATGCGCGCAGGGGCGACCACCTTGCGCAGCCCCTTCATGACGTAGATGAATTGCGGTGCCACGGGTGCGATGCTCTGTTGGTGAGGTCGGGGAGGACTTGAAAGCTAACCGCCTGTCCGCTCCCTCCCCAACCGACTACAGTACAGGGCGCCCTTCCAGCCCATCCCATGGACTTTTCCGGCATCGCCGACCGCCTTTCCCAGAGCCCCGTCACCGCTATTCCGGTGCTCTTTGCCGCCGGCGTGCTGACGAGCCTCACGCCGTGCATCTACCCGATGATCCCCATCACCGCCGCCATCGTCGGCGGCACGGCATCCGGCGAGGCCCCGCGCCGGGGGCGTACCGTCGCCCTCACCCTGGCCTACGTCCTCGGGCTGTCCATCGTCTACTCGGCACTCGGCCTCCTTGCCGGGCTCACCGGAACGCTGTTCGGCACCGTCAGCTCCAATCCGTGGCTCTACTTCGGCATGGCCAACCTGCTGCTCTTTGCGGCGCTGGCCATGCTCGACGTCATTCCGGTGCGGCTCCCGGCAGCGTTCACGGCCGGCGCGGCGACCCTGGGAGAGGGCGGTCGTGTTGGCGGTGCTTTTCTCATGGGATCCGCTTCAGGGCTCGTGGCTGCACCGTGCTCAGCACCCGTCATGGCTGCCGTGCTGACCTGGGTATCGCGAACAAGGAATCCCGTGCTCGGGTTCACCTATCTCTTCGCCTTTTCGCTGGGAATGTGCGCTTTACTCGTTGTCGTCGGGCTGTCCAGCGGCGCCGTCAGCCGCCTGCCGCGTGCCGGTGTATGGATGTTGTGGGTCAAGCGGTTCTTCGCGCTCGCCATGATCGGCGTCGCCGAGTACTACCTCATCAAGGCAGGTCAGGGATGGTTTTGAACAACGGGGCGCGGTTGATATTCGTGGCGGCGATGATTGCGCTCGCCGCGCCTGGGAAACAGGCACAGGCACAGGACAGCGGCATTGAGTTGGGCGCCAAGGCGCCGGGCGCCACCGTGGAAACACTCGCCGGCGCCCCCGCTGAACTTTCGTCGGTGTTCGGCAAGGGACCGGTGGTCATCGAGTTCTGGGCCACCTGGTGCCCCAACTGCAAGGAACTCGAGCCCGCCTTGCTTGCCGCGCAGAAGAAGTACGCCGGCAAGGTCACCTTCGTCGGTGTTGCCGTCAGCGTGAACCAGAGCCCGCGCGCGGTGCAGGCGTACGTCGAAAGGCACGCGCTCCGGATGACCCACTTCTTCGACCGACGTGGCCAGGCCGTGGGCGCGTATGACGTGCCGGCCACGAGCTTCGTGGTCGTCGTGAACAAGGCCGGCATGGTGGTTTACACCGGGCTTGGCGGTCGCCAGGACCTCGACGCCGCCATCAAGAAGGCACTCTGATGTCGCCGCTCGTGCGGCGTGGTGCCATGACGATTGCGGCAACCGTCGTACTTGTGTACGGAGGCGCCGCGGCCTACCTGCGCCTGAACGAAACCAACCTCGTCTACCAGCCGCGCGAACTTGGCGGGGGAGCCGTACGGCCGCTTCCCGATTCGCTGCACCTCGTGTCGGAGCGACTATCGCTGGTGAGCGAGGATGGCACCAGGCTGTCGGGCATCGTCATTCCCCCCGCCGACACCGCCGCGCAGTGGTTGTTGTACCTGCACGGCAACGCCGGCAATGTCACGTCATCGCTGCTCCCGCCGTTCTACGCGCGCATGCATGCGCTCGGCCTGGGCATCGCCGCCATCGACTATCGCGGATACGGCGACAGTGAAGCGCGCCGCCCCAGCGAGACCGGCCTCTATGCCGATGCGCGCGCGCTGTACAACTGGCTGCGCACCGTGAAGGGTGTGCCGTCATCGCGCATCATCATCTACGGGCATTCCCTCGGGGCAGGTCCGGCCACGGAGCTCGCCCTGCGCTCAGAGGCGTCGGGACTCATCATCGAGGGGGCGTTCACGTCGGTCCCCGACCGCGGCGCCGAGATCTACCCGTGGCTCCCCGTGCACTGGCTCGCCACGCAGCGATTCGCCAACATCGACAAGATCGGCCACGTGGCGATGCCCAAGCTGCTGATGCACGCCCGTGACGATTCGATCATCCCGTACGCCCATGGCCAGCAGCTCTTCGAGGCGGCCAGCGCGCCCAAGCAGTGGGTGGAGCTCTCCGGCGGGCACATGCGCGCCTTTCTCGACGACAGTGCGCACTTCTGGGGGCACGTGGGGGAGTTCACCCGGCGCCTGCGCGCGGATCTTCCCGTCGGCGAGTCGCCGCTGCCCAACGCGCGCTAGCCCTCGCCGGTCAGCGGCAGGTCGAACAGGTGCGTGGGCGGTTGTGGCGCGCGGGTGTGATACACGCGCAGCCGGTCAATGGTGAACGGTTCCTCCACGCGCACGGCCAGCAGCGCGCGCAATGACACGGTCGTCAGCTGCGGATAGAAGTTGAGCGTGCAGTGCGGCGTGAATGGATAGCGGGCAATCGCGTACGAGAGCCCGGCCATCTTGAGCCGTTGGTGCAGGGCACGAATCGGGCCGTGCGGGTCGATGGGCAGCACGACGATTTCGCGTCCCAGGAAGCGCAGCGGCCGCTGGAACGTGAGGTGCAGTGGCGGCGACGCCTCGGCGACCGGCGTCAGCAGTGCACGGAGAAGGGGCAGGGGCGTATCAGGGGAGATGGGCCCCGCGCCCGAGGAACCGAGAATCGTGATGTGCGGCGGCAGTTCGTTGGCCAGCTTCGGGTCGAACCGGCGCTGCAGGTCACGGACCTGCGCTCCAACCGGCCCGGTGAGCTCTGCGGTGATGAAGATGCCGTGGGTGCTCATTGGCGTGTGCGCGGAAGCAGCCGCCGGTCGATCCAATGCTGCGGCCGGCCGGCGTGAAAGCGCGCCACCACAAGGCCGCTCATGATGCCGACGCCGGCGCCCATCACCACATCGCTCGCCCAGTGGTTGTCGGAGTGCATGCGCGCCAGTCCGGTCAGTGCCGCCGCGCCGTACAGGGCCGGCCCGGCCCAGCGCGCGGTGCCCGGGTGCGACAGGCGCAACTCACGGTCCATCGCCGAGGCAAATGCGAACGCCGCCGTGGTGTGCCCCGACGGAAACGATTGCCGCGCGCCGTCGCGGATGCCCGAGAACAACCGCCAATCACCTGGACGCTGCGGGCTCTTGTACGGGCGCGCCCTGCCGGCAATGCCCTTGATGCCCCCCGTCACGACCCCGCTCAGCATGATGGCCTCGGCCGTGCGAAGGCCCAGCCGGGCGACGTCGGGACGCCCCGTGGCCCATCCGGTGGCGTAGAACGCTGCCGACCCAGCGAAGACACCGGGGCTGCCGTACGCGTTGAAGGCGTCAGCCGCGTGCGAATAGAATGACGACCGCTGCACCTGGTCGCGTTGCATCGCGCGCTGTGCGGCGCGGTCGGCGGGCATGACGACGGCGGCGGCCAGCGTGAAGGCCCCCAGCAGCCTGGCATCGTGCCACGCCATCACCGAGGGCGCCGTGGGTGCCGTGGGCGCCGTGGGTGCCTTTTCCTGTGCGCCAAGCGCCGGAACCGCAAGGAACGTCACGATGCCCAGGGCCGTTGCCGCGCGCCGGCGTTGGTGCAGAGGGAGGTTACGCATCAGATTAAGGATATGGATCGAACCGCCGCCGCGCCGAGCCCTCCACTGCTCATTCGGGACCTCATCACCCACGAGGACCGCATTCAGTGCGTGGCGCTGCAGGAATCCACGTGGGGCCAGGGGTTCAGCGAGCGCGTGCCGGCGGCCATCCTGCAGGTGGGCCCGAAGATCGGCGGGGTCACCGCCGGCGCCTTTACCGCGGACGGTCGCCTCGTCGGCTTCGTTTTCGGCCTCACCGGCATTCGCAACGGCCAGCTCGCCCACTGGAGCGACATGCTGGCGGTCGTTCCCGAACTGCGCGGCACCAGCGTGGGCACGCAGCTCAAGGCCTGGCAGCGCGCGAAATGCGAGGCGCTGGGCGTCCGCATCATGTACTGGACCTTCGATCCGCTCGTTTCCCGCAATGCCCACCTGAACCTGAACAAGCTCGGCGCGCGCGTGGACGAGTTCGTGGAGAACATGTACGGCGTCACCGACAGCCCGCAGATGGGCGCACTCCCCACCGACCGGTTCGTCGCCGCCTGGGACCTCGACGACGCGCTGATTTCCCGCCGCCTCGCCACACGCGCCGACGCCGTGTCGCAGCTCGCCCAGGCGCCAGTGGTGGCCGGCGGACCCACCGCCCCGCCGCCCGTCGTGTGGCCGGAGGACGGCGCCGTGCGTGTCCTGGTGCCGCGCGACTTTCCCGCCCTGCTCGAGCACGATGCGGTGGCCGCCGCCGCGTACCGCGCGCACAGCCAGCGCGCGTTCATGTATTATTTCGCACTTGGCTACCAAATCAACT
This sequence comes from Gemmatimonadota bacterium, assembly GCA_038059315.1. GTDB lineage: Bacteria > Gemmatimonadota > Gemmatimonadetes > Gemmatimonadales > Gemmatimonadaceae > PNKL01. Next base: position 7,328 of record JBBTJT010000051.1, read on the forward strand.
CGTTCCATCCCTCGCTTGAAGGAGATGGCGCCTACCTGCTTACGCGCCCCACGCCATGATCCGCCTCGACCAGATCACCCTGCGGGAAATCCGCCTCGCCTTGCGCGAGCCCTTCAAGATCTCCTCGGGCGAGGTCAGCGAGCGGCGCATCATCCTGCTCGAACTGCGCGACGCCGACGGCACCGTGTCGTGGAGCGAATGCGTGGCCGGCGAGTGGCCCAACTACTCGTCGGAGACCGTCGACACGGCCTGGCTGGCCATCGAGGCGTACGTCGCCCCGCGCGTCCTCGGCGTTTCCTTCGACGGCCCCGGCGACGTGCACGCGGTGCTCGAGCGCGATTTCCGCGGCCACCAGATGGCCAAGGCGGCCATCGAGATGGGCATCTGGGGCGTTGCCGCCACCCAGGCTGGCCTTCCGCTCGCCCGGTTCATCGGTGGCGTGCGAGAGCGCATTGCCGTCGGTATTTCCCTCGGCATCCAGCCGTCGCCCCAGGCGCTCGCCGCCAGGGCCGGCGCCGCCATCGCCGAAGGCTACCGGAAGGTGAAGATCAAGATCGAACCCGGGCGCGACGTCGCCTACGTGCGCGCCGCGCGCGAGGCACTGCCCAACGCCGGGCTGATGGCCGACGCCAACAACGCCTACACGCTCGACGATGCCGATACCCTGGCCGAGCTTGATGCGCTGGGCCTGATGATGATCGAGCAGCCGCTGGCGCACGACGACCTCGTGCGCCACGCCGAATTGCAGCGCCGCCTGCGCACGCCGATCTGCCTCGACGAGTCCATCACCTCGCTGGAACGCGCGCAGGACATGGTCACGCTGGGCGCCGGCCGCATCATCAACATCAAGCCGGGACGCGTCGGCGGATTCGCGTCGTCGCTCGCCATCCACGACTATTGCGAAGGACAGGGTATCCCCGTCTGGTGCGGCGGCATGCTCGAAAGCGGCGTGGGACGCGCCTACAACGTGGCGCTGGCCTCGCTGCCGAACTTCACCCTTCCCGGGGACCTGTCGCCGAGCCGCCGGTACTGGGCGCAGGACATCGTCTCCCCGGAGTGGACCATGATGCCGAACGGCACCATGGGCGTTCCCCTGGATCGTCCTGGTATCGGCGTCGATATCGACATCGAGCGCGTCGAGGGCATCATGGTACGCCGCGCCGTGCTTCGCCACTCCGCATGACGGATTCCATTCCGGACGCCGTGCTCGCGCGCTTCACCGCCGCCGAAGCGAGCCTCCTCATCGACCTCCGGCGCGACCTGCACGCGCACCCCGAGCTGTCGTGGAAGGAAGTGCGCACGCAGGACCGTCTTGAGGCCACGCTGCGCGGCGCCGGAATCAGCGACGTGCGCCGGATCGCCCGTACCGGGTTGGTGGCGCGCCTTCCCGGTCGCGTTGAGGGAGCGCCCGTCATCGCGCTGCGCGGTGACATCGACGCGCTTCCCATTCACGAAGCCACCGGGCTGCCGTACGCTTCTCTGAGTGACGGGGTCATGCACGCCTGCGGCCATGACGTGCACGCATCCTGGGCGGTGGGAGCGGCCCTGCTCCTGCATCGCACGCCGGCCGATGGCGACGTGCTGGTCGTGCTGCAACCCGCCGAGGAGGTGGGACAGGGCGCAGCCGAAGTGCTCGACAGCGGTGCGCTGGACGGCGTGCGCGCCATTTTCGGGGCGCACGTCGACCGGCGCTTCGAGGTGGGGCAGGTGGTCGCCCAGGCCGGTCCGCTGGCCGCCTCCACCGACTCCTTCACGATCACGCTCACCGGCGCCGGCGCCCACGGCGCGCGTCCCCACGAGTCGGCCGACCCAGTGGTGGGCCTCGCCGCGCTCGTCACCGCGCTGCAGACCATCATCTCGCGCCGGCTCGATCCCGCGCAGCCGGGTGTCGTCACGGTGGGCATGGTGCAGGCCGGCACCGCGCCGAACATCATTCCGGAATCGGCGATCCTGCGGGGCACCGTACGGGCCACCACCAGCGCGGCGCGCGACCTGATTGTTGGCGAGGTGGACCGCCTCTCCTTCGCCATTGCTGCCGCCCATCGCCTGCAGGCCGCAGTCGCCTGGGGTGAGCGCACGCCACCGGTGGTCAACTCGCCCGATGGTGCCCACTGGGCCGTCGAAGCCGCCGTGCGCGTACTCGGCGCCGACGCCGTTGTTCCCCTGGGCACCACCAACATGGGTGGCGAGGACTTCGCGTTCTACCTCGAGCGCATGCCGGGGTGCTTCCTGCGCATCGGGGCGCGGGAGCGTGGTGGCGAGGTGGTCGCGGCACACTCGCCGCGCTTCTTCCCGGCCGAGGAATCGCTGCTGGTGGGCGCGGCGGTGCTCGCCGAATGCGCCCGGGTGGCCAGTCGCCAGGCCTGAAGGAAGGACCGCGCCTACCGCCTGTGTTTCACTTCCGATGACTTGTCGAGGTCGGCCAGGAACATCGCCTCGGCGGATGCGCCGAACTCGCGGTCGCCGATGATCGCGTCGAGTTCGTAGTTGATGGCCGCGCCCAGTGGGTTGAAGTCAGTGGATCCGATGCGGGTGATCACGCCGTCCATGACGCTCGACTTGGCGTGCATCATCTCGCCCTGCCATTCCCAGATGCGCACGCCGTTTCGCAGCAGCGCCGGGTAGAAGCTCCGCGTGAAGCGGTTGACCCACGGATGGTCGTTGCGCCCCGGCACCAGCACGCGCACGTCGACACCGTCGCGCGCCGCCCCCTTGAGCGCTTCCATCACGCTGAACGCCGGGATGAAGTACGCGGTGGCAATCCACAGCCGCTGGCGTGCGGCGGCGGCCTGTATTTCCAGCGCGCGCGACACGCGAAAGCGACCCGGCTCTCCCTCGACGATGCCCACGAGGGCCGGCGAGGTGTCGGCGAAATCGATCCACGAGTTGCGGGCCGCCCGTACCATGCGGCGCGACTCTCTTCGTGTCGGCCCAGCGCCCACCGCGCGCAGCCACATGGCGTCGAAGGCTCGCTCCATGGCCTCGGCAGCAGGTCCCTTGATCTGTACAGCGGAATCGCGCCATGGCGTGCGCTTCGGTCCCACCGAACCGAGTCGCCACTCCTGGCCGATGCCGATGCCGCCGGTGATCCCCACCTTCCCGTCGGCAACCAGCAGCTTTCGGTGATCGCGCGGCAGGAGTCCAAACCAGCCCCGCAGTCCCGGCGGGCTGAAGATGCGGACATTCACGCCGCCCGCGCGCAGCGCCTTCCATATCCGCCGCGGCGTACCTCGTCCGCCCACCCAGTCCACGAGCAGCCGTGCGCGCACGCCACGCTGGGCTGCGGCGATCATCGCCCTCACGAACTGCTCGCCGATCTCGTCCTTCCCCCGGAAGATGTAGGCTTCCAGCTCGACCGTGTGCCGGACGGCGGCGATCACCGCGAGCATCGCCTCGAAGGTCGCCGCCCCATCCTTCAGCAACACGGGACGGTTGCCCTGCGAAACGTCGGCCGCGGCCACGCGCCAGAGCACGCGCGCAAAGCTCGCCGCTTCCGAGGTGCCGGCCGGAGCGGAACCGGCGGGGTGGGTGGGGTGGGATGGCGCGGTTGGCATCAGGGTGGAAGCTGTGCCTTGTGCCAGCGGCGGGGAAGCCGCGCGCGCCCTTTCTCGCGCTGATGGCGCCACGGGTGAAGGCGGCTGGCTCGCCACGTGCACCGGCCGCATCTTTCCTGCCGCATTCGGAACCAACGATATACCACACGGGAAGCAGCATGCCGAATCAGGAGTCCTCGCCAACAGAAGATCCTGCGCAGCTGAAAACGCTGCCCGGCGACGACGTTCGGCAGATCATGTGGCGATTTGCCGACCGGTTTGACTACCAGATGGTCGTCCAGTCCACGAGGGCCGTGGCCCGTGGCCCGGTTGCGCGTGCGGTCGCCAAGGGCGCCAGGAACTCGCACGAGTGGACCGAGGACAAGGCGGCGCTGCTCAAGGAGTTCGATGCCGCGGGGATCACCGCCGCGCCGGTCGATCCCGAATACGGCGGATACATCGAAGGGCCGAAGAACCTGATGATGGGACTGATTGCGTACGAGTTGGCCTGGGTCGACGCCGGCGCAGGAACATCGAGCATGGCCAACACGCTGGCGCTGGCGCCCATCCACGAGCGGGGCACCGCCGAGCAGAAGCAGACCTACATGACGCGCTCCATCCCGCCGCAGCCGGGCGAGGACCGCAAGATCTGGCGCGGAGCGTTCGCCCTCACCGAGTCGATTCCCTATGTCGGCGTCGACACCGGCGTGCTGAGCGGCCGCGTGCGCATCGCCGAGTGGAAGGATGGAGACGAGCCCCTGTTGCAGGTCGACAAGCGCGGACGCTTCATCACGAACATGGGATCGGCGAACTTCGTCACCGCCGCCGTGGATTCGGGCGACGCGCGCATCAAGGGCAGTTGCATGGTGATCCTCGAGGACACGGATCCCGGCACCTGGGATCGCGGGACGCCTACCAAGAAGCTGGCCCATCAGCTCTCGTCGACGCGCGATCCGGTGTTCAGCCTCCGGGTGCCCGCCAGCCGCATCATCGGCGGATACACCGTGAAGGACGGCGTGATCATCCCGAACTACAGCCACGCCGAGGTGATCGAATCGGTGTTCACCCGCACGCGGGCGACGCCGGCCATCATGACCTCGGCCAAGCTCTTGTCGGCGGTCGAACCGGTCATCCGGTACCATCGTCGCCGATTCCGCGGCGCCGTGGGCATCAACGAGGGAACGCCCCGCTTCGACATGGGGCTGCAACAGAAGGAAGACGCGCTCCACCGGCTCCTCGATGTCTGGGCGGCCGGCGAGGCCGGCGCGTCGCTGGGCTTCGAGACCGCGAGACTGCTCGACACCTACGATGCCATCGAGAAGTCGAAGGCCGAGGTGCTCGCCGCGCAGGGCATCGCCGGCGGGCGGGCGGAGTTCAAGGCGCTGCGGGCGCGCGCGAGGGACGCCGTTGAGCTCGTGATGCTCGCCGCGAAGAAGACGCCGAGCATGGAAGAGTCCGCGCGACTTGCCGTGCTGGCGGCGGATCCCGTGGTCAAGTTCATCGTCACCGAATCGCTGTCCAGCGTCCTGATTCCCGCCGCCAAGCTCTGGAACACCGGTCACGGCGTCAACATGATGCGCGAGGCGGTGAGCATGATGGGCGGTTACGGCATCACGGAGGACTGCCCCGGCTTCCTTGGCACCAAGTGGATCGACGGACAGCTCGAGGCCACGTACGAGGGGCCGGAGGTTGTGCAGCGCCGCCAGCTCTCCGTGACGATGTCGAGGACCATCTTCCTTCAGCAGTTCCAGCAGTGGATTGCGCACCTGCGCGACGTGGCCCGGGAGCATCCGGCGATGGGCGCCGGCACGCTGGCCGCCGCCATGGAACTCTGGCTCTGGTCGCGAGAGTACCTCTCCACCGCCAAGGACGCCAATGGAAAGGATGTGTATTCCAGCCAGCGCCATGGCGCGACGTACCCGCTGGCCGATGCGCTCGCCTGGCTCGTGGCGTCGTACCACCTGATCCTCGATGTCCTGGAACTCGCCAAGCACGGCCCGGCGAACGCGGCGCTCGCCGAGGGCATGGATGGACTGCTCAACTTCTACCACGACCTCAGCCACATCCACTCGTCGACGGCCGCCGGCGAGGCCACCCGAATCTGCGCCGAACTCGTCTTCGGTTACCGCGCCGCGCCGGACCCGGCGCTCGATGAGGCAGCGGCGGTCGCGGACATGTTCATTGACCTCGCACCATTCGTCGCCCTTCGCACCAGGGTGGATGCGTCGCTGGCCGGATCGAAACTCGCCAAGGACCGGGCGGCCGAAGCGCTGGCCCACGTGATGATCCCCGAAGTGCTGGACTATCCGGTATGAACGGCAGGGTTCTCCGGTGGGACGGATGACCTCGGCGCGGAGCACGATGGACACGGATATCGTGTGCGTCGGGTTCGGACCCGCCGTTGGCGGTTTCCTGACCACGCTCTCGCGTGCAATGGTGGATGCCGACGGCAATACGGCGCTGGAAAGCCGCGTCATGCCGGGACTGCCGTTGCAGGTCCTCTGCTACGAGCGTTCCGACGACATTTCGTTTGGTGTCTCGGGTGTGGTGTCGCGGGTACGCAGCCTCAGGGAGTCCTTTTCGGCGGCACAGTTGGCCGAGATCCCCATGACGGCGCCCGTCACGAAAGAGCAGGTGCTGTACCTGCTCGATCCCATTGGAGCGAGCCGCCGGTCGAATGGCGTGAAGGCTCTCGACGCCATCATCGATGCGCTCAAGGCCGCCCTGCCGTGGAGCGACGATGCGGTGCAGCTGCCGTGGACGCCGCCGTTCCTGCAGAAGCATGGCGGCCTGGTCTTTTCCATCGGGCAACTCAACCAGTGGGTGGGTTCCCAGCTCATGGCGTCCGGCCTGGTGCAGGTCTGGCCGGGGATGCCGGTGAGCGAACCGCTATTCGACGGCGACACGGTCATCGGGGTGCGCCTTGTCGACCAGGGTGTCGACAGGTCGGGAACGCCGGGCGCCGCGTACATGCCGGGGATGGACATCCGCGCGGCGTTGACGGTGGTTGGCGACGGTCCGGTTGGTCCGGTGGGCCAGAAGCTGAACCAGCGGTTCGGATTCCCCGCGGGACACCACCAGCGGGACTGGGCCATCGGCATGAAGGCGGTCGTCGAACTCGCACCCGATTCAGGCCTTGAACCGGGCATGGTCCTGCACACCTTCGGCTACCCCGAGCCGGAGATCTTCGGCTTTCTCTACGTGCATCCCGACCGTATGGCCTCGGTGGGGATCTTCATTCCCTCGTGGTTCGACAATCCGGCACGTACGGCATACCGCTACCTGCAGCACTGGATGACGCATCCACGCTTGTGGAAGCACCTGAAGGGAAGCACCATGCGCTCCTGGGGTGCGAAGACGCTGCAGGAATCCGGCCGGCGCGGCGAACCCATGCTTGCCGGCGATGGATATGCGCGGATTGGCGAGGGGTCCGGCAGCACGAACGTGCTCACCGGATCCGGCGTGGACGAGGCATGGGCGACGGGCGTGCAACTCGCCGAGGCGGTGATCGAACTGGCGAAGGCCGGCAAGCCGTTCACGAAGGACAACCTCGACGCCACGTATGTGGCGCGACGCCGGAACAGCTGGGTGGAGAGGGAATCCAGGATCGCCGAGAAGGCGAGGGACGGATTCAACGCCGGGTTCCTTCGCGGCCTGGTGGGGATGGGCCTCACCGGCATGACCCGCGGACTGCTCAACATGCGCGGACATTCCAGGCGCCCGCACGAACGGATTCCTTCCATCGAACGGTATTTCGGCGACCGGATACCGGCCGATGATATCCGTGAAATACGCCGTCAGTGCCGCTCGACCGGGGCATCCCTTCACGACGCACTCATGGACAGGAGCGGCTGGCCGAAGATCGAGCTGGACGGGTCACTCCTCGTCTCGCACCAGGATGCCCTGCTCATGGGCGGCAAGGTGCAGGCCGCCGGGGGATTCGCCGACCACGTGACCTTTCTCGACACCGCCACGTGCCAGCGATGCGCCGAGCAGGTGTGCATTGATGGATGTTCTGGACAGGCCATCATGCCGGGACCCGACGGCGTCCCCCAGTTCGACCGGGAAAAGTGCATCCACTGCGGCGTGTGCCTGTGGAATTGCTCCAAGCCCCATGTGTCCGATCCCGAGCGCAGCAACGTCGAGTTTTCGGCGGGATCCGGCGGCCTTCACTCGCCCCTCAACTAGCAAACGCCCCACAACGACACACACGGAGCGCTGAGAGATGTCCACGGGTTTTCATGTTGTCGTCTGCGGGAGTCTCGTCCCCGACCTCCTTCAGACGCTCGAACCGGTGCAGGGCCCCGCGGGCCCCGGTCTCAGGAACGAACTGATGCTGCCGTCGGTGCTCGACCCGTGGGCGGCGCATGCGCTCTTCGAGGCGGGACACCTCGCGGCCACCGTGCCGGGAACCAAGGTCTGGCTCGTGAGCCTCGGCCCCAAGGCCAAGCTGCAGCAGCTCATGATGAGCATCGCGCCAAAGGTGCCGTTCGAATTGGTCGCCATCGATGCCTCGGCGAGCGGATTCACCGATCCGGTGGAGGTGGCCGCGGCACTCGCCGGCGCTATCGAGAAGATCCCCACGGTTGATCGGTCACGCCTGCTCCTGTTCGGCGGTTGCGCGTCGGCATCCCGCGACGCGGGCGTCACCGTGCAGATGGTGGGAGAGCGGCTCGGGATCGCCGACCAGTTTCTGGCGGCGGACGAACTGACGGTGTCCGCGCAGGGAACGCTCACCATCCTCGAACGGGTGGAAGGCGGCAGGTACCTCGTCTCGGAAGTGGCGGGCCCGCCCTGTGCAATCGCCTGGGCAACCGGCAACCTGCCGGAGCCGCCGAACAACCCCCAGGTGGGGATGCTGAACATGCGGACGATGATGCCGGCCCTGCAAAAGGCGCAGCCGGTCCAGCTCAGTGCATCGGGGACCACCTTTCACAGCGTCGAGCTCCCGAAGCAGGAACGACACACAAGAATCGTGAAGGATATCTCCATCGATGAGATGGCCCGGGAAATCGCCAACTGGATCAAGGAGTAGCCGACATGACCACGGAAATCATCTTGTTCCTGGCGCATTCGGAAGACGACGGTTCGTTGAGCCGGTCCGCGCTCGAAACGCTGACGGGCGCCATGGAACTGCACCGGCAGTCGTCCGGCGCCACATTCGTCACGGGCTTCATCGGCGGCGATGTGTCCGCGGCGGTCGCTGAAGCGTCGGGATGCGACGCGGGAACGTTCTACGCCGTGTCGGGCCCCGACTTCGCGATGTCGCGCTATGCGTCGGATGCGGCGGCCCTCGAGGCCATCTGCCGTGCGTCGGGCGCGACGATCGTCGTGGCCCCAGCCACCTCGCGCTTCAACCGTGCGATCCCGGGTGTCGCCCAGCGACTTGGCGGTCGCATTGACACGCACGTGGGCGGCTTTGTCCTCAACGGCGCCGAATTCGCGATCCAGCGCGGGTACTATCGCCAGCGGATGATCGCCACCCTCACGCGCACGGCGCGCCCGTGGTTCCTGACCGTCGATAGCGGCGTCTTCCTCCGGTGGGAGGGCGCCCCGGTGCCTGTGCAGGCAACGGCCCTGAACGTCACGATTGGTGATGGGCTCCGGAAGACGAACGTGGTGGGATACAAGGCTCCACTGGCGAGCGCACAGACCATTCGCCCCGACGCCAAGCTGCTTTTCGTGGCTGGCGTGGGCTGGACCAAGAAGCAGGCGGACGGCCAGGTGCATCTCGAGGACGCCGCGAAGATCATCCTGACCGTCGTCGACAAATCCGGCGCGTCGCTCGGCAGCAGCAAGTCACTGGTGGACCAGTCGAGTGAGGGACAGAGCGTCTTCTCCTTCATGAGCCACCTCAACCAGGTCGGCCAGACTGGATCGACGCCACGGCACCCAAAGGGACTGGCCGCGTGTTGTCACGGAGAAGAGCCGCACGTGGTTGGCTGGCGATTCATCGGCGAACGGCGCGCCATCAATCTCGATCCCAACTGCGGCTGGGCCCAGGGCAAGGCAGACGTCCTGTATGTGGCCGATGCCTTTGAGCTTGTCGCGAGGGTGAGCCAGCTCCTGTAGGGAACGAGTGGACGCCACTGGGGACTGGGCGCCTGACGCGCCACTTGCCCGGATGACAGACTTGCCTACTGTTCCCTGTATGCTGAACATCGACCTTCGCGGCAAGCGCGCGCTCGTTGCCGGCGTTTCTGACGACCAGGGGTTTGGCTTCGCCATCGCCAAGGCGCTGGCCGAGGCTGGCGCCACCGTCTGCGTGGCCACGTGGCCACCCGCGCTCAACATCTTTCGCAGCCTGCTGGAGCGCGGCAAGCTCGACGAGTCACGCCGGCTGCCGGACGGATCGCTGCTCACGTTCGAGCGCATCTACCCGCTCGACGCCGAGTTCGACACCCTGGCCGATGCTCCCGAAAGCCTGCGCACGAGCAAGCGCTACAAGGACGTCGGCGACTTCTCCATCGACGGCCTGGCCCGTCAACTCGAAACCGACTTCGGCGAAAAGCCGCTCGACATCCTGGTCCATTCGCTGGCCAACGGCCCCGAGGTCAAGAAGCAGCTGCTCGACACGAGCCGCGCCGGGTACCTGGCCGCGCTCAGCATCTCGTCCTATTCGCTGGTGGCCATGATGGCGCGACTGGGGCCGATGATGCGCCGTGACGGGTCGGTGCTCTCGCTTTCGTACCTCGCGGGACAGCGGGTCATTCCGGGGTACGGCGGCGGCATGTCGACGGCCAAGGGGGCGCTCGAAAGTGACACGCGCACGCTGGCCTTCGAGGCCGGCCGGCGGTACGGCCTCCGGGTGAACACCATCTCGGCCGGGCCGTTGGCATCGCGCGCGGCGAGTGCCATCGGCATCGTCGAGACGCTGGTCAGCTACTACAAGCTCAACTCGCCCATTCCCGAGGCGCTGACCGCCACCGAGGTGGCGCTCGCCGCCGCCTTCCTCAGCTCCCCGCTGAGCAGTGGCATCACCGGGTCGACGATCTATGTCGACAAGGGGTACAACGCCATGGGCATGGCGGTCGCCATGCCCCCAGATTTCCCGGACCTCACATCAAGGACGTAACGAACTGCCATGAAGCCCACGCGTTTTCTCCTCGCCTTCGCCCTCGCCGGCCTGGCCTGCACCACCCCGGCCAAGGACACCGCCGCTGAGACCGCCGCGCCCCCCGAACCTTTGATTCCCGAAGACCAGCTTCAACGCCAGATGGCCGTCGGCAACGGCTATGCCCTCGTCACCGCCATGATGGTGAACGGCGATGCCCGCTCGATCGTCGCCATGTACGTCCCTGATGCGAAGCTGACCCTGCCCGATACGACGGTGCACAATGCGCCGGCCATCGCCACGCGTTGGGTCAACCTCGCGCAGGGCAAGTCGATGGCCGATTTCCAGCGCAGCTCCCTCGCCATGTCCATTCTCGACGACTCCACACTGGCCGACAGCGGGTCGTACCTGATGATTCTCAGGCGGTCGCCCAAGGACTCGGTCCTGGAACGCGGCCTCTACATGGCCAAATGGCGCGCCCGTCCCGGCGTCGGCAACTGGGTGATTCTCGAGGACCAGATCATCCCCGGCCCCGGCAAGAAGACCGGCACCAGGTAGCTGGTCGGGGGAGCGACAGAGGGAGCGGCGATGGCCGCTCCCTCTTTCTGTCTCAGAGGTCGAGGGCGCGTTCCATCATCAGCACCGCACTGGCTCCGCCGTCGTACTCTCGCACCCCAATTGTCGTGAAGCCGAGCCGCGCGTGGAACTGCTCGGAATCCGGGTTCGGGGGCCGCAAGTTGACTGCCAGGGTCACTCGCGGCCAGGTGCCCGTTCCGTAGGCAAAGAGCGCCTCGTAGAGCTGCCGTCCTGCTCCCAGCCGCCGGGCACCTTCAGCCACCACCACACGATCGAGATAGAGAAACCGGTCGAATCGCGCCGCGAACCACTTGTAGTTGTCGCTCCAGTAGTCGAGTCCGGACGGCAGGACGAGCGAAAAGCCCAGCAGGCCAGTCTCGGCTTCTGCCAGGCGAAGGAAATTCGCGTGGGCGGAGAGCCACGCGAATTCCTCCACCGAGAGCGCGTTGACGTGCGGGATGGCGGTGTTGTTCAGCGCCAGGATGGCCGCGTGATCGCCGGCCACCGCGTCCCGCACGCGCATGGCGCTACCACGTGATCTTGCCATCCACGTCGCCGGCGTCGGTGTCATCGTCGGCGGCGACCTTCGGCGCCTTCTTCTTGGGCGTCACCTCGGGCAGGCCGAGCTTCTTGAGCTGCTCGTTGAACGCCTTCAGGTCGTCGGCATACACCTTGTCCATCCGCCTGGTCTGCACGTCGAGCTTGCCATTCAGTTCCTTGAACACCTGCATCGCCTGTGCCGGCGGGCGGCCCGGCGAGGAGCCGGCCACACCGAGCAGCGCGGCGATCTTGTTGTTGAGCTTGATCGGGTAGTTGAGCGGATCCTGCGAGCTCTGGTTCTTGATCTGGTAGATCTCGGCCTCGACGTCGGTTACCTTGCCGTTCAGCGCCTTCCCCTGGTCGCCCAGCTGCGGCGCCTGCTTCAGGCGGTCGTTCACCTGCGCCTTCACGTCGCGTGCCGTGATCACGGCGTCGTTCGCCTCGCTCACGCGGTCGCGCACCTGGATGAGGAAGTCGAACTGCGCCACGAGGTCGGCCATCGGCACCTTCCAGCGCGGATCGGCCTTCACGACGAACGTCTGTGCCTGTGCCTCTGCCCCCGCGGTCAGGCGGACGGTGTACGTCCCCGGCAGCGCGAGTGGGCCCGTGGTGTTGCCGGCCCAGAAGATCATGCCGTCGAAGCGCGTCGCGTCGGGATACCGCAGGTTCCAGTTGAACTGGTTCAGTCCCACCCGGTTCGGCGCGCGCGGCACGCGGGGCGCACCCCCGCGCGGACCGTCGCCGGCCGCCGGTGCCGGTGCGTCCGCCGTGGAATCGCTCGTGTACGACTTGATGAGGTCCCCCTTGGCATCGAGGAACTCGAGCGTCACGCGCGTGTTCGGATCCTTGAGCTGGTAGTAGACCGCGGCGCCGGACGGAGGATTCTGCCCGGTCGGCGTCTCGCCGCCGTACCCTGCTCCCGGAATGCGGAAGCCGCCGCCCCAGTCGATGCGATATGCGTCTGACGGCTTGTAGAGGTGCGCCTTCTTCGCCGTCACGGCCGCGGCGAGCTGACGCAGCGGCGACACGTCGTCCATGATCCAGAACGAGCGCCCGTGCGTTCCCAGCACGAGGTCGTTGTCCTTGACCACCATGTCGTGCACCGGCACCGACGGCATGTTGCGCCGCAACGACTGCCAGTAGCCGCCGTCGTCGAACGACACCCACACGCCCTTCTCCGTGGCCGCGTAGAGCAGTCCCGCCTTCTTCGGGTCCTCGCGAACGGCGCGCGTGAACTCGTTCGCCGGGATGCCCGCGACGATCTTCGTCCACGTCTTGCCGTAGTCTGCCGTCTTGTAGAGGATCGGCGCGAAGTCATCCTGCTGGAAGCGATTGGCCGCCAGGTACGCGGTGCCGGCGTTGAAGTGACCGGCATCGATGAGCGACACGCGCGTGAAGTCGCCGATGTCCCTAGGCGTCACGTTCGTCCAGTTCGTGCCGCCGTTGCGGGTGATCCACACCAGGCCGTCGTCCGTGCCCGCCCAGATGAGCCCCGGCGTGATCGGCGACTCGCTGAGCGCGAAGATCACGCCGTACGTCTCGACGCCGGTCTGGTCCTTGGTGATCGGTCCGCCCGAGGCGCCCATCGTCTTCGGGTCGCGGCGTGCCAGCGGCGGCGAGATGATCGTCCAGCTCTCACCCTCCGTGGTCGTCTTGAACAATTGGCTCCCCGCCGCGTACAGGATGCCCGGGTTGTGCGGCGAGAAGATGATCGGGAACGTCCACTGGAAGCGGTACTGGATATCCTCTGACGAGTACCCCATCGGGTTGTCCGGCCAGGGGCTGACGTTGCGCTCGAGACCGGTCGCCAGGTCCATGCGCGTCAGCAGGCCACCGTAGCTGCCGCCGAAGATGATGTCGGGCCGGGCCGGGTTCGACGCGAGATAACCGGACTCACCGCCCGCCGCCTCCCGGAAGTCGGCCATCGTCATTCCGCCTTCCTTGCGCGACGGGCCGCAGAGCGTGCTGTTGTCCTGCTGGGCGCCGCACACCTGGTACGGGAAGTGGTTCGTCGTCGTCACGTGGTACATTTGCGCCGTGGCATACGCCTGGTTGGTCCACGACCGCCCGCCGTTGAACGACACGTTCGCCCCGCCATCATTCCCCTCGACCATGCGGTTCGGGTCATTGGGCGCGATCCACAAGTCGTGGTTGTCGCCGTGCGGCACCGGCATGTTCTGCGGGAACGTCTTGCCGCCGTCGCGCGACCGGAACCACTGCACGTTGAGCGCATACACGACGTTCGAGTCCCTGGGATCGGCGATGATCCGCGAGTAGTACCAGGCGCGCTGCCGCAGCTTGCGCTCGTCGTTCAGCTTCGCCCACGTGGCACCGCCGTCGTCCGAGCGATACACGCCGCCCTCGTCGGCCTCGATCAGCGCCCATACGCGGTTCGACTTTCCGCCCGACACGGTCAGGCCGATCTTGCCCAGCACGCCCTTCGGCAGGCCGGGGTTGCCGGTCAGCTCGGTCCACGTCTCGCCGCCGTCGGTGCTCTTGAGGATGCCGCCGCCCGGGCCGCCCGAGACCATCGACCACGGCGTGCGGAAGGCGTGCCAGAACGCGGCATACAGCACGTTCGGATCGTTCGGATCGGACGCCATCTCCGAGATACCCGTGCGCTCGTCGCGGTACAGCACCTTGCGCCACGACTTGCCGCCGTCGGTCGTCTTGAACACGCCGCGCTGATCGTTGAAGCCGAAGGCATGGCCCATCACGCCGATCCAGACGATATCGGGGTTGGTGGGATGGACGATGATGCGCCGCGCATGGTTCTTCACGTCGAAGAACGGCACCTGTGTCCATGTCTTCCCGGCGTCCTTCGTGGTCCACACGCCATCGCCGGGTGCCGTGTTGCCGCGGATGTCGCCTTCGCCGCCGGCTGACCAGACGATATCGGGATTCGACTCGGCCACCGCCAGGGCACCGATCGTCCCGCCAAAGTACTTGTCGGTCGAGGGCTGCCAGCTCATGCCTCCGTCGGTCGTCTTGAACACGCCGCCGCCCGTGGTGCCCATCCAGTACTCGTACGGTCGCTTGGCCGAACCGGCCACCGCGACGGAACGACCGCCGCGATATGGCCCGATCTCGCGCCAGCGCAGGGCGGCGAAAGTCGTGGTATCAAAGGACTGCGCCGCCGCGACGGTGGGCAGGAGGAGCAGGACACATCCGGTGATGATCCGGCGGGGGAGCAGCATGGTCACCTCTCATGATTCAGTCAGGCCGCGGCGGCACACTGGATCCAGCGCGCCGTCTCGGGTAGTTGTACATTCAGCAAAGTTGGCATGTTGCGCCCTCGGTGGCGAGATACCCGGCCGGCCGTGCATCCTTCTGCGTAGTGTTCCCTGTGCACGCTCGATCCCGCTCATGACCCCTGACTCCGTGCGCCATTTCGCTCTCTCCTGCACCCTGGCAGTGCTCACCGCCTGCAGTGCATCGCCCACTTCCAGGCCCACATCGACTTCGCTGGATGAGGGTCCGCGAAAACTGCCCACGGGTCGCACGCTCGATCCTGCCGGCATCGTGTGGCCCGTCGGCTCCATGCCGCTCGCCATGACGCTCTCGCCCAGTGGACGGGAGATCGTGGTGCTCCTCAATGGCTGGCGCGAACAGGGCGTGCAGGTGGTCGACCGCGCATCCGGTCGCGTCCTGCAAACCCTGCCCCAGGCGGCGGCCTTCCTTGGGCTCGCCTTCTCGCCCGACGGACGCACCCTCTACGCGAGCGGCGGCAACCAGGACGTGATCTACCGTTACGCGTGGGCCAGCGGGCGGGCACAGCTCACCGACTCGATCATCATCGAGCCCAAGGCGCCGGACAAGAACGGCAAGCGATACCCGGCCGGGTTGGCACTCTCGCCCGACGGCTCTTTCCTGTACGTCGCCGAGAACCTCACCGACTCGCTTGCCGTCGTCGACCTCGCCACCGACCGGGTGGTGCAGCGTTTCGGCGTCGAACGCTATCCGTACGGCGTGGTCGTCGATGGCGACGGCACCGTGTACGTGTCGTCGTGGGGCGGCAGCACCGTCTCGTCGTACAGCGCAGATAACGGCTGGCTTTCGGCGACGGGCCGCATGAATGCCGGCCGGCATCCGTCGGCCATGCTGCTCAGTCGCGACGGATCCCGGCTCTTCGTCGCGTCCGGGTCGACCGACCGCATCACCGTGCTCGAGCCCCGCCGCCGTCGCGCCGTCACCAGCATCATCGTCACGCCGCCGGGAGGGCCCGGCGAGGGCTCCACGCCCAACGCGCTCGCCCTCTCCGAGGACGGCAAGCGCCTGTTCATCGCCGAAGCCGACAACAACGCCGTTGCCATTGTCGACCTGGCCGCCACGACGTCTGGCGTTGCCGGTGCAACGGGCGCCGATACGGTGACCGGTCGCGTGCCGGTGGAGTGGTATCCCACCGCCGTCGTGGTGCGCGGCGACTCGCTCATCACGCTTACCGGCAAGGGACGCGGCACGGGTCCCAATCGACAGGGACCGCGGCCCGGCCGTGGCCGCGGGGACGAGGGATTCGACGACCGGCAATACACGCTCGGCCAGACGACGGGATCGCTGGTCACGACGACGATCGCCCGCGCCGGCGCTGTTGCCCTTGCGCCGCTGACAGCTCGCGTTGCCCGCGCCAACCGTTGGGGAGAGACGCGCGAGAAGTTCAAGTACCCGCCCATCGAGCACGTCATCTACATCATCAAGGAGAACCGCACGTACGACCAGGTGCTCGGCGACCTCCCCCAGGCTGATGGCGATACGTCGCTGGTGTTCTTCCCGCGCGCCGTCTCTCCCAACCACCACGCGCTCGCCGAACGCTTCGGGATCTTCGATCGATTCTTCGTGAACGCCGAGGCCAGTCCCGACGGTCACAATTGGTCAATGGCCGCCTACACCACGGACTACCTGCAGAAGACGGTGCCGTCGAACTACTCGAGCCGCGGCCGGACGTACGACTGGGAAGGCACCAACCGCGGGCGCCTTCCCGAGGACGATGACGACGTCGCGGAGCCGGCCAACGGCTATCTCTGGAATCTCGCGCAGCGCGCCGGTGTCTCGTTTCGCAATTTCGGGGAGTTCGTGATTCCCGCGGATGTCGACCGTGATGCGCAGATGCCGACTGGGTACCGGGGAAACAAGCCGTTCCTGCGCGCGCACACGAACCAGGATTTTCCTGGATACGACCTGAAGATCCGCGACCAGCGTCGCGCCAACGTCTGGCTCGCCGAGTTCGCGCAGTGGGTGCAGCGAGGCAGCATGCCGCGCCTGCAGATCGTCCGGTTGCCCAACGACCATACTTCGGGCGGTCGCGCCGGGGCGCCGACACCGCGGGCCCACATGGCCGATAACGACCTCGCCCTCGGCCGCATGGTCGAGGCGCTGTCCAGGTCGCCGTTCTGGAAGAACACGGTTGTCTTCGTGCTCGAGGACGACGCCCAGAACGGGCCCGACCACGTCGACTCGCATCGTTCGCCATTCTTCGCCATCTCGCCCTGGGCCGCCGACGGCGTCTTTCACCGGTTTGCCAACACCACCGACGTCCTCGCCACCATCGAGGAGATCCTCGGGCTCGGCACGCTCTCCCAGTTTGACCATTTCGGCCGGCCCCTGCACGAGATCTGGCGCAAGACGCCGGACCTCCGCCCGTACGTCGCGATCACGCCCGCGGTCAGCCTGGACGAGGTCAACCCTCCCGCGACGCGCAACGCGCGTGAATCGGCGCGGCTCGACCTCCGGTTCGAGGACATCGCCGATGAGGAGCTCTTCAACAACATCCTTTGGCGCATGATGAAGGGAGAGGCGACGCCATACCCCGGCGCGCGCCGCATCTCGCTGCTGGAACTCGCCCGCGCCCGGTGAGCCCGGTGAGCCCGCGTCGTTGGGCACTCGTTGCCCTGTCGTTCCTCGCGGCGCTCGCACTCTCGATCGACGTCGTGTGGAACGGATGGAAGAGCACGGGCTCGTTTCCCACCCTCCCGTGGCGCGCCCATCTGCTGGCCTTGCTCGTCTTCGGTTTCGAGACGCTTGCGCGCGCCACCAAGGTGCAGTGGGGCGCCAGGGCCCTGCGCATTCCGTTGCGCTGGATTGTCGCCCTGCGCGTGAGCCTGGGCGGTGACTTTGGCGCGTCGGTCACCCCGGCACGGGCGGGTGCGGAGCCGGCACGCTTTCTCGTGCTCGCCGAGGCCGGCGTCGCCACGGCTCCGGCGTTGCTCATCCTGTTCTTCGAGATCGCGCTCGAACTCGTGTCGCTGGTGATCGTCTGTGCGCTGCTCGCGTTCTTCACGGACAGCGGCGCGCTGGCCGGTGGCATGATCGGCGTCATCGGCGGCTATGCGCTCTTCGTCATCGGTCTCGCGGGCGGCGCGTTCGTCATCGCGGGACGACGCGCCAACGGGCCGCCACCCGAGTGGATGCGCGCACTCGGCATCCACGCAGGGCGCTGGCGCGCCATCCAGCGCGCCCTGCGGCACATTCGCTCGAGCATGCACGGGCTGCAACGCGCCCGGCCGGGGGCAATGCTCGTGGCCTTCGCGCTCTCCCTCGCCCACGTGGCCCTGCGCCTCGCCGTGCTTCCCGCGCTGGTCTACGGCGCCGGTGCCCACACGCCGCTCGCGCCGCTCATCATCTGGCCGCTGCTGCTGCTGTATGGCGGCGCCATTGCGCCGGCGCCCGGAGGCGGCGGAGCCATCGAATTCGGCTTTGCGCTGGGACTCAGGAAGGTGCTCGATCCGTCGATGTTCGCGGCAGCGCTCATCTGGTGGCGCGTCTACTCGTTCTACCTGTACCTCCTGGCCGGTGCGATTGTCGCCGGCACGACCGTGCTGCGTGCCATCAACAACTCCAGCAAGCCCCCGGCCCCGGTCCTGTGACGCATCCACGCCCCTTTACGCAGTCGTGGGCCGATGCCCTGCGTGCCGCCATCAATACCGATGCCGCGTACCGCGCTGCCGCGACGAACTGGACGTGGCCCGTGGCGCTCGTGCTCGATGCGGCGCCCGAACTGGGTTATGCCGACGCAGCCGCGGTGGAGTTCGACCTCCACCGTGGAACCTGTACGTCCGTGCGTGTGCTCACGCCGTCGGCGATCACGGCCCCCTTCGTGCTCCGCGCCTCGTATGCCGTCTGGAAGAAGGTCGTGCAGGGATTCACCGATCCGGTGATGGCCATTGCGCTCAGGACGATTGCCCTCGAGGGATCACTCATCACCCTGATGATGCACGCCGGCGCGGCCAAGGCCCTCGTGGCCTGTGCCCGCACCGTGCCCACTCACTTTCCCGACGAGACCGGCTGATCGTGCCGGCGATTGACGCCGCTTACGGCGCGGGACAGGCGACGACCGACGCCGTCACCAGCACCATTCCCCGTCCCTCTGGTTCGGTGGTCAGCACACCGCGCACTGCGCCGTCGCTCGCCATGACCCAGGCGCGTGCCGGCGATGGAATGCGAACGGGAACCAGCAGCAGCGTGTCACCCTGCATCCGGTCTCCGCGCATCACCGCGCCAGCGATCGCCGACGTGCGACTCTCGCGCAGTTCATAGCAGCGGCCCGGGGTCAGCCGAGCACGCGCGTCGATCGCCGTCGGCGCGGCAAAGTTGCGCGCCGGTTCCTTGGCCGCTGCCGCCATGGCCATATCGCGCCGCATCTCGACCGACGTGCGCTGGGCCATCACCGGCACGGCGCCCTGACGCGCCTGTTCCGATTGCTGCAGGCGCGGCGCCTGATCGGCAGCAGCGACGCCCTTCGCCTGTGCCTCGGGCACCACAACCGCCTGCAGGGCGGCAGCGGGCGCCGGCGCGACCGCCAGTCCCGAGGGCACCAGGGCGCTCGTCGTCGAATCGGAGGACACTCCGCCAGTGACGCCGACTGTGGCTTTCGGTACCAATTGGCGCTGTGCCTTTCCCGCCGAAATGACTGGATTCGTCGCGGCTTGCCGGGCAGTCTGCGCGGTCGTTTGCGGAGTGCTCTGCGGCGCTGATGGAATCGCCGCCGCGCCTGCTGCATCGGCCTCCCGTGATACCGGGACGACCACCTCCGGTCCCGGGGTGCGGAGCAGCACCAGCGCACTGCCGCCGGCTACCAGCACCACGGCTGCGGCCGCCCTGGTCCACCAGGGTAGTCGTCGGGTAACCGGCGCAGCCCATCCCTTGGGCACGATGCCGGCCGGCACATGATCGAGCGCCGAGAGGATGCGCGACGACGCGGCAATCAGTCCGCGCGCCTCGGCGGCGACCGCGCCCCATGCGGCATCTGTCGCCACCAGCTGCTCGACGCGCGCTGCCTCATCAGGCGGCAGTTGCCCGTCAAGCCAGGCGTGAATCAGTCCTTCATCAGGAAGCGGCATGGTTTCCTCGATGCGCGCGCTGGGCGACCTGAGCCTCATACGTTTCGGCCAGGCGCTTTCGCGCACGCGATAGTGTCGTTCCCACCGAGCTCGCGGCAATGCCGAGAATCTCGGCAATCTCCGGGTAGTCCAGTCCTTCCCCGCGCAGCAGCAGCGCCTGCCGGTCACGCTCGGCCAGGGCGTCGAGCGCGCGTCGCGCATCGGCGGCGTCCAGTGCGCGCTCGAGTGTCACGTCCGGCGCTTCCACGTGCGCGTCCTCCCATTCCGCGGCGAGCAGTTCGAGATGCCGGCGTCGGCGAATGTCCTTGCGTGCCTCATCGCGCACCAGGTTGCTGGCCACCGCAAAGAGCCACGCTCGTTCGTTCTCCAGGTGCCCCTGCCGCAAGGCCCGCACGAACGTCTCCTGGGCGATTTCGTCCGCCCAGTCACGATCTCCGAGCCGGCGCGTGAGGTAACGCACCAGCGCGGCGTGATAGGTCGTGAAGAGACGTTCGATGTCGGGCATCGTATCACCAATCTCGCACGATCGCGTCGAGGGCGCGTGCATCGAGCGTTGCCTGCCCCGCTGGGTCCAGTTCCAGGCGCACCGTGCGCCCCTGCACCGACACGCGCTCCCCGAGGGCAAACGCGTCCTTGAGCGCGGGCAGTTTCCCGAGCAGCGCGAAGTAGGCCTCGGAGAACGCCCGCACCTGCACCACGCGCGTCGACACGCCTTCCTGGCGCGCATCCTGCCACTGGCCGTTGCGCTGAGTAAAGATTCGGCCGAGCACAAACTGCTGCTGCGAGCTCGGTGGCCCCTGCGCCCGGTCGAGCTGGGCCATGGTGGTGACCGACCGTTGCTCGGCGGCCGCCTTGGCCGACTCGAAGGAACGGATCGAGCCATAGGCGCTCACGCCACCGACCATCGACAGCGCCGGTGCCGCTGCCGCTGCCGTCGACAGCGACTGCAGCCGCTCATTGCGCCGCGCGCCGTCCAGCACCGGCTGCATGCCGGGTTCAACCACCAGGTATGACGTCAGCTCGGTTGGAATGCCGAAGCGCGTGCCCAACAGGCGCAACTCGTCGTCGAGTTCCGCGGTTGCGCCATTACGCCGGCGTTCCGCACTCAGCCAACCCACCCGCTGCACCGCCCAGAGCCTGGCCACGAAGGAGTTCTCGTCAGCACGCCCCGAAAAGTCCGCCGTGGTTGTCCAGCGTACCGGTCCGTCGGCTGATTCACCCTCCACCGTCACGGTCGCACCTCGCCGACCTCCGCGATAGCGGGCGAACACGGTCAGTTCCTGACCGGCAAAGAGATCCAGGTCTCCTGCCGGCTGCACCCTGTCCACCCGCACGCCGTTGACGCGAACGCGCAGGTCGGTGGCCACCGGCTGCCTGAGGCGCTGGACGACCACCTCCACCGCGCGCTCCACGTCCTCGTCAGGGCGCACGAACTGCGCCGTGCCGCGGCCACTGAGCGCCAGCATCTCCAGCAACGACGCGTTGACGTCGATGCCGACCCCGAACGTGAAGAGACGCCGCCGCCCGCGCAGGCGCTCCGCCAGTTCGGCAATGCGGTCCGGCCGCCGTTCACCAACGGTCGGCGCGCCATCCGTGAGGAACAGCACCAGCGGCAGGCGGTCGGTGGCCAGCGATGCCCGCAACGCCTCCTCCAGCGCGCCGGAGATGTTCGTCGATCCCTCGGCAGCGAGTTCGCGCAGGTACTGCTGCGCCGAACGCACGTTGGCCGGCGTTGCCGCGCTCCATCCCTCTCGGAAGTCGCGGACGTCGGTGGAAAACGCGATCACGCGAAAGCGGTCGGACACGTTCAGCGACGCCAGCAGCGCACGTCCCGCGGCCTTGGCCTGTTCCAGTTTCGTGCCACGCATCGACCCCGACACGTCGAGCACGAAGGTGACGTCGCGCGGGGTGCTGCCGCGCGTCGCCGGTGGAGGCGCCACGGTGATCATGGCAAATCCGTCTTCACCCTCCACGGCGTGCGTCAGTACGTGCACCGAGGCGGACATGCCCGTGCGCACCGGTACGAACACGCTCACGACGCTGCGCACGGCGTCGGCGCGTACTGCGCGCAGGCTCCCGCTTTGCTCGTTGTGCAGGTCATGGGTGGGGGAGAAGGCGCGGCCAAATTCACCGTGCGCCGGGTAGCGCAGCTCAAACGTGCTGCGTACGGCCCCTTCGCCGCCGCGCATCGGCGGGCGATAGTCGATGCGCAGCGCGTCGCCTTCGCGCTCGGCGATCGCCCGGAAACGCACGACGATCGTCTTCTCCTCGCCGGGCGCGATCGGGAAGATCCGCGCCCTCAGCAGTCCCTGTCCCATCCACTCCACGAGCGCCGGATCCCGCTGGCGTCGCACGATCTCCTCGTAGATCGCCCGCGCCCGCTCGGCCCGCAGCGTCTCACCCGTCACCATTTCTCCGTCGATGGAGAGCGCCAGGTCCTCGAACGCCGCGCGCGCCGGCAGCGGCAGGAGATACTCCGTCTCCGCCACGACCGACCCGCGATTCACGAAGCGCTCCGTGATCTCGTAGCGCACCACGCGTCCGTCGAGGGTCAGCACCGCGCGACTCGACGTCCGCTCGACGCGAGGTCCGCCCACGCACGGGAAGCGCACCTCGCAGGTTGGGCATGGCAGCGCGCAGGGGATCGGCCGGTCAAGCGGGCCCGGGTTGCGCTGGGCCGGTGCAGTCATTGGCAGCTGGATCGCCAGCAGGAACAGGATGCGACGCATGGTCTCCTCCGGGTGATGTCTGCCCGGGAGACGCCGGTCGCTGCTTTTCCTGCACATCACCCGCGTGGGCGCCTACTCCGGCGGCGTTCCGCCGCGCGTCGGCGCTCGCTCAAGGACGCGCACCGACAGCAGCCGCTGGTCGGCGCGGTTCACCGTGTCCTGCATCGACTCGCCGGGCCGGCGTGCGCTCCATCCCAGCGAGAACGGCACCGGCGCCGTGCGGCTGGCCGCCTGCTGCATGCGCCGGGCGACCATTTCCACCGCATCCTCGTCCGCCGGATTCAGGAGGATAAGGAACTCGTCTCCGCCCAGCCGGATCACCGGCTCCTCCGCGCGCACCTGGCGCATCAGGAACCGGCTCATCCGCACGAGCGTCGTGTCGCCCATCGCGTGGCCGTGGATGTCGTTGTACTGCTTGAAATGGTCGATGTCGATGAAGATGCAGCCGAACGGCGATTCCGCGGACTCGAGCTCGTGCTGCAATTCTTCGAGGTACCGGCGGTTGTAGCACCCGGTGAGCGGGTCACGGACGCTCTGCTCGCGCAGCGCATCCTCCTGCCGCTTGCGGTCGGTGATGTCCACCAGGACACCGTGGTAGAACGCCTCGCCCGTGGTATCGTCGCGGCAGACGTAGGTGCTGTCCAGCACCGTGCGCCGGCCGCCATCCGGACGCACGATGTCGATCTCGAAGTCGCGCACCGCCCCCATCGCATCCAGCAGCTCCAGCTCCTCCATGCGACGCTTGGGGTCGGAGACCATGTCCGACAGCGAGAACGAACGCAGGTCGCGCAGCGAGCGAACGCCGAGCATCGCCAGGAACGCCGGGTTGGCATCGACGATCTCGCCGCGTGCGCTCGAGATGTAGAACGCCTCCCGCAGGTTTTCCACCAGCGCGCGCAGCGCGTCGGGATCGCTCAGCGACCGGAAGCGCGATGACGTTTCCCCGTGCTCCGTCATGGCGCCGCTGGTGGTGGACCCTCCACCACGGTTGAGGTCGTCACTGCGGCAGCCGTCGCGTCCCCGACGGTGACTTCTATCGCCCGATTGGCGGCGTCGGCCGCGTCCACGGCGGCCCGGACCGCCGCAGCGTTCGCTGCGCCCACCGCCGCGGCGTACTGCGGCAGCGGCGTATGGTCGTCAACCACGGCCAGGCGTCGCTCCCACTGGCCCATCATCTGTATGAACGAGCGGCCGATTTCGGCGTCAAAGTCCCAGCCGAGGCCCTTTTCCAGCATTTCCATCACCCGCTCGGCTTCCCACGCTTCGCGATACGGCCGGTTGGTGCGCATCGCATCGTACACGTCACAGATGTGCACCAGCTTGCTGGCCTTGTGGCAATCACGCTGGAAATGACGGTGTGGATAGCCACCACCATTGATCATGATGTGGTGCTCGTACGCCACGGCGGATGCGAGGTCGAGTTGGCGGTCGCTTTCGTAGATGATCTTGGCGCCATCCACGGGATGGCGCCGCATGATCGTCCACTCGTCGTTGGTCAGCTTTCCCGGCTTCGTCAGCACTTCCTTTGGAATGCGCACCTTGCCAAGGTCGTGCAGCAGGCCGGCCACGCCAAAGCCCCGGACATCCTTGGGACCCATTCCCATGAACTCGGAGAGCGCCATCGCCAGCACGGCGACATTCAGCGAGTGCGTCGTCGTGTACTGGTCGAATTCCTTCAGTTGCAGCAGCGGAATCACGATCTCCCGGTCGCCGTGCATCGCCACCGACAGCGACCGCACGACCGACTCCGCCTCGAGCAATGGCAGTTCACCGCGCGATTCCACCTCGTCGTGCAACCAGCGAATGGTATCGGCCTCCTCCTGCAGCGAGTAGGCGATGGTCGCCGTCGGCAGGATATCGTCCGGACGGACTACTCCTTCGGCCCCCTTCACGCCGATTGCCCCGAACCGGATCGCCGTCTTGCGTTCATGACTTCGCGTGGACGAATCGATGGCCTGCAACGTCAGGCGCGCCATGCACTCGTCCAGAAAGCCCTCGAAATCATCACGGGTGACGTCGTAGGCGAACTCGAGACGCTGGATCCCCGCGTTGGCCAGCCGCGCCCCCCAGTCCCATTCCTTCAGTTCGCGCATCGCGATGTTGCCGTACACCACGTCGTAGCCGAGAAACGAGAACTGCGGGCGCGAATCGACCGCCTGAAGCGCCCGCAGGTGCTCAAACGACTGGTTGATCGCGCGTACGCGTGCCGGGTGCCCGTCGCCGTAGAGGGCCATCGTCGACAGCGCCTGGGCCAGCGATGTCAGGAATCGTGCCGGTTCGCTCATCGCGAGCCTCCCCGACGCGCTACCGCGTCGCTGATCTCAGTATCCGAATGCTTGCTTGCCAGCGCAAAGATCTCCTGCGCGGCCGGCTCTGCACTCCAGTGTGCGGCCAGTCCGGCCAGGGCTGCCAGCATCCCCGGCGACTTGGACGCCAGGCCGCGACGGAACATCAGGACCTTTTTGCCGGCGACACGGTTGAGCAGCCAGTTCAGCGTCTCCACCGAGCGCTGGCTCGACGCCGCGCGGATGCCCAGCGCGCGCAGGTCGGGCGACAGCGTCTCGTCGTCCGCGCGCGAAATCAGCACGCTGGCCTGCGCCGTCGTGCAGCCCTGCATGACCGCGCCCAGTGCCAGGCGCACAATTCGCTCGTCCGGATCAGCCAGCGCCGTGGTGATCGACTGTTCGCGGTACTCGGGATGCTTGATGAGCAGCCGCACCGCCTCGCGTCGCACCCCGGCATCGGGATGCCGCGCAAAGTCGCGCGCGTCAAAACCCTCGGGCCACCGGTCCAGCTTGCCGATGATCACCAGGAACAACCGCACCAACGGCCATCGTGACGTCGCCAGGCGTGAAGCGAGCATTGGGCCAACGTCATCGCCAATGGATGCCAACTGCTCCACCAGCATGCCGGAGGTTCGCTCGTCGCTTCGCGCCAATGCCGAGAACAGCGACTCGGCTGCCGCCACCCCCAGGCGGGCGACGAGCCGTCCCACCACATCGTTGTTCACCGGGCTCCGTTCCAGCTGCGCTTCGAGCTGTCCCGGCGTTGCCACGTGACGCCAGAGCGCATCCTTCATCCAGCCGTCGTTCGCCGCGTCAAGCAGGTCCAGCAACGGGGTGAGGTCGGGCTTCGCCACCAGCATGTCCACCGCGCGCCAGACTGGTTCGCCCAGCATCTCGATCTCGAGCCCCATCGCCAGCAGGCGCTCGGGCTCCGCCGGAAACGAGTCGTCACCACGAAAACTCGGCGCCGCCCGTGACATCTTCTCCAGCGCCAGCCGGTAGCTGTCGGGATTCGGGTCTTCCAAGTCCCATCCGGTCACCAGCTTCTGCACCTGGTCGCGCAACGCGGAGTCCGCGCTCGGGCGCGCCATCGGCGCGCCATCGTCGGCATGCACGGCCAGCTTCGACAGCATGCGGATGAGCGAGTGCGAGATCGTCTGGCCCGAGGTGTCGGCCGCGGCCTGCACGAGATCGACCACGGCGTCCACCGCCATTCCCGCCGTGGCATCGAGCACGAACTTGCGACGCTGCAACACGTCGCCGCCCATGTGCATCAATTGCTGCAGCGTCTCGGGCTGCAATGTCGAGACGAGTCGCGACATGCGCTTCTGCAGCGCGGCGGCTTCCTGCCCCCCCTTCGCCTTCAGCTCTTCGGCGATCTGCAGCAGGTAGCCCACCACCACCTGGTCATACGCCGCTTCGCGTTTGTGGTCGTCAATGGCCTTGGCCACCCTGACGGGGTCCGTCGAGTCAGCCGACTCGGCAAGCGCCTCGTCATCCAGGTCGCTGGCCAGCGCTGCTCGCGCCAGGCCAATCCACAGTTGCGCCGAGCGGCTGCGGTTCCCGCGCATTTCGGCCTTTTCCTCTTCCTTTTTCGCTTCCTCCTCGAGCAGTTGCAGCTGTTCGAAGGTCAGCGGAAAGAGGCGAATGTGCGGCCACTGCTGCAGGAACTCCTGATCTTCCAGTCCGAGAGGGCGGGCGCGTCGCCCCGCGTCGACGGCAACCGTCGCCAGGACGTCGGTGACTTCCTCGGCCGTCACTCCCTGACTGAACTTCAGCGCGCCCAGGTGGTGTCGGTGCAGGCGCAGCGCGAGATCCCTGAGCACCGGGTTGTTCTCTTCGGTTGCCACGCCCTCGATGATCAGCTGGTGACGCGCCACCCCGAGCGACAGCGTCGACCGTTCCTTGAGCAGCGACGCCACGCGACGCGCAATCTGGTCAGCCGCCGATTCGCGCAGCGGATGCCCAGACGGGTAGATCGCGTTCTTGTGCAGACCGATCGAGAACTCGATCAGGAAGTCTGACAACTCGCGGGAGAGGGCGGCCGATTCGCCGACCGTCGAGAGACGGCTCATCACCTGCGGAATATGCTCCCCTGCCAGAGGGCGTGGAAGGACCGGCCACTGTCGATAATTGATGCAGCACGACTCGCCGTTTCCTGGCGTTCCTGCGTCGCCAGACAACCATTCGGCGGCTAGCTTTACCCGTTGTGTCGCGCGATGACGTGCGACCCTCTCCCTTCTCGCCGGAGTCTCGGCCCGTGGCCGCTTCCGCCGCTCTCGATCTCGACCAGGTCGCCATCAATACCGTCCGCACCCTCGCCATGGATGCGGTCCAGGCCGCGGAGTCGGGCCACCCCGGCACGCCAATGGCGCTTGCCCCGCTCGCCTACGTGCTCTTCACGCGGCATCTGCGCCATGCCCCGTCCAATCCGCGGTGGCAAGACCGGGACCGGTTTGTCCTGTCGGCCGGCCATGCCTCCATGCTGCTCTACAGCTCCCTGTTCCTCTCCGGCTACGAGCTCTCGTTAGACGACATCAGGCAGTTTCGTCAGTGGCAGAGCAGGACGCCGGGGCACCCGGAGGTAGGGCACACGCCGGGTGTCGAGACCACGACCGGCCCGCTCGGCCAGGGCATCGCCAATGCCGTGGGCTTCGCCCTCGCCGAACGCGCGCTCGCCGCAACGTTCAACCGACCGGGACACGCGGCCATCGACCACTACACCTGGTTCATCGCCGGCGATGGCTGCCTGATGGAAGGCATCTCGCACGAGGCGGCCTCGTTCGCGGGACATCAGAAGCTCGGCAAGCTCATCGGCTTCTTCGACGACAACGGCATCACCATCGACGGCCGTGCCGACCTCACGTGCAGCGACGACGCTGCCCGGCGCTTCGAGAGCTACGGCTGGCAGGTGCTGCACGTCGCCGACGTCAATGACCTGCCGTCCATCGACCGGGCCATTGCCCAGGCCAAGGCCGACACGCAGCGCCCCACGCTGGTCATCACCAAAACACAGATTGGCTACGGTTCGCCCAACCGCATGAACTCATCCAAGGCCCACGGCGAACCGCTGGGCAAGGACGAGATCGCCCTCACCAAGCAGGCGCTCGGCTGGCCCCACACCGAGCCCTTCGCCGTGCCGGCCGAAGCGGTGGAACATTGGCGTGCGCAGGTGGCTTCGCACGGCGAAGCAGCCCACCGCGAGTGGATGACGCGCTTCGCCTCGTATGCCAAGGCCAACGCCGAGGACGCCAAGGAGCTCGGGCGTCGCTGGCATGGGGATCTGCCGGCCGGGTGGCACAAGCACCTCACCGTGTTCGACGCCACCAACGGCAACGTCGCCAGCCGCGCGGCCAGCGGCACGGTGCTCAACGCGATTGCCACGCATCTCCCCGAGCTTGTTGGTGGCTCCGCCGATCTTGCCGGATCCAACCTCGTCACGATCAAGGGCGCCCCGGCCTGTTCCGCCGAGCATCCCGCGGGACGCAACATCGCCTTCGGCATTCGCGAACACGCGATGGGCGCCATCATGAACGGCATGGCGTTGCATGGTGGCTTCATTCCCTACGGCGGCACCTTTCTCGTCTTCGCCGATTACATGCGCCCGGCCATCCGCCTTGCCGCGCTCATGAAACAGCACGTGATCTACGTCTTCACCCACGATTCCATCGGGCTTGGCGAGGATGGCCCCACGCACCAGCCTGTCGAGCAGCTCACGGCACTGCGTTGCATCCCGAACCTCGTGGTGCTCCGCCCCGCCGATGCCACCGAAACGGTCGAAGCATGGCGCATCGCCCTCGAGCACAAGACGGGGCCGGTCGCGTTGGTGCTGACGCGCCAGAAACTCCCGCTCATCGATCGCGCCACGCATCCGGCGGCGGTGCACGTCGCCCGCGGCGCGTACGTGCTGGGCAACACGCTCGACGGAACGGTCCCCAGGGCCGTCATCCTCGCAAGCGGCTCGGAGGTCGCCATCGCGCTCTCGGCACAGCAGGCGCTCGCTGCCGATGGCATTGCTGCGCGCGTGGTCAGCGCGCCGTCACTCGAGCTGTTCGCGCTGGAGCCGAAGAAGTACCGCGATGCGGTGCTTCCCCCGGGTCTGCCGCGTGTCGCCATCGAGGCGGCACACCCCATGAGCTGGTATCGCTGGGTGGGCGAGCATGGTGTCGTCATCGGCATCGAGACCTTCGGCGCCTCCGCGCCCGCCCCGAGACTCTACGCCGAATACGGAATCACGGCGGAGCACGTGTGCAGGGCCGTGAAGAGCCTGATCGACTGAACCACGGCCGTTACGGATGGCCGGTCACTCGCTCACCGGCCATCCGTAGCCGCGGCCGGAGCATCGCGGCGAAGAAGCCCCCGTGATGATTCTCCCATTTCATGAATGCGACGTAACGTGCGGAGCGGCTTGTTGCGACCAAAGGTGACGGCCACGACCACCAGTGTCGCCAGGCCGCCCAGGACAACCGACGGCACTGTTCCGAACAGCTTCGCCGTCACCCCGGATTCGAACATCCCGATTTCGTTCGAGGAGCCCACGAACACGTTGTTCACGGCCGACACCCGGCCAAACAGGTGCTGGGGCGTCAGCGTCTGCAGCAGGTTCGAGCGGATGGACACGCTTACCATGTCGGCCGCGCCGCCCAGGACCAGCATCGCCACCGACAGCCAGAACGACGTCGACAGGCCGAACCCGATGGTGAACAGCCCGAAGGCCGCCACCGCCAGAAAGAGCGTCCGCCCCGCATGCTCCATCGGCGGGCAGTGGACGATCACGAACGAGGTCACCACCGCGCCGATCGCCGGAGCCGCCCGCAGCAGCCCAAGTCCCTGGGGACCCACCCGCAGGATCTCCGCCGCAAACACCGGCAACAATGCCGTCGCGCCGCCGAAGAACACCGAGAAGAGGTCGAGCGAGAGTGCTCCCAGCAGGATCGGTTCCCTGAACACGAAGCGGATTCCCTCCTTCAGGCTCTCGGCAACCTCATTCGTGTGCTCGCGGTCGATGATCGACCGGTGGCGCACCGAGGCAATGGCCAGCAGGCCAACCATCACCAGCAGCGCATCCCCGGCGTAGGCCACGGTGGTTCCGCCCACGGCATACAGGATGCCGCCGATCGCCGGACCAAGCACCGAGGCCAGTTGCCAGGCGCCGCTGCGCCATGTCACGGCGTTGTGGAACAGCGCCCGGGGCACCAGTTCCTGTCCCAGCGCCTGCCGCGCCGGCTGCAGGAAGCTCCGGGCCACGCCGCTGATGACGATCACCGCATAGATGAGCGGCGTCACGCGCCTGGGCGCCTTGGCCAGGGCCAGCGGGAGCACCAGCAGCGCCACCGAACAGAACACGAGCACCGTCAGTGCCGCCAGCGCCACGCGCCGGCGGTCGTGCCGGTCAGCCACGTGCCCCGCGTACAGAGCGAACCCGATGAACGGGAGCGCCTCGGCGAGCCCGATGAGCCCCAGCGCCAACTTGTCGTGCGTCAGTTCGTAGATCTGCCAGCCGACGATCGTCCCCTGGATCTGCACCGCCATCGTGAAGGCGAACAGGCCCACGATGTACCGCCGGAAGTTCGGGTGCTGGAGCGCCGCATACGGCCCGAGTTCGGGGGAAGACATGCCGGAAACTTATCCCCGCCTCCCCGTCCTCTGCACTTCACTGTGCCTCTGCCCCCCTGCACTTGCCGTTAGTCGTCGCCGGTCGTACCCTCAGCCCCGCATGCCCGCTTCCCGGTCCCGACATTTCCCTTGGGCTTCCTGGCAAACCAAGGAGCTCCTCCAGCTTCGCATCAAGGACCTCGGCGTCAGCATCGAGGGCACTTGGCTGGAGGGGTGCGTCAACGACCTCTACGCCGAGCTCGACGCGCGTCGCCTGCGCCTGCACCCGCACGTCTGGATCAGTGACGAGTGGTTCTCCCCGGGCAATGTCCCGGGCATCGCCATTCCGTTCTACCTTGCGCATCCGCACCTGATGAAGCTCGAGCGCTCCCAGTTGCTCGAGGTCGAGGGCGGCACGTATGGTGAATGCATGCAGATCCTGCGGCACGAGTGCGGCCATGCCATGCAGCACGCCTTTCACCTGCACCGGCGGCGCGAGTGGCAGCGGCTCTTCGGCAAGTCCTCCATCAAGTACCCGCAATCGTACCGGCCAAACCCCGCCAGCAAGAAATACGTCCAGCACCTGCGCCGCTGGTACGCGCAGAGCCATCCCGATGAGGATTTTGCCGAGACGTTCGCGGTCTGGCTGGCCCCGCGTTCCGACTGGCGTCGCCGCTATGCCGGGTGGCCGGCCCTTCAGAAGCTGCTGTACGTCGACCGGTTGATGGCCGAGCTCGCCGGGGAGAAGCCGGCAGTGACCACCCGGGTGGTCGTCGATCCCGCGCGCACGCTCACCCGCACCCTCTTCGAGCACTACACCTACCGCCGGGCAATCTACTCGGTGGAACATCCCAAGACGTACGACGAAGACCTCCTGCGGCTCTTCTCCGATGCCCCACGCAGCGGCGAGCGCGAGGCGGCCGGCACCTTTCTGCGCCGACACCGGCGCGAGATCCGGCGTGTCGTCTCGCGCTGGACCGGTGAATACCAGTTCACGCTCGACCAGGTCCTCAACGACATGATTGGCCGGTGCCGCGAGCTGAAGCTCCGCGTGACGGGCCGCGAACGACAGCTCCTCACCGATTTCATGGTCCTGCTCACCGCCCGCACGATGGAATTCCTTTCCAAGCACGGCCGCCGCGACTGGATCGTCGTATGAAGAAGGTCCGCGTGCTCGCCCTCATGCATCCGCAACTGGTGCCCCCCGATTCGCTCGAGGACCAGAGCGAGAAGGACATCAATGTGTGGAAGACGGAGTTCGACGTCGTCAGCAGGCTGCGCGGTTGCGGCCACGAGGTGCGCCCGCTCGGCGTGCAGTACGAACTCGCCCCGGTACGCGATGCCGTCGAGTCGTTCCAGCCGCATGTCGTCTTCAACCTGCTCGAGGAGTTCCACGGCGAGGTCGTCTTCGACCACAATGTCGTCAGTTACCTCGAACTGCTCCGCATCCCGTACACCGGCTGCAACCCGCGTGGCATGATCCTCTCGCGCGGCAAGGCGCTCTCCAAGAAGCTCTGCACCTACCACCGCATCCGCGTCCCCGACTTCGCCGTGTTCCCCATGGCGCGCAAGGTGCGCCGTCCGGCACACCTGCAGTTTCCCCTGATCGTCAAGTCGCTCATCGAGCACGCCTCCGTCGGCATCGCCAAGGCGTCCATCGTCGACACCGACGAGAAGCTCGTCGAGCGCGTGCGCTTCGTGCACGAGCGCATCGGCACGGATGCCATCGCCGAACAGTTCATCGACGGGCGTGAACTGTACGTCAGCGTCATCGGCAATGAGCGACTGGTCGCCTTCCCCACCTTCGAACTGGTCGCCGACAAGCGCGCCGCCGATGAGCCGCTCATCGCCACCGCACGCGCCAAGCACGACATCGAGTACCAGGAACGCCACGGCATCGACATCCGTCCCGCCGAGCTCACGCCCGAGCTCGCGGCCGAGGCGGCGCACGTCAGCAAGCGCATCTACCGCATCCTCGAGCTCAGCGGCTACGCACGGCTCGATTTTCGCCTCGATGCGAACGGCCATCTCTTCTTCCTCGAGGCGAACCCGAATCCCGAGATCGCCGAGAAGGAGGAATTCGCCTCGTCCGCCCGCCATGCCGGCGTCGAGTATCCCGACCTCCTCGAGCGCATCCTGCGGCTGGGACTCCGCCAGAAGGCCTGACACCGGTCGGCGGCTCGGGTGGCTCGCCTCGGTGAGCGACCGTAGTTTTGCAGCATGACGCCCCATTTGCTCACGCACTTCGCCGGCGGCGCGCGCTTCACCGCGCATTCCTCGCGCACCGCGCCCGTGTTCAACCCGGCCTCCGGGCAGGTTGCCGCCCACCTGCCGCTCGCCGACGCCACCGACATCGAACACATCATCGCCGATGCCCTGTCGGCCGCCCCGGCCTGGGGCCAGCGCTCGGGCGTCGATCGCGCGCGGATCCTGTTCCGGTTTCGCGAGCTCTGCCTGGCCAGCATCGATGAACTTTCCCGTCTCATCACCGCCGAGCACGGCAAGGTGCTGGCCGACGCGCACGGTGAAGTGCTGCGCGGCATCGAGGTCATCGAGTTCGCCTGTGGTATTCCGCACCTCATGAAGGGCGAGTTCAGCGATGGGGTGTCCGGCGGCATCGACATGCATTCGCTGCGCCAGCCGCTTGGCGTGGTCGCCGCCATCACGCCGTTCAACTTTCCCGCCATGGTCCCCCTGTGGATGCTCGGCCCCGCCCTCGCCTGTGGCAACGCCGTCATCCTCAAGCCGTCGGAGCGCGATCCCTCGTGCCCCCTGCGTCTCGCCGAGCTTTTCGTGGAGGCTGGTGGCCCGCCAGGGGTCTTCAATGTGCTCAACGGAGACGCCGAGGCCGTCAATGCGCTCCTCGCCGATGCGCGCGTGCACGCCGTCAGCTTTGTCGGGTCAACCCCGATCGCCCGGCATGTCTACGAGACCGCCGCGCATCACGGCAAGCGCGTGCAGGCCATGGGTGGCGCCAAGAACCACCTCGTGGTGCTCCCCGACGCCGACCTCGACCAGGTGATCGAGTCGCTGATGGGCGCTGCGTATGGATCGGCCGGCGAGCGCTGCATGGCCATTTCAGTGGCTGTGGTGGTCGGCCATGCCACCGCCGATGCGCTGGTGCCCAGGCTTGCCGATCGGGTGGCCACGCTTCGCGTGGGTGCGCCGACCGACGCGGCCAGTGACATGGGTCCGCTGGTGACTGCCGCGCATCGCGACCGCGTGCGTGGATTCATCGACCAGGGCGTGCGCGAGGGCGCCCAGCTGGTGGTCGATGGTCGCGCGCATAAGGCGACCACCGGCCATGGCTTCTTCCTCGGCGGTTCGCTGTTCGACCGGGTCACCGAAGCGATGGAGATCTACCGCGAGGAGATTTTCGGCCCCGTCTTGTGCGTGGTACGCGTCGACACGCCCGAGCAGGCGCTCACCCTGTGCAATGCGCATCGGTACGGCAACGGCGTGGCCATCTTCACCCGCAGCGGCGGCGCCGCGCGGGAGTTTGCCCGTCGCGTGCAGTGCGGCATGGTCGGCATCAACGTGTCAATTCCCGTGCCGCTGGCGTTCTATTCGTTTGGCGGCTGGAAGGAATCGGCGTTCGGCGACCACAACCAGCACGGCATGGACGGTATCCGCTTCTACACGCGGCTGAAGACGATCACCACCCGCTGGCCGGCTGGTGCGGATGCGGCCTCGTTCACGATGCCGCTGCTTCGCTGAGTCGCTCACGGGGTCTCTCACGAGGTCTCTCGCGAGGTCTCTCACGGGGTCTCTCACGGAGACCGGAGCAAATCGAAGGACACGGAGAACGACGAACACGTGGGGGGCGTGGACGGACAGTACCATCCGCCGAGCCCCCTTGAAAGCTGTTGCTCTCTCCGTGACCTCCGTTGAACTCCGGTCTCCGTGAGAGCCCTCCTTCCCGTCCCTATTTCATTCGCCCGAATTTCTTCAGCATCGCCACCACGCGATCGGCGGGCAACCCGTGCACGCGGAGGAAGTTCGCCCCCGTCATCGTGTCGGCGGCGAGCATCGCGTTCAGGATCGCCTCCTCCGTGGCCTGCACCGTCGCCGTGAACAGTGGCGAGATGGCGTTGTTCGACATCATCGTCACGCGCAGGGTGTCCTTGGCTTCGGCGGCTCCGGCGTTCGCCGTCGAGAATGCCACGAAGATGTCCCCCGACCCGTTGCCCCCGTAGCCGCCCGTGCGACCCACGCCCAGTGCCACGCGCGTCGCGATGCGCCTGAGCTGGTGCGGCACCAGCGGCGCGTCGGTGGCCACGATCACGATGATCGAGTCGAGTTCCAGTTCGTCGGTGCCCGCGCCGGATGGCGGCGGCGCGCCGCATCGCGGACGCTGCGGCGGCGGTTCGGTGGGCGTATCACTTGCCGTGCACGCCGCCAGGTCGATGAGTTCGGCACCAACCGGAACCCCCGCCACGCGCATGTCACGCATCGAACCGAAGTTGCACTGCACCAGCACGCCCACGGTGTAGCCGCCCTGCCCCGCCGTGAGGACGCGCGAAGCGGTGCCAATGCCTCCCTTGAACCCCTGGCAGATCATTCCCGTACCGCCACCCACGGCGCCCTCGGCGGGCACCACGCCGCCACGGGCGTCCTCGAGTGCCGCCAGCGCGTGCTCCGCCTTCACGTGAAAGCCGTTGATGTCGTTCAGCCCGCCGTCGTACGTCTCGGCGACCACCGGCAGTCCCCACGGCTGCATCCCGGGCTTGCCCACCTGCCACTGCAGGATCGCATCACGCACCACGCCGACGCTGTGCGTGTTGGTGATGCCGATTGGCCCCTCGAGCAAGCCGCCTTCCTGCAGCCAGGTCGTCCCCGTCATCTCGCCATTGCCGTTCAGCGTGAACCACGCGCCGAACACCGGGTCGCCGCTGGTGCGCCCGCGCGGATGCACGATCGTCACTCCGGTGCGCACCGGCCCCACGCCTACCCGCAGTGGTCCCGGCTCACCCCGGATGAGCGTCGCCTGTCCGACTTCCACGCCCTTCACGTCGGTGATCGCGTCCAGCGCGCCCGGCGTGCCGCCGATCAGCGACGCAATGCCCAGGTCGCGGGCACGCGGGCGTTGCGCGTCGGCAGCGGAACTCACCAGCGCCATCATGAGCAGGACACGTCGCATGGCTCTCTCGTGTGCGTTCGTGATTTCGCGCGTTCGTGATCTCGTGCCCTCGCGATCGCGTGATCTCGTGATCTCGTGATCTCGTGATCTCGTGATCTCGTGATCTCGTGATCGCGTGGCTTATTTAGTATCAACCAGCTACTTATTTCACCCGTTCCAGGCTCTTGCGCACCTTCGCCGCCAGCTCCCCAATCTGCGCCTCGCTGATGATCAGGGGCGGTGACAGGGCAATGATGTCGCCGGTCGTCCGGAGCAGCGCGTTCTGGTTGAAGAAGCAGTCCACGAACACGTCGTACGCGCGCGTCCCCGGTGCGCCGGCGCGCGCGTCCAGTTCGATGCCGGCGACCAGGCCCAGGTTGCGCACGTCGATGACGTGCGGGGCGTCGCGCAGGGAGTGCACCGCGGCCTCCCACGCCGGGGCCAGCGAGGCGGCGCGCTCGAAGATGCCCTCCGACGCATAGAGGTCGAGGGTGGCGAGTCCCGCCGCCGCTGCCAGGGGATGCCCGCTGTACGTGTAGCCGTGGAAGAACTCGATGCCCTGCTCCGTCGCATTGACCACGGTGTCGTAGATCATCCCCTTCACGCACGTGGCCCCCAACGGCACCGCCGCGTTGGTGACGCCCTTCGCCACCGTGAGCATGTCGGGAATCACGCCGAAGTGCTGCGCGGCGAAGGGCGATCCGAGCCGTCCGAAGCCGGTGATCACTTCGTCGAAGATCAGCAGGATGCCGTGCCGATCGCAGATGGCGCGCAGCTTCTCCAGGTAGCCCTTGGGCGGGATCAGCACGCCGGTCGATCCGGCCACTGGCTCCACGATCACCGCGGCGATCGTCCCGCCGCCGTGCTCGGCGATGATCCCCTCGAGCGCGTCGGCCAGGTGCGCACCCCACGACGGCTGGCCCTTCGTGAAGGCGTTCTGCGCCAGGTCGTGCGTGTGCGGCAGGTGATCCACCTGCGGG
Source organism: Gemmatimonadota bacterium (assembly GCA_038059315.1). GTDB lineage: Bacteria > Gemmatimonadota > Gemmatimonadetes > Gemmatimonadales > Gemmatimonadaceae > PNKL01. Next base: position 44,072 of record JBBTJT010000051.1, read on the forward strand.
AGCAGCTGCGCGGAAAACGCCTTCCTGACCGTCTCGATCCCGCCGACCGAGATGCCGCCGAACCCGACGCCGTGATAACTGCGCGAGCGGCCCACGAAACGCGTGCGCTGTGGCTCCCCGCGCGCCTGGTAGTACGCCAGGGCGATCTTCAGCGCGCTGTCCACCGCCTCCGATCCCGAATTCGAGAAGAACACGTGGTCGATGCCGGCGGGCAGTATCCCCTTGAGCTTCGTGGCCAGCTGGAAGCTCGCCGGGTGTCCCATCTGGAAGCCCGGTGCGAAATCGAGCGTCGCCGCCGCCCGTGAAATCGCCTCGACAATGGGCGCACGGCAATGCCCGGCATTCACGCACCACAATCCAGCGGTGCCGTCCAGTATCTGGCGGCCGTCGTCCGACTGATAGTGCATGTCCTTGGCGCTCACCAGCAGTCGCGGCTTCGCCTTGAACGCCTTGTTGGCGGTGAATGGCATCCACAGCGCGTCGAGCGCCGGGTCGTGGGCAATGGTCGGTGTGATCATGGTCGGAATCCTCGTGCCGGAACCTGCCAACAGGAGCTGCCGTCGGCAAGCGATCCGCCGGTTCTCGCCCACCGTCTTCTCACCGGCTCTTCATCATTCCGTAACCCTGCCTCCACCGCCGCTCAACCCGTCGCGGGTACGATCGATGTAGATCCTCTCACGGAGGGCTCATGTTTTCGCTCCTGATTGAGTCGCGCCCCGGCCACCGCCGTTCGCCCGCGGGATTTGCCGCCAGCGTGCTGCTGCACGGCATCCTCATCGCCGGCGCCATCATCACCACCTCGCACGCCAGGGAGCCACGAACGTCGCACGGCCCGGAGGTTGTGCGTCCGGTCTACGCGCCGGTTCCTGAGCCGCCCAAGGTTGCACCCGTACCACGACCGCCAGCTCCGATTTCGCCGTTGCCGGCCGGTCCCAGCATCGTCAACGTGCCCATCGAGGTGCCCAACGGCATCCCGCCGGTGGATTCGCTGCGCGCAATCGTCAATACCGATCAGCCAATCGAGTTCCGGATCGGTAACCCCACTCGCGCCGGAACTCCCGATCCGGGTCCGCTGCCCGGAGCCGGCGCGCTACTCATCAATCAGGTCGAGATTCCGGTCGTGCTCGACAAGCGCTCACCGCTTCCGCGCTTTCCCCAGTCGCTGAAGCACGCCGGCGTCGAGGGGATGGCGCGCCTCAGTTTCGTCGTCGACACGCTCGGCCGTGTCGAGCTCGGAACGGCACAGGTGGTCGAGAGCACGCACCCCGCCTTTGCACTGGCCGTGCAGGCTACGCTGCCCCGCCTGCGCTTTTCGCCGGCGCGCGTCGGCGGTCGCCCCGTGCGGCAGCTCGTGGAGTTTCCCGTCCAGTTCCGTATCGACAGATAGGTCGTCTTCTGTCGTTCTCTCTCTCAGAACGAAAACATCATCGTCTGCCCGCCCCCGCCGAGGCTTTCAAAGCGCGGGTTGACCACGGAATTGAAGATTGAGCCAAACTGGTAGCGAAGTCCCGCAAACCCGAAGTACCGGTACCCCGTCGACAGCGACTGCTGGCGCGCGATCACTTCCTCGTTCGTCGCCTGGCCGCGCGGCAGGTAGAGCTGGTCGCGCACGCGTGACGCGCTGCCGAACAGGTTCAACGAGAAGCCGCGGCCTACTCGCACATCCACGCCGCCACTGACACCGACGTTGTTGTACTTCAGCGTATTCAGGAACTGCGAACCGTTCAGCGAGACGTTCGCCGATCCCCATGGCTGCCGTGCCGACAATCCGACGTTCAGCGTGTGCACGGGACGCGTTTCCCGGTCTTTCTCGTAGATCGTCGTCTCACGATAGCGAAACTGCTGCACGCCCAGCGTGTAAAGCACGGTGAGCTTCCGTCGGGCAAACTGCTCGTAGGGGTAGTAATCCCACTCCACGGCGCCGGCGGCCGTCGCGTTCAGGTCGGTGTTGTAATAGTCGGACCTGCGAGCGTTCACGCGCCCACCCATCGACACGTGCGGGGTCATGCTCTTCACCACCAGCGCGCTGGCGCCGAAGTTGCGCTGGAGGTTCGTGAACGTGGTGCTGTCACTCAGCGAGTACTTTGACTGGTCGTAGGAGAAATTGCCGTTGAACCGGATCTTCCACGCTTCGGTCGTGCGATTCGCATCCACGCTGTTGCTGAGACGGCCGGACGATTGCCGTTTCTCGCCGCTGGCGTAGCCGTTTGCCGATATGCTGTAGGTCCAGAAATTCCACCGGTCCTTGGCCGCCGCGCCGGGCTTGCCCGCACTGCCACTCGGCGCCGCAAAACTGACCGAAAGTCGATCTCCCAGCGGTGTCTTGGCCGCGTACGGCAACAACAGTTGACCGATCACCCGCAGCAGCCCGCGCCGCCGAATGTCATCGGCGTCATTCGGATTCGCCGTGAAGTGCAGCGTATCCGACTTCCCCGCGAACTGCTTTTGCCCGATGGCCACCACCGCGTATCGACTCCCCCCAGACCCTGTGGCTTGCGAGGTCACCAGCAGGTGGAACTCGGCGTCCAGCCGCTCGCGCATCCAGTTCACCCACTTCATCTCCGTCACCAGGAAGTCGCGGTCGCAACCTCGCTCGTTGCAGTCGAGATAGGCGCGCAGCGCCGTATTCTGCACGGTATCGCTCGCCGGATTTCCGGTGCCTTGAGCCGAGAGCGGGACCGTGATCGCCAGGAATGCCATGGCGCCGGCCAGCAGCGAGCGAACACAGGACATCGGGATCTCGGGTAGGGGGTGAGAGGACGTCGATTCGAGCCAAGCGCTTGATGGCAATCAAGTTACAGGACAGCAAATGTCCGCCGGGCGTTTCCTGCGCCGCCGCGTCGGCGCGTCGGCGCGTCGGAATGAGACACACTGAGACGACCAACCGTTGCCTGGCGTCCCGAAGTTACGACGCGCGACCCTTTCGTACGATCCTCGGCACTGATCCGTGCCACACAACTACAGAGCCCTCGTCTCCGCAGCATCGCTGCTGGAAACGAGGGCTCTGTGTGCTGGCGAAGCCCGGTCTTGGTTGTTTCGACGCGCCATGCGATACATGGCCGGCCGAGCTTCTTTCCCTTGTCGGGCGGTCCCGACTCAGGCGTTCCCGTCAAGCAGGAATTCCGGTTGCGTCCAGCGACCTCGCAACCTGCAACGCGTGGTCGAACTCCGCGTTGCGCCCATCCATCGGCGTCCCTGAGGATGGTCTCACCAACAGATGACCGCTCTGTCGATGCACCGCGAATATGGCACTTCTGGAGGACGGCGCAATCGGGCCGATTCCGGCAGGCATGTCAGGGAATTCCGGAGTGTCGTCGCCACGGGCCGCACACCCCTAACGTTCTGTCGTCCTCTGTCGTTCTCTGTAGTACTCTGTCGGCTTCTCCCATGAAACTGCCGCTCCTCGAGACACTCGGCATTTCCATTGATGCGCTGCGCGCGAACACCATGCGCTCGCTGCTCACGATGCTCGGTATCGTCATCGGCATCGCGGCGGTCATCACCATGGTCGCGCTGGGCAATGGCGCGCAGAACGCCATCAGGGACCGGATTGCCCGCCTGGGCACCACGATCCTGCAGATCAATCCGCAGCGCGTTCAGCACGGTGGCGTCCACACGGCGTCGACCACAAAGCTGACGACGAAGGACGTCGAGATGATTCGCGAGCGGTCACCCAATGTCGTGGCTGTCAACTGGCAGCAGGACCGCGACCTGCAGGTCGTGTGGAAGAACCGGAACACGAACGTCCAGATTACCGGCACCCCGCCGAACTTCCTCGAGGTTCGCGGATTCAAGCTCGCCAACGGCCGCATGTTCGGCGCCGCCGACGACAATGCCCGCCGGAAGGTCGCCGTGTTCGGGTCGGAGTTGCTGCGACTGCTGAACGTGGACGATGGCGAGGCGCTGATCGGGGAGCAGGTGCGCATTGCCGGCCGCGCCTTCACCGTCATCGGCGTGCTTGCCCCGAAGGGTGCGTCAGCGGGCGGGGACGGCGATCAGCAAATCCTCATTCCATTCCAGGCCGGGCGGTCCGAAATCTTCGGCACGGGCCGTCTCAACGACATCTGGACGCTGGTCAGCTCGGAAGATTCCATCACGGTCGCGATGGCTGAAATCCAGGCGGCGCTTCGTCGCTCGCACAAGCTGCGCCCCGACCGCCCCGACGACTTCACCATTCGCAATCAGGCCGATATCCTGGAGACGATGGGCGAGACCACGCGGACCTTCACGCTGCTCCTCGCCGGCATCGCCGCCGTCAGTCTCCTGGTCGGTGGCATCGGGATCATGAACATCATGCTGGTCTCGGTCACCGAGCGTACGCGCGAGATCGGCGTCCGAAAGGCGCTTGGCGCGACCAGCAAGGACATCCTGTTCCAGTTTCTCGCCGAGGCGGTCATCCTCTGCGTGCTCGGCGGTGCGCTGGGCGTTGCCGCTGGCATGCTCGGCGCCATGCAACTCAGCAGCTCCATGGGCTGGAAGACTGCCGTTGACGCACAGTCAATCGTCATGGCGTTCACCTTCGCCAGCGCCATTGGCCTCATTTTCGGGGTCTGGCCGGCCCGGCGCGCGTCGGCGCTCGATCCGATCGAGGCGCTCCGGCACGAGTAGTCCGGCCACGCGAGGCTGGACCCTCGGAGTCACCGCCGCCTCGGATGCCAGAACGCCCGAGCCATGGCGGCCCGGGCGTTCTGTCGTCCTCTGTAGCACTCTGTCGTTTTCTGTCGTTTTCTACTGTATGGCCAGGGCCGGAATCGAACCGGCGACACGCGGATTTTCAGTCCGCTGCTCTACCAACTGAGCTACCTGGCCGTAATCTGTAATTGTAGTCAGGACAGGGCCTTAGATGAAGGGGGAAGCCCTTGAAAAACCCCCGCACCCGCCCTCTGCACCCCACTGTGCCTCCACCCTGTGCACTCCACTGTGCCTGTGCCCTGTGCACTCCGCGTGACCCCACCCGGTGTACCTCGTATTATCAAGAATGCCCAACAACCACCCGATGCGCCTCCTCATACTTGCACTCGCCGTCGCCGGGGCCCCGGCACTCGCCGCCGCGCAAAATGCGCCGCTTCGCGTCCCGGCCACCGTCGATACCCTCCCCAACGGCCTGACCCTCATCATCCACGAGGATCACTCCGTTCCCGTGGTCACCACCAACGTCTGGTTTCACGTCGGTTCCGGTGACGAAAAATCTGGCCGCACCGGCTTCGCCCACCTGTTCGAGCACCTGATGTTCATGGGCTCGCAGAACGCGCCCTACCCGCAATTCGACCGCCTCCTCGAGGCTGCCGGCGCCAACAACAACGGCTCCACCACCGAGGACCGCACCAACTACTACGAGAACGGGCCCAGTTCCGCGCTTCCCCTCATGCTGTGGCTCGAGGCCGACCGTCTGGGGTGGCTTCTCCCCACCATGGACGGCCCCAAGGTCGACCTCCAGCGCGACGTCGTGAAGAACGAGCGCCGCCAGAGCTACGAGAACCAGCCCTACGGCATGGTCAACGACCACCTGCCCAAGCTGCTCTACCCGGCGACCCATCCGTACTCGTGGCCGGTCATCGGCTCCATGGCCGACCTCTCGGCGGCGTCGGTCGAGGACGTCAAGGACTTCTTCCGCCGCTACTATACCCCGAACAATGCCACGCTGGTCGTCGCCGGTGACGTGAAGCCCGACGACGTGCGCGCCCACGTTCGCAAGTATTTCAGCAACATTCCGCGCGGTCCCGTCCTCGATCGTCCCGTTCCTGCCCCGTTCTCCGTCCGTGACACGGCGATCGTTCTTGAAGACCGCGTGCAACTCCCGAGACTCTACCTCAACTGGCATACCGTGAAGGGCTGGCATGGCGATGATGCGGCTCTCGACATCGCGGCCTACGTCCTCGCCGGTTCGCGCACCAGCCGCCTCACGCAGGCGCTGGTCTACAACGGCGAGATTGCCACCAATGTCAATTCCTACCAGGACGGCAAGCGCCTCGACGGTGATTTCTCGGTCGTCGCGACCGCGCGTCCTGGTCGCGGGCTCGACACGCTGCGCACCGTCATCGACGCCGAGCTGGCGCGCCTCGCCGCCGAGGGTCCCACGGCACGAGAACTCGAGCAGGCGCGCAATGCCACCGAGGCCGCCTTCCTGCGCGGCATCGAACAGGTGGGCGGCAAGGCCGACCGCCTGAATGCGTACTACTACCAGACGGGCACCCCCGACTCGTTCCAGGCCGATCTTGACCGTTATCGTGCCGTCACCGCGGCCGACGTCCAGCGCGTCGCCAAGCAGTACCTGCGCACCAGTCGCGTGATGGCTTCGGTCGTCCCTCTGGGTAAACTCGACCTCGCGGCCAAGAAGGCGATCATCCAATGATGAAGCACTCCGTACTCATCCTCTGCACCCTCGCGCCGGCACTCGCCTTCGGACAGGCGTTCGACCGCACCCAGGCGCCACCGCTCGACGCGCCTCCTGCGCTGAAGCTCCCGATGCTCGAACGCACCTCGCTCTCCAACGGCGTCACGTTGCAGCTCGTCCAGCAGCACGAGCTCCCGCTCGTGCAGCTTACGCTGGTCATCGTCGGCGGGACCAAGCTGGACGCCAGCCAGCCGGGCCTCGCGTCCTTCACCGCCCGCATGCTCACCGAGGGCGCGGGTACGCGTGACGCCAACGCGCTGCAGAGCGAACTCGCCTTCCTCGGCGCGCAGCTCTTTGCCAGCGCCGGTACCGACGCCTTCACCATCTCGCTGAACGTCCCCAGGCGCACGCTCGAACAGGCGCTCGATCTGCTGGGCGATGTCGTGCTTCGCCCGTTGTTCCGCGCGGCCGACGTCCGGCGCCAGCGCGACCTGCGCCTGGCCGGCATCCTGCAGCGCCGCGACAATGCCAACATCCTGGCTTTGCTCGCCTTCAACCAGCTCGTGTTTCCGCCAGGACACCCCTATCACCGTCCAAGCGACGGCGACTCGGCCGCCACCGCCGCGCTCGACTCGGCGATGGTGCGCGGCTTCTATGACCAGACCTTCGTTCCCGAACGCGCGAAGTTCGTGATCGTCGGCGACGTCACCGTCTCCGAGATGCGCACCCTCCTCACCAGGCGCTTCAACGGCTGGACGCGCGGCGCGACGGCGCGGACAATGGCTGCCGTCACCGTGAAGCCGGTGAGCAATGCGCAGGTGAAGATCTACCTGGTCGACAAGCCCAACGCCCCGCAATCGGTCATCTACCTCGGCGCGCCCGGAGCCGATCGCCTCAGTCCGGACTATCCGGCCCTGATGGTGATGAACACCATTCTCGGCGGCTCGTTCTCGTCACGGCTGAATTCCAACCTGCGCGAGACCAGGGGGTACACCTACGGCATCAGCTCGCAGTTCAGCTGGCAGCCGCTGCCTGGACCGTTCGTCATCTCCAGCGGCGTGCGTTCCAATGTCACCGACAGCTCCCTCGTCGAGATCTTCAGGGAAGTGAAGATGCTGCGTGACCTCATGGTCGATGCCGCCGAACTCGAACGTGCCAAGGCCTACGTGGCCCTGGGCGTTCCGCAGCGATTCGAGACCAACGCGCAGATCGCCGGCCAGCTTGTCTCCCTCGGCTACTTCGGCCTCCCGCTCACGTCGCTCGGCGACTTCGTGTCCAAGGTGAATCAGGTGACCGCTACCGATGTCCAGCGCGTCGCCCGCCAGTACCTTCCTGCCGGCACCGCAACGCTTGTCGTCGTCGGTGACCTGGCGAAGATCCGCGCCGGCATCGAGGCGCTCCAGCTGGGACCCATCGCCGTGCTTGACGTGCAGCAGGTCGCGCGCTGACATGGGCGACACGCCGCCGATCCGCGTCGCCTTTCAGGGTGAGCTGGGAGCCTTCTCCGAGGAGGCCATCCAGCAACTGTGGCAGGGCAACGCGGAGCCGCTTCCCCACCGGGACTTTGGTGACGTCGTGCGCGCCGTGCAGTCCGGCGCGGCCGAGCGTGGCGTGCTCCCCATCGAGAACACGATCGTCGGCGCCATTGCCGCCGCGCACGACGCCATCGCCGCCAGCGAGGACCTGCACGTCGTCGCCGAAACCGTGGTCAACGTCCACCACTGCCTGCTCGGGCCGCCTGGATCGACGTTCGAGGGCGTCAAGATGGTGCTCAGCCATCCAGCGGCGCTGGCCCAATGCGGCGCGTTCTTTGCCAGGAATCCGCGCCTCGAGTTGCATCCCGTCTACGACACCGGAGGTGCGGCCTTTGACGTCGCCAACGTGGCCGACCCTGAAATCGCGGCCATCGCCAGCCGCGGAGCAGCAAGCCGCTACAAGCTCAGCATCCTCATGCCCGACATCGAGGATCGGGCGGATAACCAGACCCGCTTTCTCGTGATCTCCCGCTCGCCCGCCGTGCTCTCGGCAGGTACGCCGGCGCGCACCACCCTGCTCTTTTCGCATGCCGACCGTCCGGGTGCGCTGCTCGCCGTGCTCGAGCCGCTGGCGCGTCATGGCGTGGACATCCACCGCCTCGAGACGCGGCCGACAGGTGAGCCGTGGAGCTATCGCTTCTTCCTGGAGTTCGACCACGCGTTCGGCGAGTCGATCTTCGAAACCGTCATCGCCGAAATGACCGCTGCCGCGCGCGCCATGCGCCGGCTCGGCACTTATCCGCGCTGGAATCCCGGGCGCCGCGGTTCCATCGGCTGGCACTCCGGCTCGATTCCGTTTGTCGAGTAGCCTTCCTGTCTCTCACGAAGACCGTAATCTCTCACGAAGACCGAAGGGAGACGGAGGACTCGGAGGCTGCAAGACACTTAAGGGGGCTTGGCAGAGAGTACCGTCCGCCGAGCCCCCTCAAGTGTTTTGCAGTCTCCGTGTCCTTCGCATCACTCCGGTCTTCGTGAGAGCCCCCGAACCCCCGTGAGAGACAGCCCCCCGATCTCACCCCTTCGAGGCGGAGTGCCTCGCGGTAATCACGCTCTTGATCCCGCCGCGCACGTTGAAGTCGCCCACCACCGTCATCGACGCCGGCTTGCAGGCCGCCGACAGGTCATCGAGGATCTGGTTCACCGCACGCTCGTAGAAGATGCCGTCATTGCGGAAGCTCCACAGGTAGAGCTTCAGGCTCTTCAGCTCCAGGCACAGTTCGGACGGTGTATAGGTGATGTGGATCGTGCCAAAATCGGGCGCGCCGCCCGAAAGCAACTGCAGGTCGGCGGCATCCGACTCGATGCCGCCCATGGGACAGAGCGACGTGAATTCGTCGCACGTCATGTGAATTTCGTAGTCGCGTCCGGCGAACGGATTCGCGAAGGTCTCCAGCAAGTCGGCACGTGGCATGTCAGTCCTGGCGGCGCCGCTTCGACGCGTCGTCGAGCAGCTGGCGTTCTTCCGTTGTCAGGCTGGCCAGCCCTTCGGCGGAAATCTTGTCGAGCACGCGGTTGAGGCTCGCCGCGTCGATTTCTCCGGTTTTCGGAACGTCCGCCTGGCTCGGGCGCGTGGCCGCGCGGCGGCGCGACGTCACCGCCTTGCTGCGCGCCACGGCATCGTCGGCATCGCGGCCGCGGGGTGCGCGATGCGACTTTGGCACGGCGCGCGGCAGGTCTTCCTCGGGCAGGTCGGGGGCCGGCTCCACGTGCCGCCGCAAGCTGGACAGGTTCACGGTGGCCAGTGTCCGCAGATAGAGCCACCCCGCGCCAAGCCCGCCCAGGTGCGCCAAGTAGGCGATGCCGCTTCCCGGCACCGCCGTCATGCCGCCCACCAGGTTGGTCAGCACCACCAGCACCATCAGCCAGCGCACCGTGATCGGCACCACGCCAAACAGGTACAGGATCTCGTGCGGCCATAGCGTGGCGTAGGCGAGCATCACGCCCATCACCGCGGCCGAGGCGCCAATCAGCACCCCATCGCCGGGCACGAACAAGTGCAGGAACCAGCCGCCGAGGCCACAGAACAGGTAGTAGCGCGTGAACGCGCCCGGTGTCCATGTCGCTTCGAGGCGTGGACCGAACAGCCAGAGCGTGTACATGTTCAGCGCCAGGTGCCAGAAGCCTCCGTGCACGAACATGTACGTGCCGATGGTCCACCACGCGCGACCGAGCCCCCCGATGTCCCTCGAGTGAAACCCGAGGGCCGCAAACATGTCGCTGGGGTCCACCACCGTCAGCTGAAGGAAATAGACGGCACTGTTGATGCCCAGCAGCCAGGTCACCGCCGCGCCCATGTGGCGAGACGGACGGAAGTCGGCGGTGGTTGGTTCGGAGAAGCTCATGGCCGGAATATCGTCAGCGCAGGCCGGCAGGTGCAGGGAGCCGCAGTGCCAGGCGGGTGTCCGCGTGCAGCTCTACGGCGTGCTCGAGCAGCGTCGCCCAGCGACGGTCCAGCACCGGCGGTTCGCCGGTGAGGAATGGGTGGATGAGCACCTGGGTCTTGGCGCTGGTGGCGTGCGCCTGTTCGATGAGCCGCAACATCTGGCCGTCTATCGTGTCTTCCTTGGGACACAGCACCAGCGCGTGGGCGCAGCCGGTCCCCTCCGCCGCCGCCAGCGTCTCGATTGCGCTCGCCCGGGTGCCATCCGGTCCGACGAAATCCACCGTCACCTGCGCCAGCGCGAGATTCGGCGCCAGCAGGGCCAGGGCCTCGGGACGCTGGCCATCGCTGTCCAGCATCAGCGGCAGGGACAGCTTGACGTTGCCAAAGGCCGCCGTCAGGAATTCGAGGTTCCCCAGCGGGTCGCGGCCCCCAATGGCGATTGAGTGGAATTTCGATCGCGTCAGTTGCCGTTCGATCTCCTTCAGCAGGGCTGACGACGTGTACATCGTGGCCGTTTCGGCCTCCCCGGCGAAGCGCACGAAGAGCTGCCGGCGCCCCGCCCAGACGCCCTGGGCCTGCACCCCCGCCGGCACGCCGGCCAGCGCGGCCGCGGCCATCCGCGGAATCGTCATCAGGTGCTACCTCCCTTCGTGCGCAAGGCCAACTGCACGATTCGCTCGCACAGTGCTGGAAATGAGATCCCCGCCGCCGCTGCCGCCTGCGGAATAAGGCTCAACTCGGTCATCCCCGGAAGCGTGTTCGCTTCCAGGCAGTAGAATGTTCCGTCCTTCAGCATGCGGAAGTCAATGCGCGCGTACCCGTCGAGCTTCAGCGCGCGAAACGCCCGCCGCGCCTGCGCCTGTATCGCGGAGCGCTGCGATGAGGCCAGCTTCGCGGGGAATTCCTCCTGCGCCATCCCCGCCGTGTACTTGCACTCGTAGTCGTACAACTCGTGCGTGGGGATGATCTCGCCCACGGGCAGCGCGTCGTCGCCGAGGATGCCAACCGTCAGTTCCCGTCCCGGAATGAACCGTTCAATCATCACCTCGTCGTCATACAGGAACGCCTCTTGCACTGCCGATGCCAGCCCGGCAGGGGCATCGACCTTGGCCAGCCCCACCGTCGATCCCTGCTTCGACGGTTTCACGATCACCGGCCACCCCAGCGCCGCTTCCACTTGCTCCTCGGTCGCCGGCGCCATCAGCCAGTCGGCCGTCGTCACCCCCGCCGACCGGAACAGCGTCTTCGACAGGTCCTTGTCCATGGCCAGCGCGCTGGCCAGGTGGCCACTTCCGGTGTAACGCACCTGGGCGGCATTGAGCATCGCCTGCAGCGTCCCGTCCTCACCCTGCCCGCCATGCAGCGCCAGGAAGACGATGTCCGCCTCGCGCACGGCGGGCAGGGTCGTCAGGATCGGGCTCAGCTGCGACCTCTCCAGGCGGCGCAGTTGCTCCAGCGTCGGCGGCTCACGCTTCATGGCGTCGTGCACCAGCTCGGTGAACACGGCCTCGCTCAGCACGCCCAGCGCCGGGTCCAGCGGCGTCACCGCATGCCCCTGGGCGCGCAGCGCGCTCACCACCCGTGCGCCCGAGGCAAGCGACACGTCGCGTTCCGCCGAGGCGCCGCCCAGCATCACCGTGATCTTCATGGTGCCTACCGGGCCATGAGGAAGTGCAGCAGGTCGGACCGCGTCAGGATGCCGGCCATCGCGCCGTTGCGGCGCACCAGCACCGCCGGATTGCTCTTGCTCACCAGCTTCACGACGCTGTCCACCGACTGGCCTTCGTCCACCACCGGGAACGGCGCATCCATCACGTCGCCCACCGACTTGTCGAGCACCTTCGAGTCCTCGAGTCCCTTCGACGTCAGGACGCCTTCACTCACCGATCCCACGCAGTTGGTGCCGTCCATCACCGGCAGCTGCGACACGTCGTGCAGGCTCATCAGCCGCAGCGCCTGCCGACCGTTGCCCCCGGCGGCGTGCTC